>NZ_JBFJWS010000015.1:0-39697 GCF_041623545.1 Zhongshania sp. | reverse complement strand
TGCCCTTGTCATTGCTTAGTGGCGCTTACTTACTTAAAGATGAAAGTGGTGAGGCTTTGAGCCGCATTCGCTGGCCGCTAATCTTGCTGGCGGTGTTATTGGGTTTGCATTGGCTGAGTGTGGGTCTGCAAACCTATAGTGCTAATCGTGACGCGGATACCTTGGACGAAGCCATGGTTGCTCTTTACCAACAGGTCTTTCCCGGTAGTCGGGTGGTGAATGCGCGCAGTCAAATGCGCAGTCAGCTTAATGCGCTTGAAAGCGCGGGGGGTAAAGGCTTAATGATGCCGTGGCTGGAAAAAGTCGCGGCGGCGAGCAAGTCCAAACCGGGTATTACCTTGACACAATTAAACTATGAAAATGATCCCGCAGTGTTGAAGTTAATTCTGAGTGCCGCTTCCTATGAGGCAATTGATCAATGGCTTGCGGCCTTAAAAGCCCAGGGCTTGGATGTCGAACGCGGCGCCTTCGGGCAGCAGGATGGCGGCATCGCTGGGCAAATTAGTATACGGGGTGAGTCGCAATGAAATGGCTGAATCAATTGCTAGAAGGGCGTTCCGAGCAAGAGCGTTTTACCCTTATTGTGGGTGCTGCTGTGGCCGTGCCACTTATAATATGGTTGATGCTGTGGCAACCATTATTGTCGGCCCGTGATAGTGCAGAAAAGCGCTTAGAACAACGGCGCAGCTCTTATGTATGGATGCAGCAGGCCGCACAACAATTGCAATCGGCGCGCGGCAGTGTCCCCGGGAGTGCTTTGTCGGGCTCGCCGCAGCAACAAATAACGAGGGCGGCATCAGCCTTGGCCATCAACGTTAATCGAATTGAGCCGCAGTCTGCTGGGCGTTACAGCCTGTGGGTGGCCAGTACTGATTACACCAGCGCGGTGCAGTTAATTGAAGCCCTATCAGCGGCGGGAATGACTTTGCATTCAGCCAATATGAGTTTATTAGATGTACCGGGCAGTGTGTCCTTGCGGGCATCGGTCGGGAGTGAGGGATGACGCGTTCGCTGTGGATTGTTTGTGGCACGGCTTTCTTTTTAGTGTGCTTATTGCTTAGCAGCCCCGCGTGGCTTGTGACCGATATTTTAATGAAACAAATTCCTGAGTTAAAGCTCGGCACGGTGAGCGGTCGTACTTGGCGAGGGCAGGTTGATCACTTGCAGTATGATGATATCAGTGTCAGTCAGTTGCAATGGCGAGTAAGCCCACTTGGTTTATTGCGCGGCGTGCCCTTGGCTATTGAATTTGCGAGTCCGGCTAAGGTGTCGGCACTGGTAGGTGTAGGGGCGAATAATAGTTTATGGTTGCGCGACCTCGAGGCACATGGTGATATTGCGAAATTAATGGGTATTGCGCAGCTGCCAAGTATGGGCTTTGATGGCGGTGTCAAGCTGCAACTGCCGTCCGCTAATGTCAGCGCTGCTGGCTGCAGTGCCATAGAGGGTTCTGTTACTTTGGCATCGTTACTGGGCGATATCGAGGGTATCAGTGATATTGCCCCAGTTTCCGCAGAGCTCAGTTGCAGTAATGGTTTTCTTTTGGCGGTGGTTGACGAGAATAACCCGAGTCGAGTCCGCGGTCAGGTGCAGATTATGACTAGCGGCCGAGCGAGCGGTAACCTTACCTTATCGCCGGATCGCGGAAGTGCTTTGTTTAAAAGTTTGACGCTATTTTTAGGTGAACCCCGCAATAACGCCGACTTTGTATTGCGTTTTTAAGCACCTATTAGATGGGATGATTGGCTGCCCCCCAGTTTATTTTCGGAGGGCAGTTGTCATCAATAGCCGCAGAGGCTGGCGTAGCGATCGCGATGGAAGCTACTGTTGCCGAAGATCTGGTTGGCTACCCTTGAACGCTTCAGGAAGAGGCCAATATCCAGTTCATCGGTAACGCCGATCCCGCCATGCATTTGTACCGCTTCATTTGTGATCAATTCAAAAACATCATTCAGACGCGCCTTTGCCAAACTGGCGAGTTGCGCGAGATCGCCCCGATTTTCGTCGATGGCGGACAAGGCATCAATTACTACAGATTTCGCCAGTTCCAGTTCGGTAAACATAACCGCCGCGCGATGTTGTAGCGCTTGAAATGTGCCGATTTTAACACCAAATTGATCCCGCTCTTTGAGGTAGGCAATGGTGCGGTCAAAACATTCCAGTGCGCCACCGAGCATTTCGGCTGAGAGGCAAATACGTCCGCGATCCAATATATTGTCCAGTAGTGACCAGCCTTGATTTAGCTCACCAAGCAGGGCGTCGCGATTAACCGTGACATTGTTAAATTGGATACTCGCGGCGTTGCGACTATCGAGCATGTGGTGGCGCGTGCGCTCGACCCCAGATGTATTGGCGTCGACAATAAACAAGCTAAGGCCGTCGCGGCCGACACTTGTAGGTTCGCTGCGGGCCACGACGATGAGTTGGTCAGCCGTGTGGCCATCAAGGACAAAGGTTTTGCGACCGTTTAAAACAAAGCCGAGATCGGTCTCAGAGGCAGTTAAGGCAGTTGCTTCGGGGTTGTGGTGAGCACCTTCCTCGAGGGCCAGGGCAAGGCGTAATTCGCCGCTCGCGATTTTCGGTAAAAACGCTGATTTTTGCGTATCATTTGCACCGAGAATGAGGGCGGAAGCGCCCAATACAACACTGGCAAAAAGTGGTGAGGCGGCGAGCGTGCGGCCACACTCTTCTAGCACAGCGCCTAAGCCCAAGAAACTAAAATCAAGGCCGTCATAGGCTTCAGGGATGATCATGCTCGCCCAGCCAAGTTCAACCATTTGCTGCCAGTGCTCAGCGTTATAGCCCACTGCATCTTTGCTGTCGCGAAGCGTACGCAGGGCCTCGACTGGCATGGTTTTGTTTAAAAAATCTTTAGCGGTATCTTTCAGCAAGCGCTGTTCTTCATTTAATACCAGTGGCATTACAAATCTCCTAGGCCATTGCGATGGGTTTGACGGTCTGCGTACTTCTTCATTCGGGCAGACCTAGCACGCGTTTGGCAATAATATTCAACTGCACTTCTGAAGTGCCACCAGCGATCGAGAGTGCTTTTGAAAATAGCCAGCCCTGATTACTCAGTAATTCATCGTCATTAAATTCCGGGTCATCCCAGCCCAGTGCACGATTACCGAGTACCGCCATTAATACTTCTTCCTTGCTTTTAGTTTCTTCGGTACCGACATATTTCATTATCAGGGGGATATTATTGTTGCCGACGCCGTGCATGCGTTCCTCAAAGCTGCGAAAGTGGGTTAGACCAATACCGCGGAAACGCATTTCATGGGCAACCAGTTGATCGCGGAGCCCGCGATCCTTCAACTTGCCTTCGGCATCGAGTCCGACATATTTCAGCGCCGCTTGGACTGGCGAAAAGCTCGGTCCCGGTGTGTCGCCACCAATTTCGGCCATGAGCTTGCGCTCGTGCTTGAGCAGTGATTTTGCTACCGACCAACCCTTATTCAGTTCGCCGATCAGATTGCCCTTAGGGACTTTGACGTCATCAAAGAATGTTTGGCAGAACTCGGAGTCACCGCTTATGAGAGGAATGGGTTTTGCAGTAACGCCGGGTTGATCCATATCTATAAGCAGGAAGCTGATACCTTCCTGCTTTTTAGCGTCGGGGTCAGTGCGCACTAAACAAAATATCCAGTCGGCCTTGTCGGCATTGGTCGTCCAAATTTTACTGCCATTCACTAAAAAGTGGTCGCCGCAATCTTCGGCGCGGGTTTGCAGGCTGGCAAGATCTGAGCCAGCACCGGGTTCAGAGTAGCCCTGACACCAACGGACTTCGCCACGGGCGATTTTGGGGATATGCTGGCGACGCTGCTCGTCACTGCCGTATTCCAATACGGCGGGGCCAAGCATCCAAATACCTAGGTCATAGAGTGGTGTGCGGCAGCCAAGTGCCTTCATCTCGTCTTTGAGTATTTTGGCTTCCTGCTCATTTAGTCCGCCGCCGCCAAGCTCCTGTGGCCACTCTGGCACCGTCCAGCCCTTGTCGCGCATCCGCTCAAACCAGAGTTTGGCATCTGGGCTTGGGAAGCTGATATTGCGCCCCCCCCAGACTTGTTCATCTCTGGTGATTGGCAAGCGCTGTGAGGCTGGGCAGTTTTCCTGTAGCCAAGTTTTGACCGAGGCGCGGAAGTTGTCGAGATCGCTCATGGTGATGGTCTCAAAAGTATTATTTGTAAAAATTGGTGATATGAGTGGCCAGCTTAGTCGACAGGCAAATTAAGACAAGAACGAAACACGTCATCTCATTGGCAAATGGGGTCATTTGGTCTTAATGGCAATGTGGCCTGTGTGGCCTACTGCAATTGGGGCATAGCGGCGCTGATGGGATGATTCTAATATTCATTCATACTGTTTTACACAATAACAATAGGGGCGGACATGAACCGATTTATAGATAAAGTGGTGTTACTTACAGGCGCGGGTTCTGGTATTGGCCGCGCTTGTGCGCTAAGACTCGCCGCCGAAGGGGCCAAGCTGTATTGCACCGATATTCAGCAGGGGGATTTAGATAGCTTAGTGCAAGAAATTAGCAAAATGGGTGGTCATGTGGTCGCTGCGCGTTTTGATGTTAGTGAGCCTGGCGCGGCTGAAACAACCGTAGCAGATTGTGTAGCTCACTACGGTCAGCTTGATGTCGTTGTTAATATGGCGGGTATTTTGCGGTTTGCTAACTGTCATGAAACGAGCATGGAAATGTGGTCGCAAATCATTGGCGTTAATTTAACGGGCACCTTTATGCTGTGTAAGGCGGTATTGCCCGAGTTACTTAAAACCCAGGGAAATATCGTCAATGCGGCGTCGACCGCATCGCTACAAGGCTTGCCTTGGGGAGCCGCTTACGGCGCGAGTAAAGGCGGTGTCTTGGCCTTAACTCGAAGCATTGCCGTTGAGTACGCAAAGCGCGGGGTGCGCGCAAATTGCGTTTGTCCGGGCGATATCAATACTAATATGGTGCAGGGGCTGAGCTTTCCGGCTGATGCGGACTTTGATTTACTTAGTAGGATTACTTCCCTAAGTGGTGCAAAAGGACCTGAGGTTGTTGCAGGCGTTGTTGCGATGTTGGCGTCAGCGGATGGTTGTCACATTACAGGCGAGCAGATTCGCGTGGACGGTGGCACTTTGGCCTGAGACGGTATTGCACGTCACAAATTCGCGGATTTATGGCCGCCGACCGCATACTCTGCCATCATTAGGCCTAGCATTTGGCAAGGGTATTGGAAAATGAAAGAAAGCTATCTACTGGCGATTGATCAAGGTACGACGAGCTCGCGAGCTATTGTTTTTAATTCGCAAGGGGGCATCTGCGGCCTTGGTCAGGAGGAGTTTAGTCAACATTATCCTGAAGATGCGTGGGTAGAGCACGATCCTGAGGAAATCTGGCAAACGACCTTAAATAGCTGCCGCAAAGCAATCGCTGAAGCGGGCTTGGCGGCGTCGGATATTTCAGGAATTGGTATAACAAATCAGCGCGAAACCACGCTGATATGGGATCGCAAAACCGGTAAGGCGATTTATCCTGCTATTGTTTGGCAAGACCGGCGGACCGCAAAGCAATGTGCTGAATTTAAGTCGCAGGGTGTCGAAGAGTTGGTGGCTAAACGGACGGGTTTATTGCTGGACCCCTATTTTTCTGGCACCAAAGTCGCTTGGATTTTAGATAATGTCGACGGCGCCCGGGCCCGCGCCGAGGCTGGTGAATTGGCGTTTGGCACGATTGATAGTTTTTTGTTGTGGCGGCTGACTAATGGCGCCGAGCACGCTACTGATGCGACGAATGCGTCGCGGACCTTGTTATTTAATATTCATAGTCAAGATTGGGACGACGAATTGCTCGCCTTGTTTAAGATTCCCCGAGCACTTTTACCTGCAGTAAAAGACAGTTGTGATGACTATGGCGAGTGTAGCTCCGATTTGTTTGGTGCTGCGATACCGATCTGCGCTTTAATTGGTGATCAACAGGCGGCAACAGTGGGGCAGGCGTGCTTTACCCCCGGTATGGTAAAAAGCACCTACGGTACGGGCTGTTTTGTCATGCTAAATACCGGCGCTACGGCGTTAAGTTCTAAGCATCGCCTGCTAACCACGGTGGCATACCGGATTAAGGGCGAAGTTACCTATGCTTTGGAGGGAAGTATATTTGTTGCGGGTGCCGCAGTGCAGTGGTTGCGAGATGGTCTTCACCTGATTGGCTCTGCGGCGGAAACCCAGCCCTTGGCGGAAAGTGTCGCCAGTTCCAATGGTGTGTATATGGTGCCCGCTTTTACTGGGCTTGGGGCGCCGTATTGGGACCCAGACGCGCGCGGCGCGATTTTGGGGTTGACGCGGGATACCGGGATTGCGCATATCGCGCGGGCAGCATTGGAGTCGGTGTGCTACCAAACCCGTGATTTATTGGAAGCCATGCGTGGCGACGGGGCTGATTTCGCTACATTGCGGGTCGATGGCGGCATGGTAGCGAATAACTGGGTGGTACAACGTCTTGCTGATATGTTGGACTGTCGCTGTGAGCGACCGATGGTTAGTGAAACGACCGCGCTAGGCGCCGCCTATTTAGCGGGACTGCAGTTGGGTGTGTACGAGTCTTTAGACGAAATCGCACAGCTCTGGCAGTGTGAGGCGGGCTTTGATCCGGCAATGAATGAAGTTGATCGCGCTAGGCGCTATACCGGATGGAAAAATGCCATAGCACGGGTGCGTACTAATTAAGTTGCTGTGCTGTCTTCAAACTTAATGTTTGAGGGCGGCGCTTATTAGTCGTGAATTCGCAATGAGAGATCAAGGGCACTGAGGGGCATGGGGCGGCAAAGGTAATAACCTTGCACGTATTCCACGCCCATATCGCGGACAATTTCCAGTGCCTCACGGGTTTCAACGCCCTCGACGATCACTTTCTTACCAAGGTTATGGCTCATTTCCACCATCGATTTTACTAGAACTTGGTCGCTTTCCCGTTCGTGGATAAAGCGAATAAAGGACTGATCAATTTTTATATAGTCGACAGGTAGTTCCCGCACGTATTCGAAGGAAGTGAAACCAATGCCAAAGTCGTCAAAAGCGATTTTGGCACCTACCGTTTTAAAATTATTCAGTAATTTTCGTGCTGCGCCCAAGTCTTCGAGGGCATCGGTTTCTAATACTTCGAATATGAGGCGTGTTGGATTTGCGCCGGTACGCTGTAGTAGCTCGTTAAGGCGCGCTTCGAAGTCGGGCTGCTCAAGGGTCTGCGCAGTTATATTTATACTTAGTCCAGTATCTATACCGGAATCTTCCCAGATGTGCTGTTGGCGCATGGCTTTCTCCATGACTGAAAAGTCCAGTCTTTGCATCATTCCGGATTCTGCGGCGATGCCAAGGAAATGCGCGGGGGAAATAAACTGGCCTTCGTCATCGAGCATGCGAACTAAACATTCACAATGACTGATTTTGTTGAGGCTTAAATCGAGGATAGGCTGATAAAATAGCACAAGGCGATTACCGTTTAGTGCAGATTGTAACTGCTCTTTCATTCGGTATTTCTCGTGCCGAGACACGCGGCTGGTGTCGTCAGAATCCGCGGCGTAGTAAAGACTCCCTCTAGATTTGCTTTTTACTTTCGCCATTGTCGAAGTCGTGTTTGAGATGAGTTCGTCGATACCACTTAAGCTGTTGTCGTAGCTATCGACGACGATTGAGATGCAAACCTCCTCGGTGATATTGCCGTGGCTGAAGGAATAACGTGTTAAGCGTTCGAGGCCGAGGTCTTTAACTGACCGGTGTGATTCGCTGGCGTGATGAATGATTGCGCAGAACTCGCCAGAGCCCGTTCTTGCGAGAGGGGAGTCTTCCGGTAAGGCATCAACTAAATGTGCGGCTAGGTCGTTTAATAAGCGGTCGCCTGCATCGAAGCCAAAACGATCGTTGAAAACAGCGAATTCGTCAATATCAAACATCACTAATTCGATGAGGTCGTTGTCGCGGTGATTGGCGATATATTCATTGGCATTTTCAGTAAAGCTGCTGCGATTTAGTAAGCCAGTAATGCGGTCGTGCTGGCCTAGCCAGTGCAAACTTTCAGCAGCTTCCTTACGTTCAGTAATATCGATGCCCATTGAAAGAATATGGGCTTCATCATTTACATGTAAGCAGGTGTGCGTCCACAGGAAATACAATTTACGACCGTCGTCGGTAAAAAAGGGCATTTGGCCCTGACTTTTTTTACCCGAGGTGTCGGTAATGTTCTGCAATGACGCTGAGAGTGATTTACTTTGGTTCTCGTTTCTCACCCAAGTGTTTATATTGGCATTGACAGGTGCCTTCTTATCGAGGCCAGTTAACTCTCGCCCCATTTTATTGATGTTACGAATTGTACCGGCGGTGTCATGAATAATGACCGTCAGTGGGGAGGCATCGAGTATTAATTCATTAAATACTTTTGCTTCGGTGAGAGCTTCTATCTTTGATTTTAGCTCATTTCGATGTTGCTCAACACTGGCATTCATACGCTCCAAGGACTCGATTACATCGCCGGTAGTGTGCAGCAATACGTCGATTTCGTCGGAGCGCTTCTTGCGAGATGAGTGTTGTTGGAGTAGTTTTTGCGCCTCTTGGAAGCGGTTGTCTGGAAGCATTGGGAGAATTTTTGCTAAGTTCATTAGCCGGTCAACAGATGGCTTTAAGATGACGGCTATTAGCGAGATTATTAGCAAAAGGGCTAGTAATGTTGAAAATACAATGTTCTTTAGTTCGTTTATTATTTGCGCACGAGATCTGGACTCATTTCTGAGAATGGTTGCGTAGGTTCTCGGTGGTGAGTTTTCATGCAGTGGGAAAAAGCGAGCGCTGTAGTACTGATCACCGATTACGTCAAAGAATACACTTGGTTTTTTGGCACTGATTGTTGTCAATTCAGCTATTTCGCGGATGAGGTTCTTGGTTTGGCTGCCCTGGCTGGCAATCAATACATTATCTAACGACGCGGTCATTCCATTCTGGGTTACGTCTAGAATAGCAATGTCTGCATGGGTGATTTCAAAGAAATCTTGGATAAGCAGGGTGGCCGAGCGATTAATATTGATAACTAATTCGCGGCCGTCATTGGTGATTACCGGTATGAAAACGCTTTGCGCACAGGAGGGCGTGCAGTGCAGGGTTGCAAATGGGCGGCCGGTATTGGTGATCGCACGTATCGCAGTAAAAATATAAGGTGGAATGGTTTTAGGGTCGATACCTTCTTGCAAGGATGCCGCAAGAATATCACCGTCTAGATTGATGTAGTAGATCGACTCAATATTCGACATTAGTGACGGTGGCGCGAGATCGCCCTGTTGGAACTCCTCTTCGCTTGGAATCCGGTATTGATCAGCTAAACGAAATAATTCGTTGTTAGATCGTTCAGATAGCGATGCAAAGGTTTGCTGTAAAGCCTCTAAGTCTTGTAGCACAGCCTCTTGATTTGAACTAACTGTTTGAACATAACTTATGTAGCCGCGGCTACCCATGACCAGTGCTACGGCGAGAAATAAAACAACACTGAGCTTGCGCTGAAGACCGAGTCTGACGGTGTTTAGGGTTGGCTTGGACGGCTCAATAGGATCCATATGCTTTTGCGCGTTCAGAATCGGTAGCCAATCATAATGGCAAACATTTCGGTACGCTCATCAAGTCGTGAATTCCTTGAATTATCAACAATGGGTATACCTGAGGTACCTCTGATACCGTAAATATTAGTATCAATAACCCAATTGGCGGCAGGCAACCAGCGCAGGCCTAAAACTACGTTGTGGCTGTCAGTTTCGCTGCGACGTTCGCGGTCGAGATAGCTTAATTCGTAACGGCTAGTTAGCGTGACACTGGGACGTAAGCGGTATTGCGCTTGCAAATAGGCCGCCTCTATTTTTTGGCTCTGTGAGCCTTGTATACTGGTGAAGTCAGTGGTAATTAAGCTGTACTCGCCAGTAAAGGTCCACATCGCAAGGTTTTTCTGCGCAGAAAGTACATAGCCGGTGGCGTCGAGGCTTAAATCACCAAAACTTCTTACCGCAGAGTGTAAGTCAATTTGTACGTTAAGCACGGATACTGCGAACTTGCTGTCACCGCCATTCCGAGAGTGGAGGAGTTGCGCGTAAATTGGCGACTTTACTTCACCTTTGTGAACGATCGACGCGGCGGCGGCGCCGAATAGATTTTTAATCGTTTCGGAAGAAATACTTTTCTCGTTGCGACCCAGGGTAAAATTAAGGCTGGTTGAATTTTCGTTTGCATCCCAGTAGCTGTAAAGCTGGGCGCCGTCGGTGGCAAAAAGGAGCTCCCTCAGGCCATTCCCTTCGAAGTACACCGCCTGCGGCATTAAAATGGTAGACCGCGTAAATAGTACGTCACGGGTGTCGTTATAAAAGCCATAGGCATTACGCACTCTGCCAAGCCTAAAGCCTAGGCCTGACTCTTCAGTCTCGATTGCTTTGAGGTCGGCAAACAGAAAGTCGATGTCTAGCCCGCCATTGGCTGAATTGCCAGCGTCACGACTCAGAACTTGGCCGGCAATATTTAAGGCAGGTGCCACTCGCCACGTAGCGTTAACTGCGGCTTCCATATAATCGGTGCTGCCGCGCTGGCTGTCGCCGTAAAAATTATTGCCATCACTTAAGAGGTAGGCTTGGGAAAAAAAGCCGTGGAATTGTAGGTCACCGTTATTATTAGCGTGACTGTGGCCAGCGAGTAATAACAAAGCAATACTCAGGCCAAAATATTGGGTAATCGCTTTTAAAGTTGATGGCATTGTTTAGTACTCGCTGTTGGTTCGAAGAACGAACAGTTTGGCTAAGGGGGCGTTGGAAGCGGTTTCGTTCACACTGGTTATTGGGGCGTAGCCGATGGCGCCTGGTGTTGCGTTAACCAACTCTTGCAACTCACGCTCGTTGTTCACTATCGTGGGCGGAATCCCCGTGCCACTGAATATTAATCTATCCCACTGTTCGCGTAGGACATAGGGGTAAACTTTGAGAATGGATTTACAAAATTTTTGGTGCAATGGGTTTCCGTCAGGTAGTACATATACCTTTATCGGCGTTTTGTCGTCCCAACTCCGCTTGCGAATGGTGAATATCGCACGCAGACTACTTAAACTAAGATCGCCAGTTTGTACTTCTGAATTTGTCAGTACCATGACGCCGCTCTCATTCAGGGCGGTGCGAATGACGTCGGCGTAGGCTG
Source organism: Zhongshania sp. (assembly GCF_041623545.1). Classification (GTDB taxonomy): domain Bacteria; phylum Pseudomonadota; class Gammaproteobacteria; order Pseudomonadales; family Spongiibacteraceae; genus Spongiibacter. Next base: position 28,495 of record NZ_JBFJWS010000015.1, on the reverse strand, counting down.
TGCTGGTAAACAGCGTCGTGATAATTAGTAGCACTTTGGTCAATTTTTTTAGGCTGCAGTGCGTTGCACTGCATAATGTTTTTGCGCTGTTCACAACCTTATTCTGTGATCCCATTATTGCCATATGAATACCATGTTTTACTGCTGTACAGGGCTTTTTAGGGTTAAATAAAATCATCTTGGTTAAATAGCTCGCTGAAGGCCATAATTCTTTTTGCATTCGCGCCTAAATCGCCTTTGCCAACACGAGACGCCGATCTGATATCTATTTTTGTGCCGCTTTCAGTGACTTGAATTCGAATAACAATATCATCGATAAAACCAAACCAAAAGCTTCTAGCCTGCGCTTCTATGTGCCCTTCCTGCTGATAATAGACCAGCCATCCCATTTCGCTAGCAATTTTGTATGCCCGCTTTTGTGCTTCAGTGACCGTATGTGAACTCTCTAGTGTTTTTAACGTTGGGTAGGCCTGCCGCTGCAGTGGAATATTTGCGGGTGCATAGTGTAGATCATTGTCGCTAGGCTTGCGGAGGGTGGCTGCTTTGATAAATTCAGGTGGATTCTGGGTGTCCGTGCTAACGTCGTGAATTAATGGTGCGCCCGCACCGTGGAAAAGACTAATGCTGAAAAAAAAGATAGCAGGGAGTGCAATTAGCGCTGCCTTGTTCAGGCGTTGGCGGTCTTTTTCTTGCTTGGCCCGGCGTGTAAATAGCGCAGATGCACTAATACTGATGAAACTGAGTAAACCGGCGAGACTAAACATTAACAGACCGGTTTGATAGCCGAAGACCTCAGCACGGGTTCCCGTTACGCCAATCACGAGTAACAGAAGTGACCCGATGGCAAGTTTAAGAGTCAAAGTGGCGATGTTCATACAGCAGCCGTCCGTTATTTTTCATAATCTTACCAAAGGGTAATCGCGATGTACTGTTTTTTTACTGCTGGGCGTGATTTACTTAGGTTATTGACCTGTAACCTTTGGGTTTGTGTCAGGGATCGTTAATAATACTAGGAGTTGGATATGGGACGTGTAAGCGGCAAAGTGTGCATTGTAACGGGTGCGGCGAGTGGTATGGGTAAGGCAGATGCTATCAGGCTAGCCGCAGAGGGTGCAAAAGTAGTGTTGACTGACCTCAATGAGGCTGACGGCCAAGCTGTAGCTGCACAAATTGGTGAGGCCGCTATTTTCCTCAAGCACAATGTGACAAGTGAAGATGACTGGAAACGTGTTGTTAGCACTGCAGTCAGTCATTTTGGTCGTTTAGACGTGCTAGTGAATAATGCTGGCATGATGACCTTGGGTAACGTCGTTGACTGTAGTCTAGAGGACTATCGGCGGGTGAATTCTGTTAACAGTGAAGGCGTATTCCTTGGCTGTAAAACGGCTATACCAGCAATGGAAGCCTCGGGTAATGGTGGTTCGATCATCAATATGTCTTCAGTAGCGGCAATTCATGGTATGTCTTTTGTGGCGGCTTACAGTGCGAGTAAAGGCGCTGTAATGGCGTTGACTAAGTCGGTAGCGTTGTATTGTCGAGAAAAGCGCAATGGTATTCGCTGTAACTCTATTCATCCTGACGGTGTTAAAACACCGATGGTATTTAAAGTAGCCACGGGTCAAGATTCAGCGACCAGAGAAGAGATCGAGTCCTTGTCGACGGTCGAGCATCCGATGTGTGAACCTGAAGACATCGCCGCGTTGGTACTTTATTTGGCGTCAGATGAATCGAAGTTTGTTAACGCAGCTGAAATGCTGATTGATAATGCCTCAACCGCGACGCCGCCAATCAGTATGTGATCTCATAATTAGCTGTTATTATTACAGTTTTGGCCTTTGTGGCCGCATTAAAATAATAAGGAGATGCAGTGCGAAAGGTCATTTATTTGATGTGGACCGATACGCCGGGTACGGAATTTGAGGCCCGGCTATTAAGCTGGTTGGCGCCGGAGCTGCGTGCCCAGCAGGGCGTTCGAGGTGTGCAGCTAAATATTGTCGATGCGGCGGTGGCGCCCGCTGTTGGCCTGCGTATGGAAAATTCAGCGCAGGGCTTTGACGCTATGTGCTCGCTGTATTTGGATGAGAGTGCCGAGCTCGCTGTGCTGCAGGAGTATATTCAGTCCTGCTGTGTGCAGTTTAGTCGCTACCATGTGGACGAATTCGAGCCTCTTGCGAATACCAGCCAATTAGCTGGGCTAGGGGAGCGCACGCCAGGATTCAGCCAAGTTGCTATGCTGCGGTGTCCGCAGAGCATGGCCTATGAAGATTGGTTGGCCTACTGGCGGGGAGTTCATACTCAAATTGCTATTGATGTTCAGGCGAGTTTTCGTTACGTGCAGAACGTCGTTTCTGAGCTGGCAGGTAACGATGTGACGTGTTATCACGCCATTGTCGAGGAGTGTTTTCCCGCGGAAGCAATGACGTCGTCGGAAGCTTTTTATAATGCGGTAGGTGACCAAGAAAAATTTGAGCGTCATTTGCAAAAAATGATGGAGAGCTGCCAGAAATTTATTGATTTTGATGAAATTGATGTCGTGCAAACCAGTGAGTATCGATTTTAACTCCGGGATTTGACGTGAGGTTGGCGCGGTGATTGAGGAAAGCATTCATCCCTCGTGGCAGCCTCTGCTTGCTCGGGAGTTTAATCAAGAATACTACAAGGAACTCGCGGCATTTTTAGCTGCGCGCCAGGCTGATGGCGTAACAATATTCCCGCCTCAAGCGGCGTGGTTTTCTGCGTTCGCTCACTCATCTTTACAGAGTGTTAAGGTTGTTATTCTTGGCCAAGACCCGTATCACGCTGCTGGGCAAGCTCATGGTCTGTGCTTTTCAGTGTTGCCTAGTGTCAAAGTGCCGCCATCGCTGCGGAATATCTATAAAGAGTTACAGCGTGACCTTGGTTTGCCGATACCGTCCCACGGCTACTTGCTAGACTGGGCTGAGCAGGGAGTGTTGTTGCTTAATGCGGTACTCACGGTAGAGGAGGGGAGTGCGGGTGCCCATCAAGGGCGTGGTTGGGAGCACTTTAGTGACGCGGTTATTGAAACACTAAATGCCGAACGCGAGGGCTTGGTGTTTATGCTCTGGGGGGCGCAGGCGCAAAAAAAAGGTGCCAATATCGACGCCAAGCGGCACTTGGTTTTACATGCTAGCCACCCATCGCCGCTTTCCGCGCACCGAGGTTTTTTGGGTTGCGGTCACTTCTCGCAGGCGAACAGTTATTTAGCTAAGCGGGGGCAGCCGGAAATTAATTGGCAGCTGCCGGCATTGGATGAGCCTGAATTTAAGCTCATTCCTTAGGCATATCTTCCATTATGGCTTCAAGCGTGTCAGCTAGGAAGCGGCTGGCAGCAATTTCCATAGCTCGGCCAAGCTCAGCGTCTACGACTTTCTCAGCAAGCGGCCGTAGCCGCCAAATTAGCTCCGCAATTTTGGGCAGCTCTTCCTTGGGAGGGAGCTTTTGCTCGGCGTAGGGTTCAAGGACGTGCTCAGATACCAATTTTACAAATTCATTGGCGACCTTTTGCACGTTACCGCGCATCATCCGCAATATATCGAGTAATTCATCGAGTGGGATACCGGTTGCACATAGTTCCTCGGCAACTTTGAGGGTATTCATGCTGGAGATACGCATTTGCGTGCCAGCAACGTTAAATAAACCTAAGTCGTGGGCGGTCTTAATCGCTGAGGGCGTTAGCTTTGTGCCAAACATCCGCACGAGCTCAGTCATTGGCAGTGTGGTGGGCGCCTCACTGGTCCACGGCGAGTTAACCGCTGTTTCTATGCCGAGTATTTCGCTTAGACCAACGCCTTCTTCCAGCGCCGCTAACAACTCTCGTATGGATGAGAGGGTGTAGCCCCTGTCGAGTAAATTGGCGATAAGCCGCAAACGCGATAAATGTTGGTTGTTATAGACACCTTTGCGGCCTTGCAGGGCCGGAGGAGGCAGAACTCCGCGGTCTTGGTAGGCGCGAATATTCCTGACGGTGGTATTGGCCGCGATCGCTAACTGCTCAACTGAGTAGTCGCGCTGCACCTCTGTTTCTGTTTCAGCGTCGGTGGCCCCTGTCTGGGGTAAAAGTTGCGCCATGGTCATTATGGTATCTTCGGGAAATTTCATTGTCGCTGCTATTACCGTCTCCGAGAGGAAGTATCGAAATGGGCCGACGGGCTCATCTATCTGTGATTCTCACTAAAGCCCGCATCAATTGCAATTAATGGGGTGATTGACATTGTTAATTTGTCGGCTCAGCCAATGTTGGTGTTTCTTAATAATGCCACTGTAGACAAATAGCTTGACATAAATTTAACGACACATTAACGTTACACTAAATGATGTTTCATAGGTTTATGAGCCATAAAAATAATTGACTAGAGGTTTACGTATGAGTGCTCGCACTTTTCCCGCCGTATTCTGGACACTCACAGCTGCTGCGCTGTCGCCATTGGTGAATGCTGCAATGCTAGAAGAAGTTGTCGTTACCGCCCAGCACCGCACGCAGAGTTTACAGGATGTTCCTGTATCCGTCAGCGCAATCGGTGGCGATAAAATGATGGAAGCGGGTATCAACCGCATGGAAGATTTACAGGCATACGTACCCAATTTAACGGTGACGGAAAGCGGTATCAGTACCGACATCTATATTCGCGGCATTGGCACCGGTATGAATCAGGGCTTTGAACAATCGGTCGGTATGTATGTCGATGGCATTTACTATGGCCGGGCGCAATTGGCGCGGGCGCCATTTCTTGATTTGGCTCGGGTTGAGGTTTTGCGCGGGCCACAAAATATCCTCCACGGCAAAAACAGTATAGCCGGTGCGGTTAACTTGATTACCGCCGATGCGACTGAGTATTTCGAAGGTTTGTTGTCGACACTGTATGAGCCGAATTTTGAAGAAGAGGTTTACGATTTGATGTTGTCGGGGCCTCTGAGTGATACCGTCGGGGTCCGATTCTCAGCGCGCCTGCGGGAGTACGGCGGGTTTATGAAAGATTTGTTTCAGAAAATCGATGGGCCGCAATACGATCAGCAGACCTACCGCTTAAAATTGAATTGGCAGGCGAGCGACGAAACCAAGGTGTCCCTAAAAGTGGAGGCCGGTAGCTTTGACTCGCTTGGTCGTCAGGCTGAAATCATAAACGATGAGCCTTCAACGTCAGATGTATTCTTGTTTACTGGCCGTACAGAGGCCGAAATTCTTGATGACACTCAGTTTCCGGGTGTCGTTAATGTCGATACCGACGAGTCTGTTCGTAATAATTACCAAGACTATAAAGCGGCCTCTAATGGGAATTACAGTAATAACGACACCAGTAATATTACGCTGAATGTCACCAATATTTCTGAGTCGGGCCATGAGTTCACCGCGATTACTGGCTATATGCATTACGAATATAATGACCTCTGTGATTGCGACGCAACGCCGGCAGAATTATTTAAACTTGAATTGGGTGAAGACTATTCACAGCTTAGCCAAGAGCTGCGTTGGGTGTCGCCAGCCGGTGAAGATATTGAGTACATCGGCGGTATTTACCTGCAGCGCAATGAGCTCGACTTCAGGGATAAGCTGATTCAAGACTCTGACGTCGTTGTCCAATTGCTTAATGCCGCAGATTATATGGAAGCGGGTGGTCGTGGTGATATTGACCCGAATCCATTGGGCGGCTCACCAGCGGAGATACTCGGTATTGGTGATGCCGGTAATGCGGTAGAAAATATTACCGCGCCGCGAACATTCTTAAGCACCTCTAATATTTTTTCGGCGTTTTTACAGGCTACTTTCCATTTTGGCGATGATTGGCGTATGACCCTGGGTGGTCGTGAAACTATTGAGAAGAAAACAGGGCGTCGCAAACTTGAATTGGCTGATCTCTCTGGTAATACCTTGCCGGCTGGCGAAGTTGATACTGTTGCTGCGATTACGTTTTCGGCTGAGCGTCACGACCTTAGAGGTAAACGCACGGAAAAGTCTTTTTCACCATTGCTAAATTTTCAGTGGGATTACTCTGATGACGGCATGGCTTATTTCACGGCAACTAAAGGCGTAAAGGCTGGTGGTTTTGATGCGCGCTCAAATATGTCGCCAAGCGATGAGCCAACGCCGATTAACCCTAATGCAGTGTCAACGAACCAGCGGGTCTTGATTGGTACCTTTGAGTATGAGGAGGAAGAGGCAAGCAGTTTAGAATTGGGGTTAAAGACTGGCTTGCTTGAAGGCTCCGCGGAAATAAATCTTGCTGCCTTTTATACTCAATATGAAAATCTGCAGATCAGTATTTTTGACGGCACGCTTGGCTTTAATGTGGGTAACGCCAAAGAGGCGGTGACCATGGGAATTGAGATGGACGGTCGCTGGCAGTTGACCGAGTATTTAAGTCTCGGTGGCGCACTGGCGGTGATGGATTTTGAATTTACCGATTTCAAAAATGGTCAGTGCCGGCAAGATCAGGTGCCAACTTCTGATAACGGCTTGAATTGCGATTATACCGGCATGAGTAATCAGTATGTTGCAGACTGGTCGGGTACCTTTTTAATGGGCTATGTGCGTCCAATCAGCCCGACCTTGGGTATTGGCTTAGGTTTGGACTTTGTGTTTACCGACAAATACAACCCATCGTCCAATCTTGACCCCCGTGTTGAGCAGAACGGTTTTGTAAAAGTGAATGGTCGTATCGGTATTGGTGCAATTGATAAGCAGTGGGAGTTGGCGCTCGTGGGTAAAAACCTGACTGACGAAGTGATTATTGTCTATGCTGCTGATACGCCATTGTCTAAGACTATTTTCGGTGCGACCAGTCACACCGGTTTCTTGGAGCCGCCGCGCTCGATTGCAATGCAGTTTACTTACCGTATGTAATCTTCTTTGGCCATGCCGCTACATAACGGTGTGGCCTTTCAATATCTTAGATAGGAGTTTGCTTCGATGCGCACAGTTAAGCAGTTGCTTGTTTATATTGGTTTGGTTTTATTGAGTCTCAATGGCCAGGCTATTGAGTGGGAACTCGCGAAAGACGCTGAAAATATCAAGGTGTTCACTGCTAAGGTAAATGGCTCTGAATATAAAGCGTTTCGCGGCGAGACTATTATTAATGCCGAGCTAAATCAGCTAATGGCTGTTTTGGATGATACCGCTAATTTTAGTCGCTGGATGTATAACTGCAAATCGCCAAAGTTACTTTATAAGGCGAGTTTGTTGGATCGTTATCAGTACTTAAAAAATGACTTCCCTTGGCCTGCTAAGGACCGTGAGATGATTTTGCGCAACGAAATCAGTCAGGATCCAGCGACCAGAATTACCACCATAAAGTTAAGTTCGATTGCCGTTGAAATGTTACCGTTAAAGGCGCAGCAGGCAGTGCCGAAAGCGGGTGATGCGGTCCGAATGGATGAGGTGCAAGGCTTTTTTGAGTTGACTCCGCTCTCTGCGAATCAAACTAAAGTGGTGTTCCAGCTTCATTTAAATCCCGGTGGTGGACTGCCCTCGAGCATAGTGAATGCGCTGATAGTTGATAACCCCTTTGAGACCTTGAAGGCATTGGCCGCTCAAGTCGTTAAGCCTGAATACGCCAATTTCAATCCCTTCTAAGCCCCCTTGTTTCTTATAAGCCTATGGCTGCGCGGTATCTTCACCGCGCTAGGCCTGTATCGTCTGTTGGTGGCTCCGCAGCGATAGAATTTCGCATGTTTTTCAAGCAAATTAACTTGACATTGAATGATGTCATGTTTAACTTAACATCATTCAATGTCACATAATAAGATGTTTTATTACGGAGTGCTTTATGGAAAACCTCAGCAAGACAATAGTGCAGCCGGTTCGCCGCAACCTCGAATTCCATTTGCCCAAGGAGCGTATTGGTGACTGGCATTCTGGTGGCGCCCACATTACGCATTTCTTTAACGCTTTATCTATTTTCTTCCCTGATGGTGAGCGATTTTTCATTGATAGCGTCCGCCATTATCGGGGGCGTATTCAAGACCCTGCACTTAAAGAGTCGGTGCGAGGCTTTATTGGTCAGGAAGCGATGCATGGCCGCGAGCATGAAGAATACAATCAAGCCTTGATTGATAAGGGGCTGCCAGCAGATCGTTATGGACGAATTGTTGTACGTTTATTGGGCTTCTTTACTCGCTTTACGCCTAAAATCTCCCAGCTTGCCGGAACGATTGCCTTAGAGCACTTAACGGCAATTCTCGCGAATATGGTGTTGAGTGAACCGCGTATTTTGCAAAACGCTGAACCGCGCTTTGCAGCCTTGTGGAAGTGGCATGCCCTAGAAGAAACCGAGCACAAGGCGGTGGCCTACGACGTTTACCAAGAAGTCATTGGCGGCGGCCTAATCGGCTATATTCGCCGGTGTTCGGCACTCCTTATGGCGACCCTGATATTTTGGGTATTGGTCATTCCATTTCACATCGGTTTAGTGCGTAAAGAAGGGCAGGCGCTTAACGTGCGTGGTTGGTTGAGCGTAAGCAATTTCCTGTGGGGCTCGCCTGGTGTGTTGCGACGCACTATTCCTGACTGGCTGGATTATTTTAAGCCAGGTTTTCATCCTTGGGATCACAACAACAAGCACTTTCTCAACGACCTTGATGCGCTAGTTAGCGAAGTTGATGCTTACGGCGCTGCTGCAGGTGCCGGGGCGTGACGCAAGCCAGTGCTGCGCTTTCAACGCAAGATACGGCACTGCTGGCGTTGCAAGAAATGCGTGAGCAATTTGAGAAAACGCCATTAGCTAGCGTAGATTCGCAAGCGCTAAAAGCTTGGCGTCCGAAATCCAGTTTGTGGCAGCGGTTGTTGCCACTCTTTACCCGTCATGCAGGGCTCAAAAGGCAAGTTAGTGATGTCGATGATCACTGTCTGCATTACTGGGCTGGCGGCTGCGCTACCGGCCCAGTGGTCGTTCTGCTGCATGGCTTTGGATCTAGCAAAGAAAACTGGGCTTTTCTGTGCAGAAAATTGGCTAAGAACTATCGCTTACTTGTGCCAGATATTCCGGGCTTTGGTCAGAGCGACTTTTTGATGAGCGCAGATTATCAATTGGCTGCGCAAGCAGACAGATTGGCGGTGTGGTTAAAGGCTTTAGGACTTGAGCGGGCGCATTTTGTTGGTAGTTCAATGGGGGGCGCAATTGCGGCGCAAATTGCCGCACGTCACCCAGCCATTGTGGAAACGCTGTGCTTAATGAATGCGGCTGGAGTACCTGGCAAGCACCTCACGCAAATGGAAAGTGGCCTAGCGGCAGGGGTGAATTATTTGGCGCCTCTGCAGGCGAAAGACGCTTGGCAAGTGTTTGCTATTGCTCTACATCCCCAGCGACGTTGGTTTGGCTTTGGCCTAGCGCTGTTGATGGGTGGAGCGATGAGTCATCGCAAAATTTTGAATGACTATTTGTTCGGCGAGCTCGTTAAGTCTTTGGCGGAAACTTACTTGCAGCTGTCATTGGTTAGCGCGCGAACCCTGGTGCTATGGGGTGATTCAGATCAAGTGCTTGATGTCAGCTGCGCAGATAACTTCTGCGAATCTTTAGTCGATGCTAAAGCGATGATATTACCTGCAGTAGGCCATTTGCCCATGCTGGAAGCCCCTGGGCTGACCACACGCTTACTACATGATTTTTGGCGCGCATATTAGAAGGTGAGAAAGCACGATGTCTAATAATAACGATGCTACCGTGGTGCACGGAGTTGCCATTATTGGTGCCGGGTTTGGCGGTATCGGTTTAGCGATAAGGCTACAGCAACAAGGTGTTCATGATTTTGTAATCTATGAGCAGGCCGCCGACGTTGGTGGTGTATGGCGGGACAATATCTATCCGGGCGCTGCCTGTGATGTGCCTTCCCATTTGTATTCCTTTTCCTTTGAGCCTAATCCAGATTGGGGGCGGAGTTATGGGCCGCAGGGGGAGATTCATCGCTATTTGCAGCACTGTTCTAAAAAATATCAGCTAGCCCAGCATCTTAAATTTAATGTCGCAGTGACTGCCTTGGAATTTAGTGAAGAGAAGGGCTTGTGGACAATTAAATTTGCGGGTGGTCAGCAAGCACAGGCGCGTGCAGTTGTGTTGGCGATTGGTGCGCTGAATATTCCCCAGTACCCAAAGATTGAGGGTATTGAAAAGTTTGCTGGTAAAATCATGCATACCGCTGAGTGGGATCAAGACTATTCTCTGAAGGGCAAACGAGTAGCAGTGATAGGTACGGGCGCGAGTGCCATTCAAGTCGTGCCGGCAATTCAACCAGAAGTTGAATCCCTCGCCTTGTTTCAGCGCACGCCGCCGTGGGTCATGCCGAAGTTTGATCGGGCGCAAAGTCCAGTTCGTCAGGCGCGGCTGCGACGTTGGCCATTTATACAAAAAATGATTCGCAGCCTACAGTATCTATTGGCTGAAAGTGTTGTGCCCGCGTTTATGTGGGACAGTTTGCTCACCCGCTTTGGTGAGGCGATGGGCCGCCGCTATCTTCAAAAAGTCATTGCTGATCCCGAGCTGAGAGAGCAGCTTACCCCGCAGTACGCTATGGGGTGTAAACGAGTGTTGCTGTCCGATAATTACTATCCGGCGCTAACACGGAATAATGTGGATTTACTGAGTTCAGGCGTTAGCCGTATGGATGAGACAGCCATTTACAGTGGCGACGGCCAGCGTTTAGAAGTGGATGCTGTGGTACTGGCTACTGGCTTTAAAGTGCCTGTGTCGGGCGCGCCGATGCCGGTGCGGGGCTTGGCTGGGCGAAACCTGAATGATGATTGGGCGGCTGGGTCGGAGGCTTATAAGGGCATGACGGTGTCTGGCTATCCCAACTTGCTTTATATCATGGGGCCAAATACTGGGCCGGGGAATACCTCAGTAATTTTCTATATTGAATCGCAAATTCATTATATTTTACAGTATTTGCGTACTTTACGGGCCAATCCGAATGAGTACATGGATGTACGGCCTGAGGTGCAGGAAGCATTCAACGAAGGCGTGCAGCGACGTTTTAAAGGTACCACTTGGACCTCGGGTTGCAATAGTTGGTACTTAACCGCCGATGGTAAAAACACGACATTGTGGCCCAGTTTCTCTTGGCAGTACCGTTTGCGTACGCGGCATTTTGTCAGCGCTGAGTACGAGTTTGTGGAAGTTGGAAATACTAATAATATTGGCGCTGAGTCAGAAATAGAACTGGCCGCACAGAGTTAAGGGGATCTCTTGAAAAATTTAAACAATAAAGTCATTGCAGTCAGTGGTGCCGCGTCGGGGATTGGCAGGGCTTTAGTCGAGGGTTTGCTTGCGAGTGGTGCACGTGTCGCTGCATCAGATATAGACAATACTAATTTGCAGAGTTTACGGGAATATGGCGCTGCAGAATTACTATTGCTCTCTCGTGTTGACGTGAGTGACCAGTCCGCTATGCAAGCGTGGGCGTCGGAGGTAAAAAGCCATTTTGGCGAGGTGGATGGCGTCATCAATAATGCCGGTGTGGCCCTAAGCTGCCATGCGGCTGATCAACCACGGGAGCAAATGGAGTGGTTGTTCAATATAAATTATTGGGGCGTTATTAATGGTGTAGAGGCATTTTTACCTGAATTATTGCGCCGCCCAGAGGCTTGTATTGTAAATATTTCGTCGCTGTTTGGTTTGCTTTCGGTGCCTTCGCAGTCTGCTTATAACGCGGCAAAGTTCGCGGTGAGAGGGTATTCAGAGTCCCTGCGACAAGATTTGCGGGAAACCTCGGTAAAAGTTGTTACGGTTCACCCGGGGGGAATTCAGACCAATATTGCGAATAACGGGCGCCATTTACATTCCATAACCGGTAATGCTGCCGATGTAGAAAAAACCGCAGCGCTGTTTAATAGTATCGCGGCGACCAGCCCAAAGCAGGCCGCGAATAAAATAATCCGTGGTTTGCAGAAATCTAGCCGGCGAGTTTTGATCGGCAGCGACGCTTGGTTTTTAGACAAAATACAGCGCCTATTTCCGGCGTGCTATGACCGCATTTTGGTGCCGCTCATGAACGTCGGCACCAAAATGGCCTTAAAGCGGGTCTGAGTTTTATTCTTTACTCGGTATGAGGTAGGGCAGTTCATTCACCGTGATTACTGCGGTGCTGTCGGCAAAATGCAATTGCTTCGCGGCGACGGCTTCCTCTGTTAAAACTGCTAATAGGTTTGGCCCAACCATGCTGACTAAATTACCAATGCTTTGACTATTGTCGCCGCTAAACAGCTCTGTGCCGGCGGGGTAATGGGCGTCGCTTGTGGCAATACTTGCCTTATATAAGCGGCGCTTGAGCTTGCCGCGATATTGCATGCGTGCAACCACTTCCTGGCCTGTATAGCAGCCTTTGCTGAAGCTCACGCCACCTATAACTTGGTAATTTAGCATTTGCGGAATAAACATATCTTGGGTGCTGGCGCAGACTTCGCCAATGCCCGCGGCGATGTTAAGGGTCTCCCAATAGTCAGCAGCACAGACTTGGGCCTTGGGGCTGAGTTGCTGCCAAACAGCAATGGCTTGCTCGCATAAGCCCCAATATTCAAAACGTTCGCCGGCCTCATCGAGTTGGATAATCATGCCTTTGTCGCAGCTGGTCTGGCCTAGGGCGTGGGTGGGAAGTTTGTCAAACACTGCAGCTAAGTTTTGGCGGGCCAATTTACCACTAAGCCCAATGGCGACGCGCTCGTCACTGGCGCTGCGGATTTTTGCCTTGGAAAATACAATATATTTACCTAGGGTATCGCGGCCACTTGCCACGGTATCAGCACTTAGACGCAGCACTGCGGTCTCTGCGGTGGCCATTCCTGCAATGAAGCTAATGACCATGCGGCCTTTAATATTGCAGTAGCTTCCTAGTGAAGCCTGCTCGGTGCTGATTTCCCGCCAGTCGCAGGTGGTTTGGCCCTGCAAAAATTTACTGCAATCCGGCCCTTCAATCGCGAGAAAGCCGTACTGGCTGAGTGGGCTCAGTTGAAGTTTGTCTGGGTCGACGCGGACTTGGGTATCTCTGGACCAGTAGCGGCCGTCGCGGGTTTCGCTGTCTGGGTATAGTTCGCTGAGGTGGTGCCAAAATTCGTTCATAATGTCTCAATGCTATTTTGCTGTCGCGTGCTGCGGTGTGCTGGCCGCAGATTGGCGCTATAATACGCGTTTTGCGCGCAGTTAGCTCAAGCGCGCAGTGACGAAGTGGAAAATAATGGTTTCGGAAAATGAGTTCAAGCGAATTTGCTGGGCCTGCCGTCGTGGCATGCTGGAATTAGACCTGGTTATGGAGCCCTTTGTTCAAAAGCGCTTTCGTGACTTGGATGAAGCGGATCAGCAGCGCTTTATCAAACTCCTAGAATGTGAAGACACCGAATTGTTCAGCTGGTTTCTTGGTCGCGTTGAACCTGAGGACCCAGAGCTTATTAAAATTGTCCGTATGATCAATGCGTACGCCAAAGCCTCTTCATCTTAAGCTTCGGGTTTCCGGCTACTTGGCTGGCTATTTATTGCTGACTCACGGCTTGGCTGGGTGGGTTATATTTGCGGTTTTGCCCAGCTCATTGGCAATAATTGGCGGAAGTGGACTGATTTGTTGTGCAGTCTATTATTGGCGGCGCTATATAAGTTTTAGTGACCCTCGCGCGGTGTCTGAACTTAAATTTGTCGACAATTGCTGGCAGGTGTTGCGGGCAGGTGTGCGGGATTTTGAGGCGGTGGAGTGGCGCGCCGTGACAATACTTCACTATATGGTGGTTCTTCAATTTCGTTGTTTTGGCGGGAAGGCGTTAAATGTCGTTGTTTTGCCTGACCAGCTAGACCCGCAGAGCTTTCGCCGCTTGCGGGTAGTTGCCGGTTTCGCACGCTTACCGCAGCGTCAGTGGTTTGATTTTCGATAGTTGCCGGGAATAAGAATGGTGTCTTCGGCGACCTCCAATGTCTCTGGGTAATCTAGGGTGAAGTGCAAGCCGCGGCTTTCTTTGCGCTCCATGGCTGAGCGAATGATGAGTTCGGCGACCACCGCAAGGTTGCGCAGTTCGAGTAAATCATTGCTCACTTTATAGTTTGAGTAGTATTCGTCAATTTCCTGCTGAAGTAGTGCTGCGCGGTTTAGCGCCCGCTGTAGGCGCTTATTGGTACGCACAATCCCGACGTAGTCCCACATGAAACGCCGTAGTTCATCCCAATTGTGAGAAATTACGACGTCTTCATCGGAGTCGGTAACTTGGGACTCGTCCCACGGCGGCGCTATTTCCGGCTCTGGCAAACCATCGAGTAGACCCTGAATATCCGTGGCCGCCGCAGTGCCGTACACAAAGCATTCGAGCAAGGAGTTGCTGGCCAATCGGTTGGCGCCATGGAGGCCGGTAAAGGAGGTTTCACCGATGGCGTAGAGGGCGGGAATATCGGTGCGGCCGCTTTGGTCTACCATGACACCACCACAGGTGTAATGGGCGGCGGGCACGACTGGAATAGGTTCGCGACCAATATCAATGCCCAGTTCTAGGCAGCGGGCTTTAATGGTCGGGAAATGTTCGAGCAAAAACTCCGACGATTTATGGCTAATGTCGAGGTATACACAGTCGCTGCCTAAGCGCTTCATTTCATGGTCAATGGCTCTCGCGACGACATCGCGGGGAGCAAGTTCGCCGCGCTCGTCATAGCGGAACATAAAGCGTTCACCTGTGGCTGACAGCAGTTTTCCGCCTTCACCGCGTATGGCTTCGGTAATTAAAAAGGATTTTGCTTTGGGGTGATAAAGACAGGTTGGGTGAAACTGGTTGAACTCCATATTGGCAACTCGGCAGCCGGCGCGCCAAGCCATGGCAATGCCGTCACCACTCGCGCCGTCGGGGTTGCTGGTGTACAAATAAGCTTTGTTTGCGCCGCCGGTGGCTAAAACGACGACTTTGGCGTGGAACAATCCAACGTGGCCGCTGTCTCTATTAAGCACGTAAGCGCCATGGCAGCGGTTGTTACGCACCACTAAGTCGACGGCGACATGCCCAGTGAATATCTCTATATTGGGGTTTTCAAGGGCGCGCTGGGTTAGGGTTTCTGAAACGGCGCGGCCGGTCGCGTCGGCCGCGTGAATGATGCGACGTTGGCTGTGGCCACCTTCGCGGGTAAGGTGGAAGGTGTCGCTGTGTTGTTCAAATCGGCTGAACTGAACCCCCTGCGACAGTAGCCACTTTATACTGTCGCTACTGTTTTGAACGGTAAAGCGCACGCTGTCTTCGTGACAGAGTTGCGCGCCGGCGATGAGGGTGTCGTTGACGTGGGCTTCAACGGTGTCGCCGTCGTGTAGTACCGCGGCAATTCCACCTTGCGCCCAATAGGTAGAGCCAGCGTTGAGTTCGCCTTTGCAGATGACTGCAATGCGCGCGCTGGCGGCAAGATGTAAGGCCAGGGTAAGGCCCGCGGCGCCGCTGCCTACGACCAAGACATCGTGTGAATGGTAATGGTTCATGCCTGGTATTTGCTCCTGCCACGGCGCAGCTATATTATGCCGCTCTGGATGTGAATTCGCGCAAAGTATACTGATACACCGCCGCCTTACCAATATATGCCTGCAGCTAGGTCGCATAAAAAAGGCTTAACTGCCAAAAAGGAATAAGATGACAGAACTTCTTTTGACCACTACGGTCTATTCAACAGATGCTGCCGAAGGGCTGACGGTGAGCGAATATGGCCCAGCCTAAAGAAACGGATCAGCAGTTGGTTGAGCGAGTACAAAAAGGCGATAAGCGCGCATTTGACCTTCTTGTACTCAAGTACCAACACAAAATTTTTGGTTTGATTTCACGCTATGTGAAGGATAACGACGAAATACAGGATGTCGCCCAAGAAGCCTTTGTGAAGGCGTACCGCGCACTGCCGAAGTTTCGTGGAGACAGCGCTTTTTACACATGGTTGTACCGGATCGCCATTAACACGGCAAAAAACTATCTGGTTGCCCGTAATCGCCGTCCACCTGGGGTGGATGTTGACGCGGCGGATGCAGAGTATTTTGATGGTCCCTCAGCCCTTAAGGATATCGAGACGCCAGAGAATCACCTGTTTGGTGAAGAACTTAAAAAGGTCGTACAAGATGCGATCAAGGCATTACCTGAGGATTTACGCTCGGCGTTGAGTTTGCGTGAGTTTGATGGTTTGAGTTATGAAGATATTGCATCGGTCATGGACTGCCCGGTGGGTACGGTTCGGTCGCGAATTTTTCGTGCCCGTGAGGCAGTGGATATGCGAATTAAAGCCCAGGTTGGCGGCGAAGAGGTGGAAATATGAGCGATATCGTTAGAGAGTCATTGTCAGCGCTGATGGATGGCGAAACCAACGAGCTTGAATTGCGACGCATACTGAGTGCGGATCAGGAGGTGGTTCGTCGCGAGTGGGCTGAGTTACATCGGGCTCAAGACCTTATGAAGGGCGGTGAGCAGCGCTTCGCTGGCTTGGATATTTCATCTCGGGTGATGGCGGAAATTGCCAATGACCATGAAGTGGGCGGCACGACGGGTTGGAAACAAGTGATTTCTGGTCTAGCCGTTGCAGCCAGCGTTGCCGCAGTCGTGGTGGTGGGTTCGCTGGGCGGGAATATGTTTGGCGATTCATCGCCAACGCTCGCCGATAATAACGGCATGAGTGGCCGCGTTTATCCGGCTCAAGCCAGTGCTGCAGTGGGCGGTGTTGCTGTTAGCGCGCAGGCCCAGGGTTCACCCGCCGGCCCATTGTTAAATGACGATGCCGAGGCGCGGAAGCGTTTCGAGGCGTATTTGCGCAAGCATACCGACCGAGCGGCCTTCAATAATGGTCAGGGTATGGTGTCTTATGCGCGTGTTGTGTCTCAGGAGTCTAAATAGCGTGAGATTGCGGCTTGCAGTTGTTGCGATGAGTTTAATGTTTGGCAGTGGCTACGCGCTGAGTATAGAGTCTGAAGTCGAAGGCCAGGAAGTCAATGCTGAAGTCGGTAGTGATTTGCTAAACAAGATGACTCACAGTCATCGCGAGCTGAATTACCGTGCAATTGTCAGCTATCAAGTGGGTGATCAGCTTAGCAGTTATCGCATTACCCACACCGTTCGTGATGGCAAAGAGTTTGAGTCCCTTGAGTCGCTAGACGGCAGTCATCAAGACTTGGTCTACCACGGTCACGATATCAATTGTGTCCACCCAGGCCCCCAACTAATACGGCTGCTTGGGGGTGAAGAGGAGCAAGGGTTTTATCGCTACTACGATATTGATGTAAAAGGTGCCGCTCGAGTTGCTGGCCGAGATGCCATAACCTTAATGATTCGACCTAGGGACGTATATCGCCTTGGTTATAAGTTGTCGCTGGATAAAGAAACGGGCTTGCTTTTACGCTCAGATATCGTAAATCAGCAGTCCAAGGTCCTTGAGCGGTTTCAATATGTGATGCTGGACTTGAACATTCCTGCAGATGAGCCCGTGGTGGAAGACGCCAAAGAGGTTCAGCACAGAAATATGAGGTCTGATGGTACGCCTGTCCGTCCATCGCTACGAACTTGGCGCCCGATGTGGATACCGGCGGGCTTTACCTTGGCGCAACCTGCGAATAACGATGAAGCCGGTATGACTTATACAGATGGTCTAGCGGTAATGTCGGTCTTTGTTGAGCCCTTAATAAAGACCGAAGATGGTTCGCCCGCCATTGTAGAGGGTGGTATGCGGCGCGGGGCGTCGGTGAGTTATACCGTTGCTTTTCCGGAGCATGAGAGTTTTGCTACCGTCGTGGGTGAAGTTCCGATGTTGACTGCTAAGCAGGTTGCCAAATCCTTAAGCTGGGCTGCTCCGTGATTACTGAAAGCGGCCGGGTGGTGGGTATCGATGCCGATGCGCTGTGGGTTGAAACCATTCAGCGCAGTACTTGCAACAGTTGTTCCGCTCAAAAAGGCTGTGGTCAGGGGCTGATGAATAAGGCTTTTGCCGGGCGGCGCAATCAGTTAAGGGTGATGCTGCAAAATCAATCCCCCGACGATTTTCAGCTCGACGATCAAGTTGATATTGGCATTCCAGAGCGTGCTTTAGTCGGTGGTGCGCTATTAGTGTATTTACTGCCTTTAGCGACAATGCTGATCGCAATGACTGGCGTGAGTTATTTTTTTGATGGTGATGTGGCGGCAGCTACTGGGGCTTTGTTTGGCTTTTTCGGTGGTTTAGGCGTGTTGCGGGTTCATGCGCAATGGAATCGCAATAATCCGGCATATCAACCGATAATTTTGATGAAAACCGCCTCGTCGGGAGCTCAAGCTGTCTCGGTATTCAATTCCCCCCACTCAGTTTGAGTCTATTCATAGCTTAGACCCCCGGCTTTGCGCTACAATCGCGCCCCTGAATTTCCATCATTTTTTGTTGCCCTGAGGTATAAAGCGAGCGTGTCTAGTCTCGATTTGATTCGTAATTTCTCTATTATCGCCCACATTGACCATGGTAAATCGACCTTAGCGGATCGTTTTATACAAACCTGTGGTGGTTTAACCGAGCGTGAAATGTCCGCCCAAGTACTCGACTCAATGGATATTGAACGAGAGCGGGGCATTACGATAAAAGCCCAGTCAGTGACGCTGAATTACCTCGCTGACGATGGCAAAACCTATCAGCTTAATTTCATTGATACCCCTGGGCATGTCGACTTCTCCTATGAGGTTTCGCGCTCTTTGGCGGCCTGTGAAGGTGCTTTGCTGGTGGTTGATGCCGCGCAAGGGGTGGAAGCCCAATCGGTGGCCAACTGCTATACCGCGATAGAGCAAGGCCTAGAAGTATTGCCAATTCTCAATAAAATGGATTTGCCGCAGGCCGACCCAGATAAAGTAAAGCATGAGATCGAAGAAATCATCGGCGTTGACGCTTCCGAGGCAATACCGGTATCCGCAAAGTCGGGTATGGGAATTCACGAAGCGCTAGAGCATTTGGTTGCCAAGATACCGCCACCGGTCGGTGACACTGAGGCGCCGCTGCAAGCACTGATAATCGACTCCTGGTTTGATAATTACCAAGGGGTTGTCTCTCTCGTAAGAGTGAAAAATGGAACTTTAAAGCGCGGCGATAAAATCATCAGCAAAACCTTGGGAAAACCGCAAATTGTTGATGTCGTTGGGATATTTACGCCTAAACAGACGTCTACAGGCATTCTGAAAGCCGGTGAGGTTGGATTTATTATCGCCGGCATTAAAGATATTCTCGGCGCGCCGGTGGGGGATACCTTTACCCATGCCTCTACGCCGAATGTACCTGCTTTACCGGGTTTTAAAAAGGTAAAACCACAGGTTTACGCTGGTCTATTTACAGTGTCGACGGAAGACTATGAAGATTTCCGCGATGCGCTTAGTAAATTAACCTTGAATGATGCCTCTCTGTTTTATGAACCAGAAAGTTCAGATGCGCTGGGCTTTGGCTTCCGTTGTGGTTTCCTTGGCACGCTGCACATGGAGATCATTCAGGAGCGTTTAGAGCGAGAATACGATCTAGACCTGATTACCACCGCTCCGACTGTTATTTATGAAGTACTGAAGAAAAACGGTCAGATTGTGATGGTCGACAATCCATCGTCGATGCCGGATCCCGGTGAGCTAGAGGAAACCAGAGAGCCGATTGCCCGTGTAAATATTCTCGTGCCGCAGGAACACCTAGGTAATGTAATTAGCCTGTGTGCGTCGAAGCGCGGTGTTCAAAAAGACATGCAGTTTTTGGGGCAGCAGGTATCACTAAATTGGGAAATCCCGATGAGTGAAGTTGTCTTAGACTTTTTTGACCGTTTAAAATCGGTAAGCCGTGGCTTTGCGTCACTGGATTACAGCTTTGAGCGATTTGAAGCCGCTAATCTGGTGAAGCTCGATGTATTGATTAATGGTGATCGCGTTGATGCGCTGGCGATGATCGTACACCGCGATATTGCTCAGAGCCGTGGCCGTGCCTTGGTCGAAAAAATGCAGGAATTGATACCAAGGCAGATGTTCGATGTCGCCATTCAGGCGGCAATAGGTGGGCAGGTCATTGCGCGACAAACGGTGAAAGCGCTGCGTAAAAACGTGACGGCGAAGTGCTATGGTGGCGATGTGTCTCGTAAGCGCAAGCTGTTAGAAAAGCAAAAAGCAGGTAAAAAACGTATGAAGCAGGTGGGTAATGTCGAAATTCCCCAATCGGCGTTTTTGGCCGTGCTCAATATTGATGGTTAAAGGATAATAGCCGCATGGTAAATTTGATTCTGATCTCGGTTGCGGCGCTTTCGCTTGTCGTATGGTTAATTCAAGAAGTTAAAGGCCGTCGCCAGATGCAGCAAACCCTGCAGTGGTGCTCAGAAAAGCGCACTGCTAGCGATGCTGCGAGCCTGCGCCAACAGGCCGTTCCGGCTTGGCTTGAGTGGAGTTATCGCCTTGTCCTGTTTGGCTGGTTTGGCTGGATTGCCAGTGTGGTTTTGATTAAGGACGGTGATTTTGCTCTGGCATTGGTCGTGCTGACCATTATTGCGGGCATTATTGGCGGCCTCGATCGCTTTGTTTTTGAAAAAGCCCGCTTAGCCTATGTCAGCGCCGGCAATGTTGCGGTCTACTTCACTTATTTTATTAAGCAAGATCAAGATTCATTAAAACGGGAGTTTGCTGGCGCGCTACCGATTGCGGAAAATGCGCGGTCATTTTTCCCCGTATTGCTGGTGGTTTTGGTACTGCGTTCCTTTGTGATTGAACCCTTTCAAATTCCTTCGGCGTCAATGGTGCCGAGCTTGGAGGTTGGGGACTATATTCTGGTAAACAAATTTAACTACGGTTTGCGTTTACCGGTGGTGGGTACCAAAATTCTTGAAGTCGGGGAGCCTAAGCGCGGGGACGTAATGGTATTTTTCCCGCCAAATGACAAACGCTACTTTATCAAACGGGTAATCGGTTTACCCGGCGATGAAATTCGCTATATTAACAAACAGCTCTATATTAATGATGAACTAGTACAACAAACTTTACTGGCCGAAGTGCCTCCGCTGCAAGCGGTGACCCAGGTTATTAAAGAACAATTGGGCAATGTTGACCATTTGGTACACCATGATAAGCGAATTTATCGCGGTGATTTTGTTACCACGGTTAAGCCTGGCCATTATTTTATGATGGGTGATAATCGCGACAATAGCAGTGATAGCCGAGTTTGGGGGCAGGTACCAGAACAGAATATTGTTGGTCAGGCCTTTGCTATTTGGATGCACTGGCAATCATTTGGCGATTTGCCGAGTTTTAGTCGTGTTGGTCGCATCCGCTAATAAAGGAAAATGTCATGAAATCAAAGCAGCAAGGCATGAGTATGCTGGCCGCCCTGTGCCTATTGGGGGTGGTTTTGTTTTTTGCTACCTTAGCCGTACGCTTGGCGCCAATTTATCTCGATTATTGGACTCTAAGCCGCATCATTACTGATATAACCGAAGAGACGCGCAGTAATGACCCCACGCCCGGTTCTATTAGAAAAGAGCTGGCTAACCGCTTCATTACGAACAGGGTCGAATCGGTTAATTTGAAAGACATCAAAATCAGTCTTGATAAAAAAGGCATTATCATTGATGCGGCGTACGAGAAACGAGTGCCGATCATGTTTAATGTTGATGCTGTAGTGCACTTTAGCGACGCGCAGTTTCTCGTGCCCCGGATTTGAGTTTGCATAGCTTGGACGAAGTTTGCCAGAAAATTGGCTATAGTTTTAAGGATCGCGAGTTACTGACGATGGCAATGACCCATCGCAGTTTTAGCGCCGTCAACAATGAGCGCGTTGAGTTTTTAGGGGACTCGCTACTCAATATGATCATTGCGGAAGCCCTATACCTTCGGTTTCCGGATGTGGATGAGGGCGATTTGAGCCGAATTCGCTCCCTACTCGTTAGTGGTAAAACTCTGGCGGCAGTAGCGGTGGAGTTTGAATTGGGCCGTTTCCTGCGTCTTGGTGCCGGTGAGAAGAACAGCGGCGGTCAGCGTCGCGCCTCGACCTTGGCAGATGCCGTAGAGGCCCTCATTGGCGCGATATATTTGGAATCTGGCTTTGATGTATGTCGAGAGCGGGTGTTAGCTTGGTTTGCGCCGAGATTGACATCCTTAAACCTTGAATCCAGTCATAAAGACCCGAAAACGCGACTACAAGAATTTTTACAGGGGCGTAAACAGCCTTTACCCGATTATCAGTTGGTTGAAACCGCTGGTGCTGATCATCAGCAGACCTTTATTGTGTCTTGCTCGATTAGTTTACTAAAGTCGTCTGTCTCTGCTTCCGGCAGTAGTCGTCGCAAAGCTGAACAAGCTGCCGCCGAAAAGGTGTTGTTGGCATTAAAGGAAATAGAATGAGCTCGAGTGGAGAAGATACACAGATTGGCCAACAGCGCTGCGGCTTTGTGGCCATTATTGGTCGGCCTAATGTCGGCAAATCGACGTTGCTAAATCATATACTCGGGCAAAAACTCAGTATTACCTCTCGGAAACCTCAGACTACGCGCCATCAGGTCTTGGGCATAAAGACCGAGGGTGAGGTGCAGGCGATTTATGTTGATACGCCGGGCATGCATCTCAAAGAAGAGAAAGCGCTAAATCGCTACATGAATAAGACGGCCAGTGCGGCGATTAAAGATGTTGATTTGATTCTATTCTTGGTCGATCGCGATCGGTGGACCGATGACGACGATATGGTTTTAAGAATTCTCGAGAACGCCCGCAGTCCCGTTGTACTTGTTATTAACAAGGTCGACCGTTTGGACGATAAGGGCCAATTACTGCCACTTATTACGGAATTACAGAGCAAATACAAATTTGCTGATGTCGTTCCCGTGTCGGCTTTGCAGGGCCACAACCGCGAAGCGTTAGAAGCGGTCATTGCACGCTTCCTGCCTGAAAACCCGCATATGTACCCTGAAGATCAAATAACCAATCGCAGTGAGCGGTTTTTGGCCGCGGAACTAGTCAGGGAAAAAATAATGCGGCAATTGGGGGAGGAAATTCCCTACTCGATGACCGTAGAAATAGAAGAATTTAGCGAATCACCGCGCTTATTAGAGATCAGCGCGCTTATTTTGGTTGAGCGCGACGGTCAGAAAAAAATAATTATCGGTGAAGGCGGCAGCCGCCTTCGCCAAATTGGCACCGAGGCCCGCAAAGACATGGAACGGGCTTTTGACAATAAAGTTATGCTGCGCCTCTGGGTGAAGGTGAAATCCGGTTGGTCGGACGACGAGCGCGCATTACGCAGCTTGGGCTACACCGATATTAATTTGAAATAAGCTATGTATCGTGTTGATGGCGAAGCGTGTTTTGTTTTACATATTCGTCCGTATCGCGATACCAGTGCCCTTGTAAATTTTTTTAGTCCAAATTATGGTCGCTTTACCTGTGTAGCTAAAGGTCTTCGTGGCAGCGGAAAATCGAGACAGTCGTGGCGGGCTGCACTGCAGGCCTTTAATTTGGTCTCAGTGACTTGGCAGGGGCGTAGCGAGTTAAAAACGCTATTAGATGTGCAAGAGCAAGCGCGCTATAGTTTACAGGGTAAGGCCTTGTTCTGTGGCTTGTATATTAATGAGTTGCTCGAACGCCTGCTGCATGCCAATGACCCCCATCCTGATATTTTTGTCCTATACACCCAATGTTTAAGTCGTTTAGTTAGCGGAGCTGGGCTAGAGGAAAGCTTGCGGCTGTTTGAGTTTGGCTTGTTAGAACAATTGGGTTATGGGCTTAATTTTTCTCACTGCAACCGATCTGGCCAGGCAATACGCCCTGACAAATATTACTTTTTTTTCGCGGATGAAGGTTTGGTGCTCGCCGATGAATCAGTCGGTGCTAGACCTTTTTCTGGGGCGATCCTTTTGCAGCTCGGCAATGGTGATTTTAGCGGTGAAGCGCTGCTGGCAGCGAAGGGGCTTAGTCGCTTGGCTTTACATAATTTATTGGGAGATAAGCCGCTGCGCAGCCGGGCATTATTTGCCGCTACGCTTCCTTCAGGCTGAGTTAGCTTTCGAAAACGACGGACAGGTCATGCTCATTCTGCCAGCGCAATAACTCATCTATTGCGGCAAGAACAGCCTTTACCGGATCATCAATTTTATCATTGCTATCGAGTCTTTTTTCTAGCGCCAACACCTTGCCATGTAGTGTTGGCGTGCCGGTATAACAGCACGCACCTTTGATGCCGTGATTTATTTCGGCGATCCGCTCGAAATCATCATGCTGCAGTGCGGTGATAAGACTTTCTTTGTGGTCGACCAAGCTTTCTAAAAGCATGCCGAGCATTTCCGTGGCGAGTGCTGCACGGCCCTTGGCAAGACTTAGGCATTGGGCGATATCGACTGGCCTCTGTACTTGATCGATTTTTGGCTCTACTAAATAATTAGATAAAAGCTCATTGAGTTGATGCTCGGTAATGGGCTTACTCAGGTAATCATTTATACCTGCTTCACGTAGCTGAAGTGGGTTTTCAGGCGCCAAATAAGCGGATAGTGCGATAATAGGTGTGCCTTGGTTTAATCCTTGAACACGAATTCGGCGGCTGGTTTCAATGCCGTCGAGTTTAGGCATTTGAATATCCATAAAAATGAGGTCAAAGCGCTGTTCCGCGCAGCGCAATAACGCGTCATTGCCATCAATAGCCGTTGTCGTAATAACATCCAGATCATTCAAAAAGCTGGATAAAATATGTAGATTGGACGGATTGTCATCGACGGCCAGGACGCGTGTATTGGGATAAGTCTGATTTTTAGTGCGCGATGTGGTCTTTGTTTCTCGGTTGAGTGCATCGAATAATTTAATATGGGATACAGGCTTACTTAAATAATAGTGTTGGTCGTTTTCGTCTGGGGCGTGGGTGTAGGGGCTAAGAATGACCGCAGATCGATCGAGGCGTGCAATAAACTGTGACGCGGCCTCGTCGTGATTGTCTGCACAAATTACGAGGTGGTCGGCATCAGTTTGCAAATGCTCAATATCACTATAATGGCGAACAATCACACCCCAGCTTTGGAGTAGCATATTGAGTGAGTTAGCGTGAAGAAAGCTTGGGTCATACAGTGCAAGGGTATTGTTTTTTAACGTCGTGAAGTCACGTAATTTAATGGCATTGTCGACTACTGGAAAGTTAATCGTAAACCAGAACGTGGTCCCACGGCCGGATTCACTTTCGAGGCCGATTTCTCCGCCCATCTGTTCAATTAGGCCTTTGACAATCACCAAGCCTAGCCCCGTGCCACCGTATTGGCGGGTGATTGACGCATCGGCTTGCCCGAAGTCTTTGAATATTTTCTTTTGTTGCTCTTTTGATAAGCCGATACCGGTATCGCTAACTTGAACGGTGACTGTGGCATGGTTCGCGCTTTGAGCGTTACTTAATACATTGACTAAAATATGCCCGGATTGGGTGAACTTGATTGCGTTATTGATGAGATTGGTCAAAATTTGCTTTAAGCGCAAGGCATCTGAAAGGACTGTTTCAGGGCTACCTTCTTGAATCGTGAGAATTAACTCTAAGGCCTTGTCTGTGGCGCCAGGGGCGAGAATTTGTAGGGTGTCTTCGATGACTTCTCTGAGATTGACCGGTGCGCTATCGAGCACGAGCTTACCGGCTTCTAGCTTAGAAAAATCCAAAATATCATTAATAATGGTGAGTAGACTGTTGGCCGAACTATTAATAGTTTCGATCGCTTCGCGCTGCCGAATTTCCAATTCCGACTTTAATAAGATATTACTAAAGCCGATGATGCCGTTGAGCGGGGTGCGAATTTCATGGCTGGTGTTCGCTAAAAACTCAGACTTGATCCTGCTGGCATTGACGGCTTCCCGTCGCGCTAAGTCCAGTTCTATGTTTTGGACTTCAACGGTTTCGAGGGTTTCTCGTAAATCGGTATTACTTTGTTCGATATTGCGTTGAAGTTCTTGAAGTTCATTTTGCTGAGCAATGTTGAGGAGGTTTAGTTCTTCCGCAATTTCACTAAATTCGTCATCACCGGGAATGTGTGCGTGGAAATTTTTGGGGCCAGAGACCATACGCCTCACGGCTTGCCGCAGGGTGTTTAAGTCCCGTGTTAAGAGCTGGTTGATATAACTACATAACAATATGCAAATAATAATCGCACAGATTAAAAAGATAGTACCAATGAGAAGGGTTTGATATTGGCGGATTTCTAATTGCTGCCAATTAAATTGCATCGCCGCCCAGCCTGTTGGCACGTTACTTGGTGTGGAGGAACTGAATATGGGCTGTAAAATAAAGAGACCGTCTTTGCGGAAAATAAGCTGCGGCTCTGTATTGGCTGGACTTATTTGCTCAGTGGGTAGCTTAAATCGCGGGCCCGCTTGGGCGACGGGTTCTAGCTTGGCATTATAAATTACCACAGCCCTGACAGCTTGCTCCTCAAGTGCAGCAGTGGCAATTTCTTGCATAGAGTTGCCGTGATCTGCTTCCAGCATATGCTCGGCAATGATAGCTAGGTGCGCAATCGACGTTTTTGCGCGCTCAGTCATCATGCTGCGCAACTCCTGAATTTGGCTATACATCAGGTAGGTACTTAGGCCTAGGGACAGCGTTAGTACGGGCAGTAGGCCCATAATCAAGATTAGTTTGCGGATTCCTAAGCGCCTAGGCATTGCTTGGTGGAGCCTTTTGGGGTTGGAGTGGTATTATCATGACCGAAAAATACGACCGCTGCTATTATTGAGCAGAGAAATCAGTGCTGCAATGCTCTTATTGGCAATGCGCGCTATGACAGGCTTGCTAAAGCGGCAGCCATTGGTGTTTAGAGGTTTGAACCCCTGTTATGAAAGAGTTTCCAACGATTGATCAGTATATTGGTAATACGCCGCTGGTGCGTTTGCAGCGCCTTCCGGGCAATACAACCAATACGATTTTGGTAAAGCTCGAAGGTAATAACCCCGCGGGCTCAGTTAAAGACCGGCCGGCTATGAGTATGATTGAGCATGCCGAACAGCGCGGCGACATTGCTCCCGGGGATACTTTGATTGAAGCTACCAGCGGCAATACAGGGATTGCCCTAGCGATGGCGGCGGCAATCAAAGGTTATAAGATGATTCTCATCATGCCTGACCATATGAGCGTCGAGCGAAAACTTGCAATGGCGGCCTACGGCGCGAGTTTGCTTGAAGTCTCGCAAGCTTCTGGGATGGAGGGCGCTAGAGACCTAGCGTTGGAGATGCAGGCTGCCGGTAAAGGCAAGGTTTTGGACCAGTTTTCTAATGGTGACAATCCACAGGCGCATTATGATAGTACTGGGCCGGAGATATGGCGGCAGTCTGACGGCCGAATTACGCATTTTGTCAGCTCAATGGGGACAACAGGTACGATAATGGGGGTGTCTCGCTATTTAAAGGAGAAAAACCCTCAAATTGAGGTCATTGGTCTACAGCCGGACGGTTGCTCTAGCATTCCCGGTATCCGGCGTTGGCCCGCGGCGTATTTGCCCAGCATTTATGAGGCTGCGCGGGTTGATCAAGTCATGGACATGGATCAAGTGACGGCAGAAAACACGATGCGTGCCTTAGCGGCTGAAGAGGGTATTTTTTGCGGTGTATCGTCGGGTGGCGCAGTAGCTGGTGCTCTGCGGATCAGTCAGCGGCTAGAAAATGCGATTATTGTCGCCATTATATGTGATCGTGGCGACCGGTATTTATCAACGGGTGTATTTGACGCTGCCCTCGGGAATTAGTCGAAGCACCGCAGTGTCTGCACTGCAAATGGTGGAATTTCATGGTTAAAGTTAGGGAAGATTTTCCACTCTTAGAGAATGGTCGGGTGGATATTGTGAGTTGGATCGCTCGGCTGCCAATGGACAGTCAGGTGATTGATAGCGCGGAGTTGCAGCGCGCGCTGGCGGTAGCAGAGGAATGTGCTGCTCTGCCAACACCAGAGCAGGCGCCCAAGCCTGACGGTCTCAGTAGTTTCTATACAGCCCTAGAAATGGTCGAAATACTGGCCGATTTACATCTGGATCAAGATAGTCTGATCGCAGCAACTTTGTTTAGAGCCGTGCGCGAAAGCCGACTCAGTTTATCTACTTTAGAGCGAGATTTTGGTCGTCCAGTTGCCAAACTGGTTGATGGTGTACTTGGTATGGCTGCGATCTCGCGGGTGAATGCCGAGTTGGATGCCCCAGTCCTCGGTCAGTCTGAGGCGCAGAGTGAAACAATCCGAAAAATGTTGGTGGCGCTTGTCGACGATGTGCGGGTCGCGCTAATCAAACTCGCTGAACGAACTTCGGCGATAAGGGCGGTAAAAAACAAGCCTGAAAAACGTTATCGAGTTGCGCGAGAAGTGGCGGATATCTATGCGCCATTGGCGCACCGTTTAGGTATCGGTCATATTAAATGGGAATTAGAAGACCTCTCATTTCGATACCTACAACCCTTAGCCTATAAAAAAATTGCCAAATTACTCGATGAGAAGCGACTTGATCGCCAGCATTACATCGAACATGCCATCGCGATGTTAGAAACCGCATTGGAAGCTGACAATATTCAGGCGGATATTGCCGGGCGGGCAAAACATATTTACAGCATCTGGCG
>NZ_JBFJWS010000014.1:0-40073 GCF_041623545.1 Zhongshania sp. | reverse complement strand
TAATTCCTCCCAAAATAAGGATGATAAAAGTAATAAGGGGGCCTCTAAGGCCCCCTCACTTATTCTTCTTAGCGACGCAGACCTAAACGCTTGATCAGCTTGCTGTAACGCTCTTGGTTTTTACGCTTAAGGTAGTCCAGCAATTTACGACGCTGGTTAACCATACGGATCAAACCACGACGTGAGTGGTGATCTTTTTTGTGGCCTTCGAAGTGACCTTGTAGCTTGTTAATATTGACAGTCAGCAGTGCTACTTGCACTTCTGGGGAACCAGTATCGCCCTCGGCGGTTTGGTAGTCTTTAACAACTTCAGCTTTCTCGACAGCAGATAATGCCATTTTTACATTCCTTAATTACGAATATGCGTTTATCAATCGAGCCTGACCGCGCATATTTACAGTCAGGTTCGGAAGTTCTGAATCAATTCAAAGCTTCATTTTTCCTATTGCGCGAGCCATTTACATTGTGGCTACGCAAAATCAGCCGCGTATTATCACATAGTTGAGAGCAAACGACGAGGAGTAACTCGCCCATCGTCTAATATTTCACCAATCCCCATAAACTCGCCGCTATCGTCGCTCAACACCACCAAGCCTTCAGTAGGTGCGCCCGATACCTGTACCGCCTGCCCCTGGCGCAAATAATAGGCAGCCGTATCGCCAAGCGACAGCTTGTTCATATGGCCCAATGCGTCAGTAATAGGCAGCAACAAAGCATCCAAGCCTTCAAAATCACCCGCATCGCGCAGCGTCTGAATGGCTTCAGTGGTCACCACCTGAGCCTCGCAAAACGGCCCCGCCTGCAGGCGGCGCAGGGTCGCTACGTGAGCCCCTACCCCGAGTGCCGCGCCCAAATCCTCAGCAAGAGAGCGTATATAAGTACCTTTAGTACACACCACCCGCACTACCGCCTCGGCCAAAGGTCCAGCAGTAAAAGACTCTAGCTCAAATTCCCGAATTGTCACGGGTCGCGCTTCACGTTCGACAGTAATCCCCTTGCGCGCCAAGGCATACAAGGGCTTACCATCGCGTTTCAAGGCCGAATACATTGGCGGCACTTGCAAGATATCACCCCGCAATGCGTCAATTTGGGCCTCGAGCAGCTCAGCCGTTATCTTTGAGGCATCTTGCTCCGCGAGTATCTCACCCTGAGAATCACCAGTATCCGTCTGCTGACCGAACACAAAGGTGCTGCGGTATTCTTTATCCGCTTCGAGTAAGTACTGAGAAAATTTGGTGGCCTCGCCAAAGCACACCGGCAATACACCGGTAGCCAAGGGATCAAGCGCGCCGGTATGACCGGCTTTAGTAGCGTGGTAGATAGCGCGGGCGACAACCATCGCACCATTAGAAGAACGACCTGGGGGCTTATCCAGCACCAAGATGCCGTTAATCGGTCGCCCTTTACGAGCTTTTGCCAAAACTATTCCCCGTCATCTTCCGGGTAGCGGCTGCGGTCAGACGCGACCGCATCCTGAATCAATTTACTAATGTGCTGACCGCGATTAATACTACTATCGTAGTAAAAACGCAGCTGCGGGGTAGTCCGAGCATTATTGATTTTAGCCACTTGGCTGCGTAAAAAACCCGAAGCCTTATTGAGCACGTCTAAAGATTCCTTCGCCTCTTCGGCCGAATCTTTACCCATGACTGTGACGTAAATTTTGGCGTGACTCATATCGCGACTGACTTCTGCATCAATCACGCTAACCATGCCAAGACGCGGGTCCCGCAGCTCTTTCTGGATGAAACTACCCAGTTCGCGCTTCAGGAAATCCGCAATACGTGCTGTGCGACTAAATTCTTTCAATTGACCTTATACCCCACGACGCGCGCCATTAAAGGCTACGCGCGATTTCCTTCACTTCATAAACCTCGATCTTGTCACCGGGGCGTACATCTTTGTAGTTCTTAACACCGATACCACACTCAGTGCCGTTTTTGACCTCGTTCGCGTCGTCTTTGAAGCGACGTAGCGACTCGAGCTCACCTTCGTAAATGACCACATCGGCACGTAACACGCGGATGCGCTTATTGCGGTAAACCGTACCTTCAATAACCATACAGCCGGCAATATCACCGAACTTAGGCGAACGGAAGACGTCGCGCACTTCAGCCACACCCACGATTTCTTCGCGCATTTCTGGGCTAAGCATACCAGTCAGAGCAGCAGTTACATCGTCGATAACATCGTAAATAACGCTGTAGTAACGCAGGTCTACACCTTCGTTCTCAGCTAATTTACGGGCACTTGAATCGGCACGTACGTTAAAGCCGAACATCACCGCACCAGAAGTCAGCGCCAAGTTCACGTCAGTCTCGGTAATACCACCAACGCCGGCCGAAACGATGTTTACGTTAACTTCTTCGTTACCGATATCCATCAAGGACGCCTGCAAGGCTTCGAGCGAGCCGCGAACATCGGTCTTTAAGACGATATTCAATATACGGCGCTCAGCAGATTCCATGCTTTCAAACATGCGATCCAGTTTAGCCGCTTGCTGACGCTTAATACGCTGCTCGCGCTCACGAACCTGGCGGAAGTCCGCAACTTCACGCGCGCGCTTGTCGTTTTCGACAACCACAAAACTGTCGCCCGCATCTGGCGTACCATCGAGACCGAGAATCTCTACCGGAATCGACGGACCCGCTTCTTTCACCGGCTTGCCGTTTTCGTCCATCATGGCACGAACACGACCACTGCACTGACCAGCTAAGACGATATCGCCCTGCTTTAGCGTGCCGCTTTGGATCAGCAAGGATGCAACAGCACCGCGACCTTTATCTAAGCGAGACTCGATAACCAAGCCCTGCGCCGGTAAATCTGGCGCCGCTTTCAATTCAAGCAATTCAGCCTGTAACAATATTGCGTCAAGTAATTTATCGATGCCTTCACCAGAATGAGCAGAAACATACACAAACTGCGTGTCGCCGCCCCATTCTTCAGAAATAACATTGCGCTGGGAGAGCTCGTTTTTAACGCGCTCAGGGTCAGCACCTTCTTTATCCATTTTATTTACAGCAACAACTAGCGGCACGCCCGCTGCTTTTGCATGGGTAATGGCTTCTTCAGTTTGCGGCATTACGCCGTCATCCGCCGCCACAACCAGAATAACAATATCCGTACTCTTGGCACCGCGAGCACGCATTTGCGTAAATGCCGCGTGACCAGGGGTATCAAGGAAGGTGATCATGCCGTGACCGGTTTCAACGTGGTAGGCACCAATGTGCTGGGTAATACCACCCGCTTCGCCACTGGCAACCTTCGCTTCACGAATATAATCAAGCAGCGAGGTCTTACCGTGGTCAACATGACCCATAACGGTAACCACTGGCGCGCGCGGAACCATGGTACCCGCGCCGCGAGCACCGAGAGTTTCCTCAAGCGCTTCTTCGACGGCGTCTTCGGAAACCAACTTAACCGTGTGACCCATCTCTTCTACGACCAACTGAGCGGTGTCCTGATCAATAGGCTGGTTGATAGTTACCATCAAGCCCATTTTGATCATTTCTTTAATAACTTCAGCGGCCTTCACCTTCATCTGCGTTGCTAGTTCAGCCGCAGTAGTGGTTTCACCAACATTAACGGCGTAGACAATTTTATCCGTCGGCGCGTTAAAAGCATGACGTTGAGCGTCATCTGGCAACTTGAGGGTTTTCTTCTTGCGGCGACCGCCACCGGCGAAATTGCCGTCAAAGTCATCGCGCTTATTCCCGCGAGCCTTACCGCCTTTACGGCGTGGCCGATCATCATCGCCAGCAGCGGCTGGCGCTGCAGCGGCACGACGGTGATGGCGCGGCGCAGGCTTATCGTCCGATTTAGTATCAGCGGGGGCTGGCGCTGGGCCGGCGCCTTTATCGGCGTTAGCTGGGCTTGGCGCCGCAGCGGCTTTTTTACGCGCAATGCGCTCATCTTCATCGCGTTTCTTCTCGGCGATGACGGCTGCACGACGTTCCTTAACCCGCTCTTCTTCCGCTTTACGACGCAATATTGCGCGCTGGCGAAGCACTTCAGGGTCGACATCTAATACATTTTCGACCACTTCGCGGTATTCATCAGTTTTATTTGCCGGTGCAGGTTTAACCACTTCGGCAACCGGCTCTTCAGCGGCGGGCTCAACGACAGGCTTCTCTACCGCCACTGGCGCTTCAGCCTTCACCGGCTCGGCTTTAATTTCTTCTTTAGCAACGACTGGCTCTGGAGCCGATTCCGGCGCCTTTTCTACTTCAGCAGCTTTTGGCTCCGGCACCTTCTCAGCAGGCGCTTCTTTAACTGGGGTCTCAGCCACAACAGGCTCTGCCACAACAGGTTCAGCCGCCTTAGGCTCCTCTGCTGGCGCAGACGCATCACCACGTAACAGTGCTTCTTCCGCCGCCGCTTCCGCAGCCATTTCTGCAGGGTCGCGCTTAACGTAAGTACGCTTTTTACGCACTTCAATATTAACGGTCTTCTTGCCCGCGCCAGACCCAGTCTTTAGTGTACTCAGGGTTTTGCGCTTAAGCGTAATTTGCTGAGGGGCCTCGGCTGATTCTCCGTGGCTCCGCTTCAAGAAAGTCAGCAGGGTTTGCTTGTCTTCATCGGACACAGCTTGTTGAGCAGCGCTGTGTGACAGGCCCGCTTCTTTCATTTGTCGCAGCAGACGCTCGACAGGTGCGCCAACGACTTCTGCCAGCTGGCTCACGGTAACTTCAGCCATTCATCATTCTCCCAAAACGGTACGACTCGCTTATTTTGCAGTTTCGTCTTCGTCTGCAAACCACGGAGCACGAGCAGTCATAATCAACTCACCGGCCCGCTCTTTAGTCATATCTTCAATGTCGAGAAGATCTTCAACAGCCTGTTCGGCCAGATCTTCCATCGTTACTACGCCACGGCTGGCAAGAATGAACGCTAGATGCTTTTCCATCCCGTCCATTGTCAACAAGTCTTCAGCCGGCTCGGCACTTTCCAAAACTTCTTCGCTCGCAATCGCTTGCGTCAATAGCGCATCTTTCGCTCTAGCCCGGAGCTCTTGGGCTAAATCTTCGTCAAAGCCATCAATTGACATCATTTCTTCTAAAGGAACATAGGCCACCTCTTCAAGCGTGGTGAAACCTTCCTCTACCAAAACTTCTGCAATGTCTTCGCCAACATCCAAGGCTTCAACAAAATAACTAATGATATGACTGGATTCTTGCTCGTGCTTGGCGGACATCTCTTCAATGCTCATCACATTGATCGTCCAACCCGTCAGCTGACCAGCTAAACGCACATTCTGTCCTGCGCGACCAATTGCCTGCGCCAAATTGTCATCAGCCACACCAACGTCCATGGTGTGGGTATCTTCATCGACGACAATCGATTCAACTTCCGCGGGCGCCATTGCATTAATGACGAGTTGAGCGGGATTGTCGTCCCACAAAATAATATCGACACGCTCATTGCCAAGCTCGCCAGAAACAGCCTGTACCCGCGAACCGCGCATACCTACACAGGCGCCAACCGGGTCAATACGACCATCATTGGTTTTTACTGCAATTTTTGCGCGGGAACCCGGATCACGCGCCGCGGCACGAATCTCAATAACTTCTTCATTAACTTCGGGCACTTCAATTTTAAAAAGTTCAATCAACATCTCTGGACAGGCGCGACTCAAAAACAACTGCGGGCCACGCGCTTCCGGACGAACATCTGCCAATATCGCGCGCACCCGATCATTGATACGAAACACTTCGCGACCAACCAATTCTTCCCGTGGCAACAAGGCCTCGGCGTTGCCACCCAAATCAACAATAATACTGTCACGGGTAACTTTCTTGACCGTACCGTTAATCAGCTCACCGACGCGATCTTTATATTCATCGACGATTTGCGCGCGCTCAGCTTCTCGTACTTTTTGAACAATTACCTGCTTAGCGGTTTGCGCAGCTATACGACCAAAGCCAACATTTTCTACGACTTCTTCGTAAACATCGCCCGCTTTTAGGTCTTTGCTATATTCATGAGCTTCCTCAATGGTCAACTGAGTACCTAGCAAAGCCATCTCGTCGTCTGGCATAACCAACCAGCTCCGAAAAGTTTGGTAATCGCCGGTAACACGGTCAATCACCACACGGATATCAGAGTCTTCGTCGTAGCGTTTTTTTGCCGCTGTCGCCAAGGCCTGCTCAATGGCCTCGAAAATAATGGTCTTAGACACACCCTTCTCATTCGAGACGGCCTCAACTACCAATAATATTTCTTTACTCATTATCCGCCTCTTTCCGCAGCCGGCTATTGAAATTAGCGCGTCCGATTAAAATCGGGGCACAACATTCGCTTTATCAATCTGATCGAAGGGCAGCAAATACTCATGCTCCTCTGCCGTCAGCACCACATCGCCATCTTCAATGCCCGTTAGGCGACCAAAGAATTTACGACGTCCCTCAAAAGGAACTCGCAACCGAACATTAATATCATTACCAATGTACTGCGCATACTGCTCTAGCGTATACAGAGGCCGATCCATGCCCGGCGATGAAACTTCAAGATTATATTCACCGGCAATTGGATCTTCGACATCCAATACACCACTAATCTGATGACTCACCTTAGCGCAATCATCAACACCAATGCCTTTCTCACTATCGATATACACCCGAAGCAAGGTATGACGCCCCTGGGACTGATGCTCCAAGCCCCAAAGCTCATAACCCAGCGCTTCCACACCAGGCCTAATTAATTCTTCAATTTTGACGGTCTTACCGGACAAGTTCACTACCCACCAATAAAAAATGGGCCCAAGGCCCACTCGAAATTCCTTAACGCATGCCCTGTGGCAATACGAAAAAGCCCCTGTACAAGGGGCTTTTGAAAACTTCTGATCACCCCTAGGAAACCGTACATCCTAGGTCCAAAGCCCGCTCGCCACTATCGCGCTACCGACCCACTATCAGGAGGCCGCATTATAGTCGCTGCGCCTATGCAGGTCAAGCTAGTAACACAGTGCGCCACGAGGGATCAGCTTAATTAACAACAACCCCAAGCCACTAAATAAACACCCATAACAAGCTGCAACCGGCCCGTGAATAACCAGCCAAATGAAGACCACCCCCAAGCGCCGAACACCAGCAAGTCAAAGCAGGACCGCGAAGCAGCTCCCGCCGTACCAACATAAAAAAAGGGCTATCGCCCTAAGCGATAACCCCACGACCATCACGTGCCGACAAGCGGCAACCGCCGCCTGGATGACCGACCTAAGGGAGGGCAGTCCGCAGGATCGCACGCAAGCGAGCCAACGCGGGACCGCAAAGCGGCCACCGCCGTACCAACAAAATAAAGGAGCTATCACCCGAAGCAATCACCCCACGACCATCACGCGCCGACAAGCGGCAACCGCCGCTTGGATGACCGACCTAAGGGAGGGCAGTCCGCAGGACCGAGCGCAAGCGAGTCAACGCGGGACCGCAAAGCGGCTCCCGCCGTACCAACATAAAAAAAAGGGCTATCGCCCTAAGCGATAACCCCACGACCATCGCGTGCCGACAAGCGGCAACCGCCGCTTGGATGACCGACCCAAGGGAGGGCAGTCCGCAGGACCGAGCGCAAGCGAGTCAACGCGGGACCGCAAAGCGGCTCCCGCCGTACCAACATAAAAAAAGGGGCTATCGCCCTAAGCGATAACCCCTTTTTTTATGTTGGTGCCGAAGGCGGGACTTGAACCCGCACGAGCAATGCTCACCACCCCCTCAAGATGGCGTGTCTACCAATTCCACCACTTCGGCTAAAACTTTTTACTACCGACCAGATTCCGGTATTTCTTCGCTTGCCGGCATATCCATTGGCAGCGAGTCTGACTGCGCCGGCATCGTACCATCACCTACCGGTGCAACATCGCGACTTTCCTGCAACTCCGGAATATCGACGATAATGTCTTCTGCACCACCACTACGCTGCTTAGCAACATACGCCAATGACAAACTAGTGATAAAGAACACCGTTGCCAAAACTGCCGTGGTACGAGTCAATACGTTTCCGCTACCACTGCTACCAAAGATCGTCTGGGAAGCACCGGAACCAAAAGAGGCCCCCATGTCCGCACCCTTACCCTGCTGAACCAGGATCAGGCCAATGATCGACAAACCAGCCAACACATGTACGATTAAAATTGCTTGTTCCATTACTCCGCCGCCCGACATATTGCGGAAAATTCCTGCGCATCAAGTGATGCACCACCTACTAAACCGCCATCAATATCCGCCTGCGCGAATAATTCACCCGCATTAGCTGCCTTAACACTGCCGCCATACAGAATTCTCAAACCCTTCGCCAAAGGCTCATCTTTTTTCGCAAACAGGGCACGGATAAATGCGTGCACCTCTTGAGCCTGCGATGGCGTTGCTGTCTTACCAGTACCGATTGCCCAAACAGGTTCGTAAGCAACAACAATACTGCGCATATTCTCTACACTTAATACTGCAAACACTGATTGAAGCTGTTCAGCGATCACATCTAAAGTTGCGCCACTATCACGCTGATCTTCCGTCTCACCTACACAGACAATCGGCACTAAGCCCTGCGCCAAAGCCTGCCTCGCCTTTTGGGCAACACACTCATTACTATCTTGGTACATGGCGCGACGCTCGGAGTGACCAACAATCACATACCGGCAACCTGCGTCAGCCAACATTGCCGCTGACACCTCACCTGTGTAAGCACCTTCGCCCGCTTGCTCACACACATTCTGCGCGCCGACCGCCACTGGCGAACCAGACAAGCCTTCAACAACTTGCGCAATATACACTGAGGGCGGGAACACTGCGATATCAACACCAGGTTCCGACGGGAGTGCAGTTCTTAAATTCGCCATTAATTTTCCGATGCTAGCGCTATCGCCATACATCTTCCAATTACCTGCTACAAGACTACTCCGCATGCCATTTCCCTTAGCGCAAAATGGGCGCCAATCTTACATAAACTTATAAACACATACAAGGTAGCAAATGCTTAAGATGAAAGCTTTCTCACTACATCTGCAAGTCGCTTGCAAAGTGTTGCGACCTGCGCAGCATCTTCACCTTCAACCATGACCCGCAATAACGGCTCAGTTCCAGAAGCGCGCAATAATACCCTGCCTCGCCCTGCCAATTCCAGCTCTACTGCACTAACTGCTTCGACTAATTCACTATTTTTCAAATCCACCGGCGAGGCAATACGCACATTCTCCATTATCTGAGGGAATTTACGCACCGGGCTTTTTAATTCGGTCAAACTTTTACCGCTGGCAGCTATTGCACCAACCACCTTTAATGCCGCAACAATGCCGTCGCCAGTAGTACTCACATCGGCGCAAATTATATGACCTGAATTTTCACCCCCCAAATCCCAGCCCAGCGCATTCATACGCTCTTTTACATAGCGATCGCCAACCTTTGCGCGCTCAAAGCCGACACCCAAATCCTTAAGCGCCAATTCAAAGCCAAGATTTGACATTAAGGTGCCCACAACGCCCGAACAACTCTTTCCCCGGCGCAGGCGCTCAGCAGCGATAATAAATAATAATTCGTCGCCATCAACCAAATCGCCGTTAGTGTCGACAAATAAAACACGGTCGCCATCACCATCAAAGGCAATACCGAAGTCCGCCGCCTCATCAATAACGCGCTGCTGGAGTGCGGTAGGGTGGGTCGAGCCTACTTCAGCGTTGATATTAACACCGTTCGGTGAAGCCCCCATCACCACGACCTCAGCACCCAACTCAGTAAACACGGCCGGCGCAACGTGATAGGTTGCACCGTGGGCGCAATCAAGCACAATTATCATGCCCTTTAAGGACAAACCACTGGGCATTGTGGATTTACAATATTCGATATAGCGACCCGCCGCATCCTCGATACGCCGCACTTTTCCCAAATCCGCCGAATCTACCGTCGTCATAGCTAGATCGACCGCTGACTCAATCGCCAGCTCAACATCATCGGCCAACTTACTACCGTCACCGGAAAAAAACTTAATGCCATTATCATAATAAGGATTATGACTAGCACTAATTACGATGCCGGCGCGGGCCTGAAAAGTCCGAGTCAAATAAGCAATGGCTGGGGTTGGCATGGGCCCAAGTAGCAACACGTCAACGCCTGCCGCAACCAAGCCTGCTTCTAGCGCGGACTCAAACATATAACCAGAGATCCGCGTATCTTTGCCAATCAAGACCTTGCTGCGCCCTTCTTTAGCAAACACCTGCCCCACAGCCCAACCCAGCTTAAGAACAAACTCCGGGGTGATAGCACCTTCACCAACCCGCCCGCGCACGCCATCGGTGCCAAAATATTTTCTAGTCATTCGCTAATTTCTCAAATTTTAGGGCATGCGCTACGCGCACAGCATCTACGGTCTCCTTAACATCATGAGCCCGAATAATATGAGCACCGCGCTCTACCGCCATCGCGGCCATTGCGACACTCCCAGCCATTCGCTCCGCTACCGCTCGACCAGTAAGCGCGCCAATCATCGATTTACGAGATACTCCAACCAATACCGGATACCCCCACGCCACGATGTCCGGTAAACGCTGAAACAACGCCAGATTGTGTGCAAGCGTTTTCGCAAAACCAAAACCGGGATCGAGCACGATCCGCTCCTTACTTATCCCAGCGGCAGTGCAAGCAGCAATCCGCTCACGCAAAAACGTTTCAACCTCACGGTAAATATCGCGATACTCAGGATTGTCCTGCATCGAATCCGGTTCACCCTGCATGTGCATCAAACTCACCGGCAAGCCACAATCAGCAGCAACCTGTATCGCATTTGGCCGCTGCAATGCGCGAACATCATTGATAAAACCCACGCCCAACGCAGCGCTTTCCCGCATCACTGTCGCGTTACTGGTATCTACAGAAATAGCGACATCAAAGCGCTGAGCTATTGCCTCGACCACTGGCAGAACCCGCTGGCACTCTTCCGCTTCCGACACTGGCAGCGCACCGGGTCGAGTTGACTCACCACCAATATCAATAAGGCTTGCCCCGTCCGCCATAGCGCGCGCCACTTGCGCTAAGATTTTGTCGAGCAAAACCGCGCCGGCGTGGTATTTACCGCCATCGGAAAAGGAGTCAGGAGTGACATTGATAATCGCCATGACCTGCGGCTCGCGCAGGTCTAAAAGGCGTTCACCGCAGCGCAGCTGCGATGAGGATTGAAAATTGTGCATTGCCGACCTAGTGATCACTCACCGAGTCAACGAAGGGATCTTCAGGACGATCTTTCTTATCCGCCTTAGGCGCCGGATCTTCATCAACCTCTTCTTTCGCCGCGCGGCCACCGCGACGATCATCATCGTCCCAGCCCGCAGGTTTACGCGGAGTGCGACCATTCATAATATCGTCGATTTGCTTGGCATCAATGGTCTCATAAAGCATCAAGGCATCAGCCATAACGTCTAATTTACCACGATGTTCTTCCAGAATTTTACGGGCAGCGGCATAGCACTCGTCAATAATACGACGCACTTCTTCATCGATCTGCCGCGCGGTTTCGCCAGAATGACCCTTACCGGCCTGACCTGCAGAGCGACCGAGAAAGACCTCTTCCTCAGCATCGTCATACATCAGCGGCCCCATCTTGTCGGACAGGCCCCACTTAGTCACCATTTTGCGAGCAATATCCGTGGCGCGCTGAATATCATTTGATGCACCCGTAGTCACACCGTCTGGGCCCAAGGTCATTTCTTCGGCGATACGACCGCCAAACAGTGAACAAATTTGGCTAATAATATGACGGCGACTAAGGCTGTAACGATCTTCCTCAGGCAGGAACATGGTCACCCCAAGGGCGCGACCGCGAGGAATAATACTAACCTTATAAACAGGATCGTGCTCAGGCACCGTTCGACCGACAATCGCGTGACCCGCTTCATGATAAGCCGTATTTAACTTCTCTTTGTCTGACATCACCATGGATTTGCGCTCAGCGCCCATCATGATTTTGTCTTTGGCGAGGTCAAATTGCGCCATGCTAACCAAGCGCAAATTGCTGCGCGCCGCAAACAGTGCGGCCTCGTTAGCCAAGTTAGCTAAATCTGCACCAGAAAAACCAGGCGTGCCGCGGGCAATTACTGACGCTTCGACATCATCACCCAAAGGCAATTTACGCATATGCACTTTTAAGATTTGCTCGCGACCGCGAATATCAGGCAAGCCAACAGTCACCTGACGGTCAAAACGACCTGGACGCAACAGTGCAGGATCAAGCACATCGGGGCGGTTAGTCGCAGCAATAACGATTACGCCGTCATTGGCCTCAAAACCATCCATCTCAACCAGCAGCTGGTTCAAGGTTTGCTCACGCTCGTCGTGACCACCACCCATACCGGCGCCACGATGGCGACCAACAGCATCTATTTCATCAATAAAGATAATACACGGCGCTTGCTTTTTGGCCTGTTCGAACATGTCGCGAACACGAGACGCACCGACACCAACAAACATCTCCACGAAATCAGAGCCGGAAATAGAGAAAAACGGTACTTTGGCTTCACCAGCGATGGCTTTAGCCAGCAAGGTCTTACCGGTACCCGGCGGCCCCACCATCAACACGCCTCGAGGAATTCGACCACCAAGACGCTGAAACTTACCTGGGTCGCGCAAAAACTCAACCAATTCCTGAACGTCTTCTTTAGCTTCATCCACACCCGCCACATCGGCGAAAGTGGTTTTAATTTGATCTTCACTGAGCAAACGTGCCTTGCTCTTACCAAAGGCCATCGGACCGCCCTTGCCACCACCAGCACCGCCCTGCATCTGGCGCATAAAGAACATGAAAATCGCCAAGATGATTAAAATTGGGAAGCTAGCCACCAGCAATTGCGTCCACAAGCTCTGACGCTCAGGCTTAGTGCCTTCGACGACAACGTCGTGCTGGAGCAAATCGTCAATGAGTTTTGGGTCGTCAAGCAATGGCCGCACGGTTTCAAAGCGGCTCTTATCCGCCCGCTCACCGCTGATCATCAAGCCGTCAATAACCACCTTTTTCACCCGCTCATTCTGCACTTCAGAAATGAATTGGGAATAATTGAGCTGCTCTGTTGGCTGCTGCACGCTGAAATTATTAAACACCGTCAATAAAACAGCGGCGATAACCAGCCACAACAGTAAATTCTTTGCCATATCGTTCAAAAACCGATCCTCACGCTGCACTGTTTGCAGAGGCTGCAAACGGGAAAAATGCCCGGATATCTGCCCACTCTACACCATTAATCCGACACCCTCTACGCAATATTCAAGCGCGCAGACCAGTGGCCACTAAATATACTTCCCGCGATCTCGGCCGTGATGCCGCCGGTTTGCGGGTCACCACTTTGCTAAATCGCCCACGAAGTAGACGCATATACTCATCGAAACCTTCGCCCTGAAATATCTTGGTGGCAAAGCTACCCCCTGGGCGGAGCACTATTCCCGCCATATCCAGTGCCAGCTCACACAAATACATAGATTGCGGCTGGTCAACATCCCTCATACCACTCATGTTTGGGGCCATATCTGAGATTACAAGGTCTGCCTTGCTATTTCCCAAGTGCGCCATCAACTCATCAATGACTTCTTGCTCGGTAAAATCACCTCGCACAAACTCCACCCCGGCGATAGAATCCATCTCCAAAATGTCGGAGGCCAGCACCCGACCATGATGCCCAACCAGCATGGCCGCGACCTGCGACCACCCTCCCGGCGCACTGCCGAGATCGACGACGCACATACCAGGCTTGATCAGGCGGTCTTTTTCCTGAATTTCCAGCAACTTATAACAGGCTCGAGAGCGATAACCGTCTCGCTGAGCCATTTTGACGTACTGATCGTCAAAATGTTCCTTCAGCCACGCACCACTGGATCCTTTAGGTTTCGCCACACTAACTCCGTTATTAGCGAGATTTGAGATACCGACTGAGCGCACTTTCAAGTAAAATAAGCGGCCACGCTCTTTCCCGGTTCGATTATATTATGTCCAAATTCAGCGCCAGCGATAAAAAACACCTACGCAGCATCGGTCACAAACTAAGCCCTGTTGTTATGATTGCCGACAAGGGACTTAGTGAAAGCGTAGCGCTGGAGATAGACCGTGCACTCGATGATCACGAATTGAT
This sequence comes from Zhongshania sp., assembly GCF_041623545.1. Classification (GTDB taxonomy): domain Bacteria; phylum Pseudomonadota; class Gammaproteobacteria; order Pseudomonadales; family Spongiibacteraceae; genus Spongiibacter. The sequence continues at coordinate 25,981 of NZ_JBFJWS010000014.1, read as the reverse complement.
TAAAGTTAAGGTCAATATAGCTGAGCCAACTGAACGCCGCGCGTTAATCGATCAACTGTGTAAAGCGCATAAAGCGCAGCTGATTCAGGCTATCGGCAAGATAGCGCTGATTTATCGTCCAGCGAAAACCCCAAACCCGAAACTATCCAATCTGCTGCGGGCTTGAGTTAGCGCAATTACTCGGCAAGGTGCTCGACCTTGTCGATTTCATACTCGATATTGCCGCCCGGCGCGACGACTACCGCCACATCCCCTGCTTCCTTACCAATTAAGGCACGAGCAATAGGTGAGGTCACCGAGATTTTTCCGATTTTTACATTCGCTTCGTCTTCACCGACGATACGGTAAGTAACCTCCTCATCAGTATCGCAATTAATTAGCGACACCGTGGTGCCAAAAATCACCTTGCCAGTATAGGGAATAGCGGTAATATCAATCACCCGCACACCCGCCAACTTGCCTTCAATTTCTTGAATTCGACCTTCACAAAAGCCTTGCTGCTCACGCGCAGCATGGTATTCAGCATTCTCTTTTAAATCGCCATGAGCGCGGGCCTCGGCAATCGCCTGAGTGATGCGCGGGCGATCAACAGATTTAAGCTTTTTTAACTCTTCGCGCAGTGCCTTTTCGCCGGCAACCGTCATTGGCAGCAAACTCATTGCATTAACCCCTTATGGACATCCTGTAAGCGGCGTACGGTTTTCTCTTCGCCAAACACCAGCGCCTGGCAAATAGCCTCGGCACCCGCCAAGGTCGTTGTATAGCTCACCTTATTGGCCAGTGCACTACGACGAATCAGTGACGAATCCGCAATTGCCTGCTTACCTTCTGTAGTATTAATAATCAGATCGACATCGCCATTCTTCACCATATCAACAATATGTGGGCGGCCTTCTAATACCTTATTAACACGCTGACATTTAAGGCCCGCTTCCGTCAAGACCTTGTGAGTACCACGGGTTGCCAACAAGCTAAAGCCGAGCTCAACCAACTGACTCGCCACGGCGATCGCACCGGCTTTATCGGGGTCGCGAACACTAATAAATGCCTTGCCACTCGTTGGGAATACTTCACCGGCACCGACCGCCGCTTTAGCAAAAGCTTCGGCAAAGGTTTCGCCCAAGCCCATTACTTCACCAGTCGATTTCATTTCTGGCCCAAGAATGGGGTCAACGCCTGGGAATTTATTGAAAGGGAAAACCGCTTCTTTAACAGCAAAGTACTTAGGAATACGCTCTTCGGTAAAGTCCTGGTCGGCCAAGTTCGTACCAGCCATGCAGCGCGCCGCGACTTTAGCGAGGGAAATACCAATACACTTAGACACGAAGGGCACGGTACGTGAAGCGCGAGGGTTAACCTCAATCACGTAGATTTCACCATCCTGCACTGCCAGCTGCACGTTCATCAAACCCACCACGCCCAATTCCAGCGCCATGGCTTTAACGATTTCGCGCATGCGATCCTGGATATCGGCAGACAGCGAGTAAGGCGGCAATGAACACGCCGAGTCCCCAGAGTGAACGCCCGCTTGCTCGATATGCTGCATAATCGCGCCGATTACCACATGCTTACCATCCGATACAGCGTCAAGGTCAACCTCAACCGCCGCATTCAAAAAGTGGTCAAGCAGTACTGGCGAGTCATTAGACACCCGCACCGCTTCACGCATATAGCGCTCAAGCTCTTCTTCTTTATAGACAATTTCCATGGCACGACCACCCAATACATAGGATGGACGCACAACCAAGGGATAGCCGATCTCAGCCGCCGCCCGCAGTGCCGCTTCTTCTGAACGCACGGTGGTATTCGGTGGCTGCTTGATATTTAAACGCTGCAGCATTTGCTGGAAACGCTCACGATCTTCAGCGCGGTCAATCGCGTCTGGCGTTGTACCAATAATCGGCACGCCAGCGGCCTCAAGGTCACGAGCCAATTTCAGCGGAGTTTGGCCGCCAAACTGCACAATCACACCTTTTGGCTTCTCTTTGGCAACAATTTCGAGCACGTCTTCCAGCGTCACCGGCTCAAAATACAGGCGATCTGAAATATCGTAATCGGTTGATACGGTCTCAGGGTTACAGTTGACCATAATGGTCTCGTAACCGTCTTCACGCATCGCCAGCGCCGCGTGTACACAACAGTAATCAAATTCAATACCCTGACCAATACGGTTAGGGCCACCGCCGATAACAAGAATTTTCTCGCGATCCGAAGGGTTGGATTCGCACTCTTCTTCGTAGGTCGAATACATATAGGCAGTAGACGTCGCGAACTCTGCCGCACAGGTGTCTACGCGCTTGTACACGGGGTGGATATCAAGGCTATGACGCAGGCCGCGCAGCTGCTTTTCGCTCACAGCCAGCAGTACTGCCAAACGCTGATCAGAGAAACCTTTGCGCTTTAACCGCCACATCATATCTTTGGTGATATCAGCCAAGGCCACGGTTTTTAATGAGTTTTCCGTTTTAACAATATCTTCAATCTGCACAAGGAACCAAGGATCGATCCACGAGTGCTCAAACACTTCTTCAACACTCATACCGGAGCGGAAGGCGTCTGCAACAAACCAAATCCGCTCTGGGCCTGGGTTCGTCAATTCAGCGATCAATATGTCTTTGGCGTCATCTCGGTCAGTGTCGATCTGGTGTTCAAAACCGGCAGAACCTACTTCCAAGCCGCGCAGGGCTTTCTGCAAAGATTCTTGGAAGGTACGGCCAATCGCCATCACCTCGCCCACTGACTTCATCTGGGTGTGCAGACGGGTCTGCGCTTCACCGAATTTTTCGAAAGTGAAACGTGGGATCTTGGTCACCACGTAGTCGATAGCAGGCTCAAAAGACGCTGGTGTCGCACCGCCAGTAATCTCGTTCTGCAATTCGTCGAGGGTGTAACCAATCGCCAATTTGGCGGCGACCCGGGCAATGGGGAAGCCCGTCGCTTTAGAGGCCAAAGCCGAAGAGCGGCTAACGCGCGGGTTCATCTCAATAACAACCAGACGACCAGTGTGCGGCTCCATACCAAACTGAACGTTGGAGCCGCCAGTTTCAACACCTATCTCACGCAGTACCGCGCAGGAGGCGTTACGCATGATTTGATATTCTTTGTCGGTCAAGGTCTGTGCTGGAGCAACAGTGATCGAGTCGCCGGTGTGCACACCCATGGGGTCGAAGTTTTCAATCGCGCAGACAATAATGCAGTTGTCGTTTTTGTCGCGAACCACTTCCATTTCAAATTCTTTCCAACCAATCAAGCTCTCATCGATCAACAGCTCATTGGTGGGCGACAGATCTAAACCGCGGGTACAAATCTCAATAAACTCTTCTTTGTTATACGCGATACCGCCGCCCGAGCCGCCCATGGTGAAGCTTGGACGAATAATCGCGGGAAAGCCGATGGAGTCCTGCACTTGCAGAGCCTCTTCCATGCTGTGCGCAATTGCCGAGCGCGGCGTAGCCAAGCCGATGCGCTTCATGGCCTTATCGAATAACTGGCGGTCCTCTGCCATATCGATAGAATCTTTGGTGGCGCCGATCATTTCTACGCCGTACTTTTCTAATACGCCTTCGCGATCAAGATCCAACGCACAGTTCAGTGCAGTCTGACCGCCCATGGTCGGCAGCAGAGCGTCTGGTCGCTCCTTTTCAATAATCTTGGCAACGGTTTCCCACACCACCGGCTCAATATACGTGGCGTCGGCCATCGACGGGTCGGTCATGATGGTCGCGGGGTTCGAGTTCACCAAAATAACTCGGAAACCCTCTTCGCGAAGCGCCTTACACGCCTGCGCGCCAGAGTAATCGAACTCACAAGCCTGGCCGATAACGATCGGACCAGCACCGAGGATGAGGATACTTTGAATATCAGTTCTTTTTGGCATAAGTTCTAATCATCTGACTCTGTGCTTCGTTACAAAAAGTCGGACGTCGGAAGCTGGACGTCGGACGCTAAAGTCGGGCGCAGTAGTGTATTTTCTCGTCCGACGTCAGACTCCCGACGCCAGACCAGCAAAATCGCCTACAAAACTGCGAGGCCGGACTTTCTACTCAGCCTACTTAGAGGCTTTAATTAAATCTATAAACTGATTAAACAAGGGCGCAATATCGTGGGGACCGGGACTGGCCTCAGGGTGCCCCTGAAAACCAAATGCTGGGATATCTGTACGCCGAATTCCCTGTAGCGACCCATCAAACAGTGATTTATGGGTCACTTCCAAATTCGCTGGCAAGGTGGCCTCATCTACCGCAAAACCGTGGTTTTGACTGGTAATATGCACAACCTTGGTCCCCAAGTCCTGCACCGGATGGTTCGCGCCGTGGTGGCCAAACTTCATCTTGACGGTTTTGGCACCGGAGGCTAACGCCAACAACTGGTGGCCTAGGCATATACCGAATACTGGCAGGCCTGTCGCTAAAATTTCTTTAATCGCTGCTATCGCGTAATCACAAGGCTCCGGATCACCAGGGCCGTTTGACAAGAATACGCCGTCAGGCTTCATCGCCAACACGTCAGCAGCGGGTGTTTTGGCGGGCACCACGGTCAAGCGACAGCCCCGATCAGCAAGCATACGCAAAATATTGCGCTTTACACCGAAATCGTAGGCAACGACATGATAGGGCAGTTCGGCGTCACTCATACTGCGAACACCTTCACCCAGCTGCCAGCTACCTTCACGCCACTCATAAGACTCGGCAGTGGTCACTTCTTTTGCCAAATCCATGCCTTTTAAACCGGCAAAGTCTTTAGCGAGCTGAAGGGCCTTAGCTTCGTCGATATCGCCAGCCATTAAGCAGCCACCCTGAGCACCCTTATCCCGTAAAATACGGGTGAGGCGACGGGTGTCAATATCGGCAATGCCGACAATATTGCGGGCTTTCAAATAATCCGAGAGACTTTGCTCGCTGCGGAAACTACTGGCGGTCATGGCCAGATCGCGAATAACCAAACCGGCGGACCAAATTTCAGTCGCCTCTTCGTCTTCGCTGTTCACACCGGTATTGCCGATATGGGGATAGGTAAGGGTCACGATTTGGCGGGCGTAAGAGGGATCCGTTAAGATCTCCTGATACCCTGTCATCGCGGTATTAAACACGACCTCGCCAACCGAATGCCCTTCGGCACCAATAGCGATGCCCCGGAATATGCTGCCGTCTTCGAGGGCAAGTATGGCTGGAACCGTCAAGACTACCTCCTAGATCAAACTTGCGGCCGAGAGTTGCCACCGACATACGCGCCGGAACGACAACCTAGGGACCACAGAGGAAAATACGCGTGCAAAAAAGCGAGATGAAGACCTACTTCACCTCGCTCCTTGCGGGGTACGGAGCTTATTAAACTCGGCACCCTAATCTGATGCGCGATTTTACGCGAAACCACCCCCGCCCGTCCACCGCAATAAATACCAGCAATGGTGTGCGCTGAGCTATTTCTATCCAAAATTCGGCTTTGGTATGAAAATCTAGGGCTTATTTAAGGCCTAATACATCCTGCATATCGTAACGACCAGCAGATTGCGCACTTATCCAAACTGCCGCGCGCACCGCGCCGCGACCAAAGGACATACGCGAGCTGGCTTTATGGGTAATTTCAACCCGCTCGCCCTCAGCAAAGAAGGACACCGTGTGATCACCAACCACATCGCCGCCGCGCACAGTGGCAAAACCAATAGTCTCGCGCTCACGGGCGCCAGTTTGGCCCTCACGACCATAAACGGCGACCTTTTCCAGATCCCGCCCCAGCGCATCGGCCACAACATGCCCCATACTTAAGGCCGTGCCGGATGGCGCGTCTATTTTATGACGGTGATGGGCCTCAACAATTTCAATATCAACATCGTCGCCCAAAACCCGCGCAGCCATATCCAACAATTTAAAACACAGATTCACTCCGGTACTAAAATTAGATGCCTGACAAATCGCAATAGGGGCAATAGCAACCTCAAGCTCAGCCTTTTGTTCGGCGTTAAACCCAGTAGTACCAATGACCATGGACTTAGCTGCAGCGCCACAGATCTTGGCATTGGCAAGCGTAGCCGCAGGCACCGTAAAATCGATCAATACGTCAAAGTCAACGAGCACAGCACTCAAATCGCTAACAATTGTCACACCATTTTTACCCAAACCAGCCAATTCACCGGCATCAGCACCAATTAACGAGCTCTCTGGCCGCTCAATCGCTGCCGCCAAAACACAAGCCTCATTGAGCGCAATAGCCTCAATAAGAATTTTACCCATTCGCCCAGCTGCACCCGTTACTGCTATCCGTACTGTCATAAACTCACCACACTAAATTTAATTGTTCTTTCCAGGCTCGGCATCATCAAGCTCCGAGCTATCATCTTCAATAGCCATATCTCGCACACTGGTCGACGCCAACGCAGCATCCAAGGCCTCATCAATCGCTTTTGTCACTGTCGCCACACCGCGCACAGGCCTGCGCGGCGTCCCCAAACCAAGCGTCGACGCCGTACCCTCACTTCGCACCGCATCAACGACCTGCTTTAAACTCGTTTTTTCCAGCGGCGCATTCGGTAAATAGCGAGCTGGCTCATCACTGTTTTCAGTGATTAAACCCGCCTCCTTCAGTGCTCGCAACACCTTAGTCACACCCTGAATCTGCACCCGCAGACGCAACACAAAATCACTTGCTGAAAAGGGCTTTCGCGACTTGTAATGACGCTCGGCAATTATGCCCATAATCTGCAGAGCTAGGGTTTCCCGCTGCTTAATACTTAAATCGCCACTGCGCCGAGTGGGCGCGACATATTCCGGATGCTGAACATAGAACGCCACGCTACTACCTACCAGCAAAATCAGCCAGCTGATATACATCCACATCATAAACAAAATCAGGATAGCGAAGCCCGAGTAAATCGCATAGGTACCACTACCACTGGCCGACACCACCACACTGCCAAAACCCCAGCCCAAACTCTGAAACAGGAAACCAGAGACCACTCCAGCGATCAATCCCGCTCGCACTGTCACGCGAGTGTTAGGAATGAACATATAAAAAAAGCTGAAGGCCGCGATGATCATTAAATAAGGCGCAGCCTCAGTGGCAAAGGTAATCAAATACTGCATAAAGGGCAGCTGATGGCTAATCGCTTGCACAAAACTGCCACTAAGCACGCTCGCTGACAAACCAATTGCCGAAAATACCAACAAGGGCCCAATTAGCATCACACTGCCGTAGTCGGCAAAGCGACGACCAATACTACGATGCTGGTCTAAACGCCAAATATAATTAAAGGTGGCTTCGATCTTTTGAATTAGAGAAATTGCGGTGTAAAACAAAAGCGCAACACCAAAGGTGCCCAGTACACCAATTTTGACATTATCGATAAAGCCGATAATTTTTTCAGTAATCTCTACGCCCTGATCACCCATCGGCGCGAGAAACTGCAGCATTATTGGCTGCAACTGCTTATTGTGCATACCAAAGGCTTTGAGCACAGAAAAGCTCACCGCCATCATTGGCACCAAAGACAATAAAGTGGTGTACACCAAGCTCATGGCGCGCAGAGTTAGCTCGCCCTTGGCGAGATCGTCGAGCACCACGTAGACATAGCGCAGAACGTAAATCAATTTACGGCGCGGCGCCGCATAATCCGCAACCTTCTCAGACCACAGATAGTTCGCTACAAATTGATTGAGGGTGTTATCCATACTTATTTCCGCGGCTTTTACATGCAGCCCAGAATGGAGAAAAACAGAGGGGAAGTCGAGGGCCGATTCGAAAAATCAGCCCTCGACCGGTATCGACGAAATTAGATTTTCATGTCGTCAAAAAAGGTTTTTACACCATCAAACCAGCTTTTAGCACGAGGGGACTGCTTGTCGTCACCCGCTAAACTAGCCTGCAGCTCTTGCAGCAACTCTTTTTGGCGCTTGTTCAGTGACACTGGCGTTTCAACGGTCACCTTGCAAATCAGATCACCAGTACTGCCACCGCGAACAGGCGTAATACCTTTACCGCGCAGGCGGAAAGATTTTCCAGTCTGGGTTTCAGGCGGTATTTTGAGTTTCACGCGCCCCTCCAAGGTCGGCACATCCAACTCGCCACCTAAGGCTGCATCAGCAAAACTGATCGGCACTTCGCAGTGCAAGTTTTTGCCATCACGCTTAAATATCGCATGGGGGCGCACTTGCATTTGCACATACAAATCGCCGGCCGGACCACCATTAGGACTGGCCTCACCCTCGCCACTCAAACGAATACGGTCACCGGTATCAACACCAGCGGGCACTTTGACAGACAGCGTTTTAGTCTCTTCGACTCGACCCTGACCACGGCAGCTCGTGCATGGATCAGCAATAATAGTGCCTGAACCGCGGCAGTGCGGACAGGCTTGCTGCACCGCAAAAAAGCCCTGCTGCATACGCACCTGACCAACACCGTTACAGGTACTACAGGTCACTGGCTTACTGCCTTTTTTGGCGCCACTGCCATCGCAGGGTTTGCAAGCAACTAGCGTCGGGATACGAATCTTGGCCGTGGAACCATGCACCGCCTGCTCAAGATCAATATCGAGGGTATAACGCAAATCAGAACCGCGCTGGGGGCCGCGCTGACGACCACCGCCACCTCCGCCACCAAAAATATCGCCAAACACATCACCAAAAATATCGCTGAAGCCGCCGGCACCGCCGCCGCCACCGAAACCACCGCCGGCGTTGACGCCCTCATGACCAAAACGGTCATAAGCCCCGCGCTTTTCCTCGTCAGAAAGCACTTCATAGGCTTCGGTAGCCTCCTTGAAGATATCCTCTGCCTTGGGGTCTTCGGGGTTACGGTCGGGGTGATTTTTCATGGCGATGCGACGGTAGGCTTTTTTAATATCCTTGCTGTCGGCATCGCGGGACACGCCCAAAATTTCGTAATAATCTCGTTTTGACATAGCTTCGCTTCACGCTAGACGGGAGGCGGGAGGCGCTTTTTAAAGTGCCGCCCGCTACCCCTATAAATGATTCTACCTCTCATGCCAAACGGGAGATCGCAAAACACGCTGACCTTGGCCTTTGCGTCTTCCGTCTCCCGTCCAGCGTTATACTCAAGCGAGGCAATGCCTCGCGTCGAGCTTACTTCTTGTCGTCGTCTTTCACTTCTTCAAATTCGGCATCGACTACGTCATCTGCGCCACCAGCTTGAGCTGACTCTGCGCCGCCTTCTGCCTGCGCCTGAGCAGCTTGCTCAGCGTACATTTTCTCAGCCAAGCCGCCAGAGGCTTCAGTCAGCTTCTTGGTAGCCGCCTCAATCACCTCGACGTCATCGCTCTTAAGCGCTTCATCTACCTCAGTCAACGCCGCTTCGATCGCCGCTTTTTCTTCGTCAGAGGCTTTATCGCCAGCTTCTTCCAAAGTTTTACGAGTCGCGTTTGCCATACCCTCAGCAGTGTTGCGCGCAACTACCAGCGCCTCGAACTTCTTGTCAGCTTCAGCATTTGCTTCAGCGTCGCGTACCATTTGTTCAATCTCTTCATCGCTCAAACCGCTTGAAGCCGTGATGCGAATAGACTGCTCTTTGCCCGTGGCCTTATCTTTAGCAGACACATGCAAAATACCGTTAGCATCGATATCGAAGGTAACTTCGATTTGTGGCAAGCCACGTGGCGCGGGCGGAATGTCGGCCAAGTCGAATCGACCCAGTGATTTGTTGGCGCTGGCTTGCTTGCGTTCACCCTGCACGACGTGAATCGTTACCGCAGACTGATTATCCTCAGCGGTTGAGAACACCTGAGACTTCTTAGTAGGAATCGTGGTGTTTTTCTCAATCAGGTGCGTCGCCACACCGCCCATGGTCTCAATACCCAGGCTCAGCGGAGTAACATCAAGCAACAGTACGTCTTTTACTTCGCCAGACAGTACCGCACCCTGCAGGGCCGCACCCATGGCAACAGCTTCGTCGGGGTTTACATCGCGACGCGCTTCTTTACCGAAGAACTCTGTCACCTTGGTTTGTACCAAAGGCATACGAGTCTGACCACCAACCAAAATGATTTCGTCAATTTCAGACGCAGACAAACCGGCGTCTTTCAGTGCAACTTTCATTGGCTCAAGTGAACGCGCAACCAAATCACCAACCAATGACTCCAGCTTAGCGCGGCTCAATTTCACAACCAAGTGCTTAGGACCAGTCGCATCAGCAGTGATGTAGGGCAGATTAATTTCAGTCTGCTGGCTAGAAGACAGCTCAATTTTCGCTTTCTCTGCCGCTTCTTTCAAACGCTGCACAGCCAGCGAATCGCCTTTCAGGTCAATGCTGTTTTCTTTCTTGAACTCTTCTGCCAAGTAATCGATCAGGCGCATATCGAAATCTTCACCACCCAAGAAGGTGTCGCCGTTAGTCGACAACACTTCAAACTGGTGCTCGCCGTCTACTTCAGCAATTTCAATAATCGAGATATCGAAAGTACCACCACCCAAGTCGTATACCGCAATAGTGCGGTCGCCCTTAGACTTGTCCATACCATAGGCCAAAGCCGCTGCAGTAGGCTCATTGATAATACGCTTCACTTCCAAACCAGCGATACGACCAGCATCTTTAGTCGCCTGACGCTGAGAGTCGTTAAAGTAAGCTGGCACAGTGATAACCGCTTCGGTGACTTTCTCACCTAAGTAGTCTTCAGCGGTTTTCTTCATCTTTTTCAAGATTTCCGCAGAAATTTGCGGCGGCGCCATTTTCTCGTCTTTAACTTGGACCCAAGCATCACCATTATCGGCTTTGCAGATCTTGTATGGCACCATTTTGATGTCTTTTTGAACCACATCGTCCTCAAAGCGACGACCAATCAAGCGCTTCACCGCATAGAGGGTGTTATGCGGGTTGGTAACGGCCTGACGCTTAGCGCTCTGACCAACCAAAATTTCTTTGTCGTCGGTATACGCAACAATCGACGGCGTAGTACGCGTACCTTCCGCATTTTCGATAACCTTAACCTTGTCGCCATCCATAACAGCTACACAAGAGTTGGTCGTACCCAAATCTATACCGATTATTTTACCCATGTTAAATCTCCGATTTACCTGGTCGCCACTTTTTGGCGAACACTATGTCTTGTTGTCAGATATTGGCCCTTATCCACATTATTCAAGGGGACTTAGACCATTTTTTACACAATTTCTTAAATTATTCCGGCGCTTTAGCGACTACCACCATGGCTGGGCGTAATAAACGGCCATTCAAAGTGAAGCCCTTTTGCATTACGTCCATTACCGAATTTGGCTCCGCATCGGGGTTTGGCACCATCGCCATCGCCTGATGAAACTCAGGATTAAACGGTTCACCCATCGGATTGATTAGCTCAACATTATGACGAGCCAAAGCGTCAAGCATAGATTTATGCGTCAACTCCACACCTTCGATCATCGGCTTCAAGGATTCATTATCCCTATCCGCTGAAGCCAAGGCGCGATCGAGGTTATCCGCCACCACCAGCATATCGCCAGCAAACTTCTCTAAAGCAAACTTACGAGCATTTTCAGCGTCTTTTTCAGCGCGACGGCGAATGTTTTGGGCATCAGCGACCGCGCGCAAAGCCTGCTCTTTAGCATCAGCGGCGGCCTGTTTCGCCTCCTCCAACTGCGCCTCAAGACTCTGCTCCTCAGTGGCAGCGGGCTCTTGTTCAGCAGCATCAATCGCATCCTGAATCTCACCAACAATCGCTTCTACCTGCGCATCCTCGTCTTGCAATGCTGATTTATCCTGTTCGTCTGCCACGTAAACTATCTCCGTCATGCCTAAATTTCTTGCGGCAGCATGGCCGCGCTGACAGGGATATGGGGCTGTAGCGATGTTTTTCAAGGCGGCAGCAAAAAATTTTCAACCCACTATTGCCAACTATTGCTCGGTCACTGTATTTTACTGTATAAATATACAGACATTTTCGCGCACCCACTGTGAGAGACGACCATGCTGAGCCACCTCTACATCAGCAATTACGCCATAACCGAAAGCCTCGACATTGAACTGCATCCGGGTATGACCGTACTCACCGGCGAAACCGGCGCAGGTAAATCAATTATGCTTGACGCCCTAGGCCTCGCCCTTGGCGACCGCGCCGACGCTGGCATAGTCAGACCCGGCGCTGACCGCACCGACATACACGCCCTATTTGAAATAAGCCAAATCCCCGGCGCCAGCGCCTGGCTAAAAGCCCACGATTTCGACGATGACAGTGAATGCCTGCTGCGCCGCGTCATCACCAGCGAGGGTCGCTCCCGCGCCTATATCAACGGCCAACCCGTCACTCTGCAAGATGTACGCGAATTTGGTAGTTTATTAATTGATATTCACAGCCAGCACGCCCACCAATCACTGCTGCAAAAGCCCTATCAGCGCGAACTGCTCGACGCCTTTGCCGGCACCACCGCGCTAGCCCAGCAGATCAGCGAGCATTGCAGCCAATTCCAGCGCAGCAGCAAAGCCCTCGCAACGCTTGAAAGCAACGTAGCTGAACAAAATGCCCAGGAACAACTACTCAGCTACCAACTAGAGGAGCTCAACCGCCTCAACCTACAGCCCAATGAGCTAGAAGAGCTAGAAGCCCAGCAAAGGCAGCTAGCGAATGCCGAGCAGATCCTCGCAGCCAACCACCACAGCTTACAGCTATGCCGAGAGGGTGAAGTTAATGCCATGGGGATTTTGCATCAAGCCCTATCATCATTAAACAGCAGCCAGCACCAGTGCGCAGCCCAAGAAAACGCCGCGCAATTAATGGAAAGCGCCCGCATACAAATAGAGGAAGCTGCCCGCGAACTGCAAAACGTCATTGATGGCACCGAACTCGACCCTGAGCGCTTAGCAGAGGTCGAAAGCCGCCTAGACGCTATTTACCAAACCGCACGCAAGCACCACATACAAGCCAGCGAACTTCCGGCCCTACACGCCTCGCTAGCAGAACAACTAGAAGGCCTTAACGCCAGCGACGAAAAAATAGAGCAACTTCGCGCCGAGCGGCAAGAGTCACTGCAGGCCTATAACGAAAAAGCGACCAAACTAAGCGAAAAGCGCCGCAAGGCCGCCGCCACCATGAAAAAGCGGGTAGAAGAACAACTCCGCGCCCTAAGTATGAAACACTGCGAAGTCGATTTTGCCCTGCACGCCCTCAGCGACGAACCCCACAACTGCGGCCGAGAAGAGGTTGAAATCCTCATCAGCACCAACCCAGCCGCAGCCAAAGGGCCATTAAACAAAATCGCCTCAGGCGGCGAGCTTTCGCGCATCAGCCTCGCCATTCAAGTAGTTACTGCCCAAGTTGCGGCCATTCCCACTATTGTCTTTGACGAAGTCGACGTGGGTATCGGTGGCGCCACCGCGGAAATCGTTGGCAAACTTCTGAACGAGCTCGGTAAACGCAGCCAAGTGCTGTGTGTCACCCACCAACCCCAGGTAGCAAGCCAAGGCGACCACCACATTCGCGTTCAAAAAGTCGGTGACAAAAAACACCTTCGCACCGAGCTGGAGCCCCTCAAAGACGAGCAGAAAATTGATGAGATAGCGCGGATGCTAGGGGGAATTGCAATTACTGAAAACACCTTAGCTCATGCGCGGGAAATGTTGGGGGTAAGGCATTAGTCGGATGTCGGATGTCGGATGTCGGATGTCGGAAAATTGGATTCCACACCCAAAACCTCGTCAAGCGCAGCCTTTGGCTTTATGCGTCAGACCTCAGACACCCGACGTCCGACTAGCCTTTCTTCGGCTTCACATACAAAACCAAGCTATGGTCAACCAACTCAAAACCACGTTCGGCAACTAACTGGCGCTGACGTGCCTCAATAACATCATCGTAAAACTCGATGACCTCACCCGTCTCCATGCACACGATATGATCGTGATGATCCCCTTTCTCTAATTCGAAGACCGAGTGACCAGCCTCAAAATTATGTCTTACCACTAAGCCTGCGGCTTCAAATTGGGTAAGTACACGATAAACCGTTGCCAAACCTACGTCTTCGCCCGACTCCATCAGGGCGCGATATACATCCTCTGCACTGAAATGCTGATTATCACTCTCAGCCTGCTCCAATAGCTGTAATATTTTGACGCGAGGTAAGGTAACTTTGAGCCCCGCCTTGCGGAGCTCTTTATTTTCTATAGACATATGCCTTGGACCTTAGCGTTGCGATGGGGATTGCGTTATTATCCCACGCCTCTGTAAGCGATTGGAACCCTTTAGCATGTATAGACGATTTGCCACAGCATGCCTGCTTTTATCTGTAGCGGCGTGCAGCTCACTGGAATTTCCCGGCGTTTACCGCCTGCCCGTTGATCAGGGCAATATCATTACATCTGAAATGGTTGATCAACTCAAAATCGGCATGAGCCGCAGCCAAGTTGAATACATTATGGGCACACCGATGGTGCGCGATAGCTTCAGCCCCAACCGCTGGGACTACATCTACACCTTAAACAAGCCTGGCAAGCCCAAGGAACGCCATCAATTAACGGCATTCTTTGAAGGCGACAGCTTGGTAAAATTTACGACTGACGTCAAACCAAGCGACGCGAAACCGGTAGAAGCAGTGCCCGCGCCACCAAGCGACGGCACCGCAACAGATCCAGCAGGTTCACCAGAACCCATTACGGAATAATTATTCAGCCGCTTTGCGGGCCTTCACTTTGGCGGCCCGCTGCTTACGCACTTCCTTGGGGTCGACGATTAACGGCCGGTAAATTTCAACCCTATCGCCATTTTTCAACGCCTGCTCTTCTGGCTTACTAACACCCTTACCGAACACACCCAGATCAACACTACTTAGATCCAGCTCGACAAACTGCTTATCAAGGCCAGACTGCATCGCCGCAGCGCGCACCGTGGTGCCCTCAGGCAGTTCCAACGCAACAATGCGCTGCTTATCAGGCAGGGCGTAGGCCACCTCTACATGTATTGTTTTCTTATCGTCCATATTGTGCGTTCGCTCGTTTCACCAAGGCATCCACTAAATTATTGGCCACCGAATTAAACAGTTGCTTAGTTGCCGCGCCCACCAAGCTATTAGCTAGGGCAAAATGCAAATGCAAGCTCACCTTACACGCCTCATCACCCAAGGCCAGCAGTGTCCACTCACCGCGCAAGTCATCGAAGGGACCGTCTACCAATTTTAAGTTAACACTACGGTTTTGTTTAAGTTGATTGCGCGTCGTAAAACTCAGCTTTATACCCGCTTTAGCCAAATCAAGACGCGCTTCCATCACATCGTCACCACGCTTGAGCACTTCGGCACCGACGCAACCATCCATGTACTGAGGATAGGCCTCAATATCGTTAATCAGCTCATAAATAATACTCGCTGAATACGGCAATAGCGCACTGCGCCGAATCTCAGTCATTCTACTTCCCAATCATGTTAAGCCGTCACGCGCAAATACAAACCTACAACGAGCACCAGCAATATTGCAGGGGGCGCAATATAACGCAACAAGGCCTGCCAAAGCCAAAAAAACAGGCCCTCAAACCAGCCTTCGCGCACGCCGTATACAACCTTGGGGACTCGCCATGCAGCAAATAACACAAAACACCACGCCGACAATGGCAAGAGTACATTCGCCGACAATATATCGATCCACTCCATTAAACTGCGCGACATCCAGCGCAGCTCACTGGCCGGGGCCAACGAGGAGATGGCTAAATCACCGCAAATTAAAATCAAGCTCCCTGTCGTCAACGCCGCTAGCGGCCGCCAAAAAGCCCAACGCTCAACCAAATAAGCAACCATCGGCTCCATCAGCGCTACCACGGTGGTCAACGACAAAATGGCCAGCAACAGAAAAAATCCGGTGCCCGCAATGTCGCCAAACACCAAGTTACCAAAGGTAAAGGGCAAACTAATAAAGAGCAGCGCCGGACCACTTCCAGGCACGATATGCTGATCAAATACCAGTGCCAGTATTGCCAAGCCCGCGAGAATTAACACACCAGCATCAATTAGCACCAAGGCAAAAAGTTGCCTTGTAATAGAACGCCCCGATGGAAAATAGGCGCCGTAAGCCATCAGCGCACCAGTGCCAATACTCAAGGTATAAAAAGCGTGCTGCAGCGCAGAAAAACCACCCCGCCAAGTGACGTCATCAATCCGCAGGGTAAACATCCACTGCACGGCTGAGAGAAAATCACCGAGGGCATAGCTGTAATAGACAATGCCGAGCAATACCAACAGCATGACGGGCAGTAAAACCCGCAGCAGCCCAGCCATACCACGCACCACATTCATTGCCGACAACATTACCGCTAAGCACACAAATATGCGCTGCCAAAAGCGCATTAGCTCAGGTGACGCTAATAAACCTGTAAATTGGGCCGCTACTGCGTCCAAACTGGCGCCATCCATCACCCCTGTCGCCATTTTTACGATATAGACAAACAGCCAGGCAGACACCACGGCGCCGTTTGCGGCCAGTAATAACGCCGTAACACTCGCAATCTGGGTCACCAGCGACCAGTGCTTACTCGCTTTAGCATAATGCGCCAATTGATCGATAGCGTGAATGGGGTTACCTCGTGCCCGCACCGCTATCCGAACTTCAGCCACAGCAATAGGCAGCATGACTAACAGCACGCAGGCCATATAAATAATAAGGAATGCCCCGCCACCATTCTGGCCAAGCTCTTGCGGTGTTCGCCAAAAATTACCTAAACTAACCACCAAGCCAGTGGCGGCAGCAAGGAATGTCCAGCGGCTAGACCAGATACCCTGTATTTTTAATTTCTTTAAGGCCATATGCCGTCAACATCAATTTTGCAAAGCAGCGGTCTTTTTACCTGACCCCAATAGGTTTTGCCAGCAACTCCCTCTATAATCGCCCTCATGAGTAAAAACAAAAGTAAAAGTCCAAGCGGAACGATCGCCCTAAACAAAAAGTCGCGGCACGACTACACCCTCACCGACAAGTTTGAAGCTGGTCTGGTGCTACAGGGCTGGGAAGTCAAAAGCCTACGTCAGGGTAAAATTCAGATCGTCGACACCTACGTGATCCTCAAAGACGGCGAGGCATTTCTGCTTGGCGGCAATATCACGCCACTGCCCAGCGCCTCCACCCACTTTGTCACCGACCCAGTTCGCACCCGTAAGCTCTTGCTTCACAGCAAAGAACTGCGCAAACTGGAGGAAGCCGTACAGCAAAAAGGTTACACCTGTGTATGCACCGCGCTGTACTGGAAAAAGCACATGATCAAAGCCGAGATTGCTTTGGCCAAGGGTAAGCAAGACCACGACAAACGCGAAACTGAGAAGAATCGCGATTGGGAACGTCAAAAAATGCGAATTGTGCGCGATCACAACACCTGACCCGAGCTAGCTAGCCAACGCCAATGAAAACTCTTTACCTGCTGCGCCACGCCAAATCCGGCTGGGATGACGATCGACTCAGCGACGCTGAGCGCCCCATCACTAAGCGCGGCAAGCGCGACTGCCAATTGATTGCGACCGAAATTCAACGCCGCGAACATCAGTTCAAATACGTCTATTGCAGCACCGCCAAGCGAGCTCAGGAAACACTAAAGCGCTTTCAGGCTGATGCCAGCATATTTGACGACGCCGCAATTGTGCAGGACGACGCGCTCTACACCTTCGAAGCGCCCAAATTACTCGCATGGATTAAAGAGCTACCCCAGGCACAGAACCACGCCGTGATCATCGGCCACAATCCCGCCCTAGCCGATCTCGCCAATTACTTATACGACGGGAAAATCGGCCACTTTGGCACATGCACCTTTATGGAACTGGAAATCAACATTGAGTATTGGGACCAGCTCAGCTCCGATAGCGCCAAACTCATTGAGATTATCCGACCAAAACAATTCCGCTAATTCGACCGCTCAAGCAAGGGATGCAACTCACCAATGGCCGACAGCCCGGTTTTAAAAGACATTAACATTGTTAACGACATCCTTATCCTCAAAAAAAGCCACAAACTGATCCGCCGTATGCAGCGCAATTTGCCGGGGCCAGAGATACACGGCTACCAGGTATGGGGTTCATCGTTCCTTATCATGGACTACCTCCTCGAAAACCCACCCAAAAAACGCAGTAAAATGACAGAAATTGGCTGCGGCTGGGGTATTTTAGGTATTTCCTGTGCGCAACACTTCAAGGCGAAAGTGACGGCTATCGACGCAGACGAGCACGTATTTCCCTATCTCGACGCCCACGCCGTACTTAATGACGTCAAAATCAAAACCCGCACTGCCCGCTACGAGCACCTAAAAAGCGAAGATCTTCAGGGCCACAAACTCATGCTAGGCGGTGACATTTGCTTTTGGGATTCACTGATCAAGCCTTTGTTTTCAGCCATTAGTGCCGCGCGCGAAGCTGGCGTCGACAAAATCATTATTGCCGACCCCGGCCGCCCACCGTTTCACAAGCTGGCCAAACGCTGCCAAAAAGCGTTCGGCGCCGAACTAATAAGCCGCGAAGTACGCAGCCCTAAAAAGCTCAGCGGCGAGCTACTGATTATTTCCCAGTAAGCGTCACCCACCAGACTTCTTGCGTTTCTTCTTCGCTTTGCCAAGCCGAGGTTTGTAATCTAGCTTTGCCATTCGCGGCAACTTGCCGGTACTGAGGAATTTATACGTTTGGCCTTGCGAGCGAATTTTGCCGCCACTCTTCTTGCGCGTGCGGAAGCTATTACTCTGAGAAGCATCAATAATTCGCGCTTTAACATTATCGGCCCACTGCAAATCGATAATCGACTGCAACATTTTCTGCAAAGATTTACTGTATATTGGACAGGTAACCTCTACCCTAAAATCAATATTCCGCGTCATTAAATCGGCAGACGATATAAAGTAACGCGGCTCACCCGCGTTGCGGAAAATATACACACGGGGGTGTTCTAGAAAGCCGTCAACAATACTGATGGCTTCGATATTCTCACTAAGCCCCACCACCCCCGGCACCAACGAACACATCCCCCGCACAATCAATCGCACCGGCACGCCAGCAGAGCTGGCCTCATACAATAGGTCGATCAATTCTCGGTCAACGAGATTATTACATTTCAGGGTAATACCGCACTCATCACCTTTTTTGGCGTTATGTATCTCCGCTTTAACCAGCGCCAACAAACGCTCACGACTATTTAAGGGCGACACGCCAAGATGATTAAATTCATGGCGCTTATAATTATAGGCAATAAAATCAAAGACCTTGGCAACCTCATCGCCAATCTCTTGGTCATAAGTCAGCAGGCTAAAATCGGTATAAACTGTGGCCGTTTTTTCATTGAAATTCCCCGTGCCAACATGGGTGTAATAACGCTGTACACTGCCTTCTTGGCGCACGATCGAAATCAACTTGCTGTGCACCTTTAAGCCGGGCACGCCCAAAATAACATTGACGCCACCATCAGTTAGGCGCTGGGACAAAGCAATATTGGCCTCTTCGTCAAATCGAGCCTGCAGCTCGACCACCACGGTAACTTCTTTGTGGTTTGCAACGGCATTAAGGAGCGCATCAACCACGTGGGAGTTGGACGCCACCCGGTACAAACTCGCTTTAATACTTTTTACCGCCGGATCAATCGCCGCCGTTTTCAACAAATCCGTTAAATAATTAAAGCTGTGATAAGGGTAATAGAGCAAGATATCTTGGTCCCGCAGGCAACTCAAAATATTCGCCGCCTTGTCAATGACCGGCACCGGAATGGTCGGCAGCGCCTTTGCGTCCAAATAGCTCGGCCCCAAATTGGGGAAGCGCATAAAGTCTTTGGAATTATGGTAGCGACCACCAGGAATCATGGAATCTAATTTGCCTAGCCCCAGCCGCTTAACCAAATAATCCAATAAATCATTGGGCATTGCTGCGTCATAAACAAACCGCACGGGGTCCCCTTTTTTACGGCGTTTAAGGCTCTGAGTCATCTTTTCGACAAAGGTATGAGTGACCTCTTCACTAAGCTCTAGCTCCGCATCGCGGGTCAACTTAATGGTGTAAGCATCTGCCGTTTCTAGCGGGAAAATCCCCCTAAACACCTCCGGCAAACACACGCGAATCATGTTTTCCAAGGCAATTAACACCTTGCCGCGCTTGCCCTTGCGACCCGGAATACGAATAAAACGGTCCAGGCGGGAGGTAGGTATTTCAAGCAGCGCAAAACGGGTCTGGGACTCGTAGCCCAGACGAATAGCCAGATAAATTGATGACTCATTCAGCTCCGGAATGGGGTTACCATCATCAAGAATGATCGGAATCAGTTCCTGCTGAATATGGGAGTGAAAATACGAACGCACGTAATTTGTTTGCGCGTCATCTAATTGCTTTTCATTAATCAGGTAAATTTTACGACGTCGCAGTTCTTTTAAGTTTTCCCGATACACCACATCAAAACGCTGCTGTAACTTCAGCACTTTTTGACGAATTTCTTCCATTAAGGCCTTGTACTCATCCTGCTTAGAGGCTGCTGAAAACACGGCCAGGCGCCGCACATCCGCCACTCGCACTCGAAAAAATTCGTCTAAATTATTAGAGAAAATACCCAAATAACGAATACGCTGGATGATTGGCACCGAAGGGTCGGCAGCCTCTTGCAACACCCGCTCATTAAATGACAACCAACTCAACTCTTTGGCAACCCACGTACTGTCCACGTCCTGCCTACCCCTCTGTTAATCCTTTAAACTAATGTAACAAAAAAAATACATACCAGTGTAACCACCCCACATGACGATTTTATGACGCCTCCCTTGGTGTCGATTTTACGCTCTTCAGCCGATACACTGTGCAGCCAACAGGGAATTCATACTACCATGGCCCAAAATAGCGACTCTTACGCGGCACTGGATCTCGGATCCAATAGCTTTCACCTCCTCATCGCCAGCTTTAGTGACAACAAAATCCGGGTCATCGACCGCCATAAAGACATGGTTAGACTGGCCGCCGGCCTCGATGACGAGGGCCGCCTCAGCGACGAAGCTCAGGACCGCGCCCTAGAAAGCCTCGCAAAAATGGCCGACCGCCTGCGCGGTGTGCCCAGGCGTCAAATACGGGTAGTGGGCACTAACACACTCCGCGCCGCCAGCAATGCGGTGGAGTTCATGACCAAAGCCGAAGCCGTGCTCGGTGTACCTATCAACATTATATCGGGCACTGAAGAGGCGCGGCTGGTTTATCTCGGCGTGGCCAATGACTTCGCCCCAGAACAAAAGCAACGCTTGGTAATTGACATCGGCGGGGGCTCAACCGAACTCGTAGTGGGTAATAACACCCCCCGCCAACTCGAAAGCCTCCCCATGGGTTGCGTCAGTTTCAGTATGCGCTATTTCAAAAATGGCGACATCAATGACAAGGCTTTTAAAAAGGCCGTGAATGCAGCCAAGCAAATGATTGGCCCTTACATCGAGCCTTTCCGTGGCCAATGGCAAGAGGCGGTAGGTTCCTCGGGCACCATTCGCAGCATTGGTAAAATTCTCGCGGAGCAAGAACTTAGCGAGGCCGGCTATATCTCGGCCGACGGCTTAGAAAAACTCAGAAGCCAAGTATTAAACGCAAACAATAGTCGGGATCTCAATATTCGCGGTCTCAGCGAAGATCGCCGCGACGTGTTTGTCGGCGGCTTTGCCGTGCTTTACGCCTTATTTGAAGAATTAGGCATGGATGGCCTGCATGTTTCCAACTACGCCATTCGCGAGGGCATCGTTCACGATCTCGCGGGCCGACTTCACCACCGCGACAAACGCGAAGACACCATCAAACAACTGATTAGCCAATACAGTATTGACGAAGCCCAGGGCAATCGCATTGCCGAACTCTGCGCCCGCTGGCTACCCGCCGTGGCCGAGCACATCACCACCCCCGACACAGAGGCCGAACCCTTACTGCGCTGGGCCGCACAACTCCACGAGCTAGGCCTCGCTATCGCCCACGGCGGCTACCACAAACACGGTGCGTACATCCTTGGTAATGCCGATATGCCGGGCTTCTCTCGACAAGAACAGGCTCGACTCAGTTTTCTAGTCGCCAACCATCGCCGCAAGCCCAAGCCCGTTGGTAACCCAAGCTACGGCGTAACAGCCGACTGGCCGCTGGTTTGCGTGCTGCGCCTAGCCTGCATTTTCTATCGTCGCCGTCAGGCAAAACAACTCCCTCCCGGCATCACATTAATAAGCAAAGACGCCAATAAACTTCGCCTGAACATTCCCGACGACTGGCTGCTCGCCAACCCACTGATTGCCGCCGATTTAGAAGATGAAGCCGAACTTCTCAATAAAAGCCTCGACATCAAACTCAGCATCCAGCAAAACCATAGTGGACAATCCTAGCCACCGGCTGCTCAATGCGGCTTTAACCCCTGAATTTCTGCTTTCTTAAGGGCATTGGTCAAGAAGTGAGCCCTGATGGCTTAATACGCCCGGTGCATCCCACCTGCCGTTATTATCAGCGTCCACAAATATTGGGTTACTCACCGCCAAGGCATACACGCCACGGTCAGCAACCGTTCTCGCATCCAAGGTGTCACCATCAACAAAATCGTTCGGCACTATCGGCCACATAGGGCGAGACACGCCTGGCCGCCCTTCTAATTGAACTACCATCCAGTAATCCCTTCCTGGACTGGCGACAGACAATCCGCTAATGGCCGCCTCTAAACGCTGTGCGCCACCTGTGTTGGGTACCACAACTGTATTCACCGTGAAATCTCCCGCCGCGTTTCGAACAATTGCGGCCGAACATGGCGAGTAACGCGCTGGCGGCATCGCAATGCCTAACTCATTGGTATCACGAATGGTGTGGCCATTTACGTACACAGACACTCGATCAAACTCCGCCCACAAAGGACTTTTCACCTTAATATCTAAGGTGACAGTTTCATTTATCGTCGCCAATGGCAGAGGTTTATCAACGGTCCCAAACACATCTGAGACCTCTAATCCGGCAATTTGATTCCCGGCGTTCTTCGCCTTGACCAGCATAAATGGCGCGTTGCTCATGGTGGTCAAGCCGGCACGAACAGAATCCCCCACCGTGTGCGGATCGTTATTCACCGCCGCAAGATTCGCTTTACCGCCGGATAACAAACCAGCCGGCACCGAAATAAAGTTGCGGGCATGCAGCGCAGTAATCTGGCGGTCATGTGTATCAGAGTTTGACACCGCGGTATGGAAACGGCCTTGGTTAATCAAATTAAACCAGTCACCTAGGTTATTGCCGAGAAACACACTGTCCTGTCCGCCTTGGCCTTGCTCGCCAATCCACAGCTCTAATGTGTCGTAATCATCGGTATACATATTGCCCTCGGCAATATCTGCATGGGGGTGATCAAACTTTGGATTAAGCCGTTTTTGTGCCGGGTCTGAACTTGAAACAGGCGGGTTTACACCGGTATCAATACCCAAACCATTGGGACCAAAATGCCCCTCAATATGGTTTATTTGAACCACCACTTCACGACCTGGGGTAATCGGATCTTTCTTGGCCTCAGTCACAATTTCATGCGGCGTTAAGTTGTAGTTCCCATAAGCCGGAAAATCTTCACCGGCCGGCGCTACCCCGCCCCAATCCACCGTACCTTGTCCTAGTTTAGCGTCGGTGCTTTGCCCGGTACCTGGGTTTTCTGAGTCCGGCGAGACTGTCTCAATCGCCGTGGGCCAAGCGTTATAGTGACCGTAGTCTTGAGTCGTCATTTCCGCACTTGGCGCGCTAGCAACCATATCCTCAACGCCCATCGCAGCAATCACAGGTGCAAAATCTGCACGAAATTCATGATCACTAGGCGTGAAGAAATCCATGCCTTCAGAAATATAGTTGGCAACCCGCTCCCGGTCGGTCACCTCACCATCCAAGCTTTGAAAAGAGTGAACATGAAAATCACCGGTAAGGTGATTCGGCGTTGGCACAACCTCGGCTAACACAGCAGCAACATTTAGCGTTTGCCCAGCAACAACCGTGACTGCTTGAGAAAACTCAGTGTAGCGCGGCCCCCGCGACACCGACAAAATATAATCGCCCGGCTCAATTGGCAGCACCCCAGTATCGCCAACTGTAACTGGCCCGGTTAAAGTGTCGCGAACGGCAGGTTCTGCCAACACAATATTTTTGGGCAATGGATCAGCGGCTTCATCGCCGAACACACCGCTACGTACTTCCAAAGCAAATAGCACCGTCTCAGCGTTTTGCGGCTCACCCGCATCTGGGCTCACGTCCGCACCAATTAACTGGACTTTTGCGGGTATATCTCGCCCTGCACTGTCTTTTACGGTAACCCTAATGGCACTGGCGTCCGGCACAGTAAAGTTCTGAACAGTTACCCCATCCTCAGCAACTGTAAGATCTACGCTTGATGGGTTTCCCGCTAAGCGACCAGGTACGTTGATACGCAAACTGTAATCACCCACCGGCAATTTCCCGGAGAAACGCCCGTCTGAAGCCGTACGAAAATGGTTCACCACATTTAAAGCCGGGCCGCGGTTTAATACAAAATCGCCCGTCGCGGTTAAAACTGCGATTTCAGCATTAGCAACCCCGCCACTACTATCTGTAACTCGCCCGCTTAAGCTGCCGGTAGCCAAACCTAAAATTTCGTTACGGGCGTCCAAAATACTCGCAACTGTGCCATTGCCCACAGCAAAATAACGCGTAAAGACTAAATTTCCGTTTGCTGGGACGGTAAAGTTAGGACGAGCCGTCGGGCTAACCGGGTGAAGGCCTTCAGGCGTTGTTGCAACGTCAACAAAGTCGCGACCGTACAAAAGCACAACAACCCCGACAGAAGAAACCGACGTAGTCCCTGCTACGCCATGAATCAAGCCATAACTGACGCCAGCGCCGCCGTCATGCCCCGCATTCACAACAAACCGACACGAATCGCAGGCAGCGGTGACAAAGGGCTCGCCAAAACCGTAACCATTCTGAAAGACTTCTAACTCGCCAGACCCGCTGATGTACTCAGTTAAATACAAATCAACCGCACTGCCAGTAGGGTTGATCATCTTGGTATCGACCCGCACGTAGGGCTTACCTTCAACCAGAGTGTAATCAGTTTGAAACGTCAGCGGCAGATCGGCGTCATCCGCGCTAGGTGGGTACTGTAACGGCACACCACTAATAGTGAAGCCGCGAATAATCGAACTCGCATTAACCAGCTCAAACAAATCATCCGGCCCTGTCGCACGGATAATGGCAGGCACACAATTCCCTTCCGCGTCTTCACCTCCAGCAGAAACAACCTCTACCGTTTGATAGTTGGGAGACGACTCAACATTGGTGCCTAAAATGAACTCTTCAAACTGATCATTACCATTTAGGCTGCCGTCAGCATTCTTTAAGCCTGCATCAATTAAATTACCACCAAACTGACCCAGCCCAAACCAGTTGCGACCCGGTTTTTGCACAATTGCCCGCATGGTGCTGTTCTCTAATACAAAGTCACCCACGCGACTACGTGCCATTGGGCCGGTAATCAGGTCGGCCTCAGCACTCGCTAATCGGGCAACTGCGCACTTATTGACCGCGCTGCCGCCACCAATATTGCCCACAGTGTTAGTGCTGCTGGACTTGCTGTTACACCCAACAAGCGACGTCATAACAGAAAAGGCAAGCACACCAAAAACAGCTGATCGCACAAAACGCATGTAAAGCTCCAGACGCATATAATTATTAATATTGCAGACAGTTTACACGCCTATACATACACGGGTCTCTAGGCGTAGCAGCATTGACCCGTTTTGCGGCTGCTGACTACCCGCCGTAGCCGAAAACATCATCAAACTCGGCATCCAGCAAAACCAAAGTGAACAAACCTAGCCGGACACAGTCCAAAAGAGTACAATCCGAAGTCTGGGGCCGATTTGGATTCGACGCCGGTTACAAAACTTCTGGTGCATGCCGTGATGACAGCCAATCACGTTAATCCAAAGCTGTAAACCTAATAGTTGCCAACGACGACAACTACGCTCTAGCCGCTTAAACCCCGGTTAGCGGTCGCTACCAGATGCTTGTAAATGGGACGCGACTGTCATATAGAACAAGCTAGCGAGTAAGGTATGTCT
>NZ_JBFJWS010000013.1:0-43912 GCF_041623545.1 Zhongshania sp. | reverse complement strand
GCCCGCAATAGTGGTGGCCCGTTTAAAAATCTCTTTGAATTTTGCGAGCGCACTGATCCGCGTAAGGTAAATAAACGCGCGATTGAGGCACTGATTCGCTCCGGCGCTTTCGACGATCTTGGCGAGGATCGAGCGGTACTAATGGCGGCGATGCCTGACGCAGTTCAAGGTGCGGAGCAGGCGGCCAAAAATGTCGAAAGCGGCATGATGGATTTGTTTGGCGGCAGCCTTGCCGTTGAAGATGAAGCGGGTGATGTCTACGCGAGCTTTAAAAACGTAAGGCGTTGGACGACCAAAGAGCGCTTACTCGGCGAGAAAGAAACGCTTGGACTATATGTTACTGGCCACCCAATCGATGATTACGAAACCGAGTTGCGGCGCTTTGTTCCTAAGAAGATAGTTGATCTCAATCCAGAAAAGCATCCGCAAACTATCGCTGGTTTGGTGATGAGCATGCGCACCATGAAAAACAAGCGCGGCGACACGATGGCGTTTGTGCTACTTGATGACCGCAGTGCGCGAATCGAAGTGGCTTTATTCAGTGACGCTTACGATGAGTGTCGGGAAAAATTGATAAAAGACACGGTAATCGTAGTTGAAGGGGTGTGTAGCAACGACGAGTATAGCGGTGGCAAAAAAATGCGGGTGAAGGCAGTGCGCAGCATTGCCGAGGCGCGAGACCAGCATGCGCGTGAGCTGCAGCTTTCAGTTAGCGCCGAACACATAAGCGAGGAGGCTATTGCTCGCTTAAAAGGGGCATTAGGGGTCGCTAAGGGCGGTCGCTGCCCAGTCGTGATAAATTATCAGCGGCCAGAAGGAAGTGGTAAAATTCGTCTCGGCGACAATTGGCGGATACTGCCAAATGATGAGTTATTACTGCGCTTAGGCGAAGAGTGTGGCGCAAATAACGTGGTCATCAATTACGATTAACGTATAATCAACATATTGAATGGGCCTATTTATCACAGTGGTGGTGTAGGTTTTCACTGACGACAACAAGTGAATAAGTGAGCGATGAATCCCAATTATCTTGATTTTGAACAACCCATTGCGGAGCTGGAAGCCAAGATTGAAGAGCTTCAGCTAGTCGGTAGCGATAATGACCTGAATATTGGTGAAGAAATCACTAAGCTTCGGGAAAAAAGCAGTAAATTAACCGAAAAGATTTTTTCTAATCTCACGCCATGGAACGTTGTTAAAATAGCCCGGCACCCTATGCGTCCCTATGCATTGGATTATATTCGCCGGATTTTTACTGATTTTGATGAGTTACATGGCGATCGGCACTTTGGTGATGATACTGCCATTGTCGGCGGTATCGGCAAGCTCAGTGGTATGCCTGTTATGGTGATCGGTCAAGAAAAAGGCCGTGGCGTTACTGAAAAAGTAAAGCGCAATTTCGGTATGCCCAAGCCAGAGGGCTATCGCAAGGCGTTGCGCCTAATGTTATTGGCTGAGCGCTATAAATTACCTATCGTGACCTTGATTGACACGCCGGGCGCATATCCCGGTATTGATAGTGAAGAGCGCGGTATCAGCGAGGCCATAGCTCAGAACCTCGCTGTGATGTCACGCTTGAAAACCCCCATCGTTTGTGTCGTTATTGGTGAGGGCAGCTCGGGCGGTGCCTTGGGTATTGGGGTGGGTGATCATATCGCGATGCTGCAATACTCTACGTATTTTGTTATTTCCCCAGAAGGCTGCGCGAATATTATTTGGAAGAGCACTGAGTTTGCGCCCGATGCTGCTGAGGCTATGGGTTTGACGTCGACGATTCTAGAGGAGCTGGGCATTGTCGATGCGACTATTCCGGAGCCTCGGGGTGGCGCGCATCGCGATATCGACAGTAGTGCGGAGCGCGTGCGAGAACACGTGCTTGAGCAAATCAAGCGTCTTCAGGCCCTGCCGGAAAAAGAGCTATTAGATACTCGTTATGAGCGTTTAATGGCTTACGGCATGAGCTAATTCCCGAACGTGTAAGATCTGGGTTTACCAAGGGGCAATCACGATGACCGATGTATTGTCCCTTGTTCGTCAAGCCTTAGCACCATTTCTGGTGCGTCAAAAATGGTGGCTTGCCTTTAGTGGCGGCCTTGACTCTCAAGTTCTACTGCACTTGCTGTGGCGGCTTCGCGAAGAGGCGCACGCGGCTAAGGCGCCGTTTCCCGCATTATACGCAATTCATATCAATCATCAGCTTCAGTTGCCGGCCAGCGAATGGGTAGCACACTGCCAGCGTCAGTGCGACGCTTACGCAATTCCTCTTGTTGTGCGGGTGGTTGATGTTGCGGACGTTGGTCGCGGTGTCGAAGCAGCGGCTCGGGATGCGCGATACCACGAGTTCGCTGAGGTTTTGGCCGGCGGCGACGTCCTTTTTTTGGCGCATCACCTTGATGACCAGGCGGAGACCTTGTTGCTGCGTTTACTGCGTGGCGCTGGCGTTACTGGTTTGGCGGCCATGCCGTCTAATCGGCGCCTCGGTGCTGGTGAATTGTTTCGGCCGCTTATGGGTGTCGCTCGCTCAAGTCTAGAGGCCTACGCTGAGGAGTATCAGCTGAGCTGGGTAGAAGACCCCAGTAATACCGACACGCATTACAGACGAAATTTTTTACGCCAACGGATCATGCCGCTACTGGCTGAGCATTGGCCGGACTATCGGGCTGGTTTTGGGCGTGCGGCTCGCTTGCAAGCTGACGCGGCGCAGCTTTTAGACGAATATATTGGCGCGGACCTGCTTGCGCTTATTGACGATAACGCGTCTCTGGATTTGAGATCCTTGGCTAAGCTATCAGAGATACGTCAGCGCGCGATACTGCGTCAGTTTATTATCCAAGGCAGTGGCTTGGCGCTTTCGTCGGCACAGCTCGATACAATTGTTCGTCAGTTTAGCGCCGCGCGCAGTGATAGCCGGCCGGAATTTCGCTTGGCAGGTGGCGGGGTGTTGCGGGCATACCGGCAGCGCTTATTTTGCGAGCGGGTATTGCAAGGGCTTGCGCTGCAGGAGCGTGAGTGGCGAATCGAGCGGCGAATGGTTATCGCTGGTGTGGGTTGCTTAAGTGCTGAACCGGAAGGGGATTTTATGCCGCGCGGACCGCTTCAGATTCGATTTCGCAAGGGTGGAGAGCGTTGTCACTTGGTGGGTGAAAGCCATAGTAGATCGCTAAAAAAGTTACTGCAAGAATGGAAGATACCACCTTGGCAGCGTGAGACGTTGCCGTTGATATACTGCAATGGCGAATTGGCGGCAATTGCGGGTTTGGCAATTTGCGAAGGCTACCGTGCACAACTAGGGGAGTCCGGCTGGAATTTAAACTGGGAGCCGGAGGCGCTGACCTAGTCGCTGAGGTCTGTTAGAATGCGCGGCTTGTAAAAAGAGCGCTGGCCATGACTACTGTAGAGCAACCCCCCGTCAATCCCTTGGATAATATTCGCATTGTTCTGGTGAACACATCTCATCCGGGTAATATCGGCGCGGTTGCTCGCGCCATGAAAAATATGTGTCTAAATCAGCTCTATTTGGTAGAGCCCCGTAAATATCCCCACGACGAGGCCACGTGGCGAGCGGCCAGTGCTGATGACGTGCTGAATGCCGCGGTGGTATGCGAGACCTTGGATGAGGCGATTGCCGACTGTCAGTTGGTGATAGGTACCAGTGCCCGTGAGCGCACGGTACCATGGCCGCTGCTCGATCCGCGCCACTGTATTGAGCGCGGCTATGCCGAGGCGGCGGCGGGGCATAAAATCGCTTTGGTGTTTGGTCGCGAAGATCGCGGTTTAACGAATGAAGAGCTACAGCGCTGTAATTTACACGTGCATATTCCGGCAAACCCAGAATATAGTTCCCTCAATATTGCGATGGCGGTTCAGGTTTTAACCTACGAAGTCCGCATGCAGCATCTCAGCGGCGAGCTCAATAATAATGACATGGCTGACTGGGACGTGCCCGTGGCCGGTGCTCAAGATTTAGAGCGCTATTTAGTGCACCTCGAAGAGACGCTTCGTGATATTAATTTTTTGCGTCCCGAAGCGCCCAAAAAATTGATGACCCGCCTGCGCCGCCTATACCAGCGCACTCGTTTGGATGAAATGGAGGTGAATATCCTGCGCGGCATCCTTACATCTACCCAGTATTGGGTGCGAAAGGCTAAGGCAGAGCGGCCTGACGAACCTAACAGTGGTGTTGACTGGGTAGAGTGATTATAATTCGGGCTTCCCATCGTAATAAGTCCTACTAAAATCCTCGGCTATATAGTTGACCATTTTGCTCGGTTATTGCATAATTGCACCGTAGATTAAACGGGTGTAGCTATGCGATTGACGACAAAAGGACGCTATGCCGTTACAGCGATGCTGGATTTGGCGCTGTACGGCGACCGAGGTCCCATAAGTTTGGCAGACGTGTCCAGCCGACAAGATATATCTTTGTCCTACTTGGAGCAGCTGTTTGCCAAGTTGCGCCGCAAAGAGCTGGTTTCCAGTAGTCGTGGTCCAGGTGGCGGTTACCGTTTAAGCCGTCCTAGTGAAGAGATTTTCGTTGCCGATATTATCGATGCTGTCGACGAGCGGGTAGACGCCACCGGGTGTGCAGGCAGTAGTGACTGTCAAGATGGTCACACCTGTTTGACCCATAATTTGTGGACTGATTTAAGTGATCAGATCCACCATTTTTTAAGTGACATTAGTTTGGCCAGTTTGGTTGAGCGGCGCGATGTGCAATCAGTTTCGGCGCGTCAGTTACAAAAGGCGCGCAATGCGCAGTCAATTATCCTGACTGCGGTAGATTAGTTATTCGCTCGGTAGCGCTATAGTCGTACCGAGGTTTTGGAGAAGTATATGCAATTGCCGATTTATTTGGATTACTCTGCGACCACACCGGTTGATCCCCGTGTGGCCGAGAAAATGATGGCCTGTTTGACCACGACCGGTACCTTTGGTAATCCGGCGTCACGCTCGCATATGTTTGGCTGGAAGGCTGAAGAAGCAGTCGAGAATGCACGCCGCCAAGTGGCAGATCTGTTGAATGCTGACCCGCGTGAAATAGTGTGGACTTCTGGCGCGACAGAATCTAACAATCTGGCTATTAAAGGTGCTGCGCATTTTTACAGCAAAAAAGGTAAGCACATCATTACCTCTAAAATCGAGCATAAAGCCGTGCTTGATACCTGCCGCCAATTAGAGCGTGAGGGTTTTGAGGTTACTTATTTAGACCCAACTGATAAGGGCTTGATTACTGCCGAGGCAATTTCTGCGGCCCTGCGTGACGACACCGTATTGGTTAGTGTTATGCACGCCAACAATGAAATTGGCACGATCAACGATGTAGCTGCGATAGGTGAAGTATGTCGCGCTAACGGTGTGGTATTTCACGTTGATGCTGCGCAAACTGCCGGCAAAGTCGTTATTGATATGGCGACAATGAAAATTGACCTTCTGTCGATGTCAGCGCACAAAATGTACGGTCCTAAAGGTATCGGCGCACTGTATGTAAGTCGCAAGCCCCGTATTCGTCTAGAGGCGCAAATGCACGGCGGTGGTCATGAACGCGGTATGCGTTCAGGTACTTTGCCAACACACCAAATTGTGGGTATGGGCGAAGCCTGTGAACTCGGTCGCTTAGAAATGGCCAAAGATGCTGAACATGCCTTAGCCTTGCGCAACCAGTTTTGGGATGGCTTGAAGGACATGGAACAGGTGTTTGTAAACGGTGACTTTGAACAGCGTTTGCCAGGTAATCTAAATGTCAGTTTGGCTTTTGTTGAAGGCGAGTCATTGATCATGTCGTTGAAAGACTTGGCGGTGTCATCGGGTTCTGCGTGTACCTCAGCAAGTTTGGAGCCTTCTTATGTACTGCGGGCGCTGGGTTTGAATGACGAGCTGGCGCACAGCTCATTGCGCTTTTCCTTCGGTCGTTTTACCACGTCAGAGGAAGTGGATTACGCCATTAAGCAGGTGCGCGCTGCAGTTGAGAAATTACGAGAATTGTCGCCCTTGTGGGATATGTACCAAGACGGCGTCGATTTAGACAGTATTGTATGGGCAGCTCACTAAGCTGTTCCGATTGAGAGGACGAGATCATGGCCTATAGCGAAAAAGTACTCGATCACTACGAGAATCCACGCAATGTCGGTAAATTCGATGATAGCGCGGATGAAATCGGCACCGGTATGGTCGGCGCGCCGGCTTGCGGTGACGTAATGCGCCTGCAGATCAAGGTGAATGAACAGGGCATAATTGAAGATGCCAAGTTTAAAACCTACGGTTGCGGCTCGGCGATTGCGTCTAGCTCCCTGTTAACTGAGTGGGTTAAGGGTAAGACTCTTGACGAAGCGGCGCAGATTAAGAACACCGAAATCGCTCAAGAGTTGGCGCTGCCACCAGTGAAAATTCACTGTTCAGTGTTGGCCGAAGACGCGATCAAGGCCGCGGTTGCTAATTACCGCGAGAAAAAAACCGTATCTTGAATTAGGTACCAGTGAGTAGATATTAGGGGAGAGTGCATGCCAGTTTCAGTAAGCAGTGCAGCGGCTAGTCATATAAAGAAGCAAATGCTCGGTCGTGGCCGGGGTTTGGGTATTCGCATTGGCGTGCGGACTTCTGGCTGCTCCGGCATGGCCTATGTATTGGAATTTGTCGATGAACCCCAAGCCGAAGATCAGGTCTTCGAAAAAGACGGGGCTTCAGTGTATATCGACCCTAAAAGCATGGTTTATTTAGATGGTACCGAGCTGGATTATGTAAAGGAAGGCCTTAACGAGGGGCTGAAGTTTAATAATCCCAATGTGTCGGCGGAGTGTGGCTGCGGTGAGAGCTTTACCGTTTAGCGGCCTTGCTGGCTGGCCATAAACTTATGTCTGTATTTAATCCTCAAGAAAATTATTTCGCGTTGCTGGGCGTGCCTGAAACCTATGAGGTTGCGATACCCGAGTTAACGAGCAGCTACCGAGCGTTGCAGCGCGAAGCCCATCCCGATCGCTTCGCCAATGGCTCCGAACGCGATTTACGTTTGGCGGTGCAACAGTCCTCGTTCATCAATGAAGCCTATGAAACCCTAGTTTCGCCTACGCGGCGTGCCGCTTACTTGTTGAAATTGGCGGGGGTAAATAGCGATATGTCGTCAACTACCTTCCAAGACCCTGAATTTCTTATGCAGCAAATGCAGCTTCGTGAGGAACTTTCGGAATTGCACGATGCTAGCGATCCAGAGCAAGCGCTTGACGTGTTTTATCGCGATTTAGATGAGGCCGCTAGCAAACAAAAGCAGGCATTCTCACAATCCTACAATCAAAAGCAGTTCGACATAGCTATTGCGGCTTACGCCAAACTTCAGTTTCTAGAAAAACTGCGCAGTGAAGCTGAGTTGAAAGAGAGCGAGTTGCTCGATTACTGATATTAAGGCGTGAAAATCGCCGGGAGTTCAGAAACCCCTTATGGCCTTGATGCAAATTTCAGAACCCGGACAAACCCCTGAGCCGCACCAGCGTAAACTCGCGGTGGGGATTGATTTGGGGACCACTAATTCGCTGGTCGCCAGCGTGCGCAATGCTCATGCTGTTACCTTGGCCGACCTTGATGGTGAGCATTTACTACCCTCGGCGGTACACTACACTGAGGCGGGTGAAACAATGGTTGGTGCAGCGGCATTGGCGGCTGCAAGCGAGGACCCGCGCAATACGCTTTTATCCGTTAAGCGATTTATGGGGCGCTCTTATGCTGATTGCTCGACCGCTGCGGGTGCTAAAATGTTGCCCTATGAGTTGCTGGATCAAGGGCAAGATATGGTCAAGATCCGCACTCGTGCTGGTGATTTATCGCCGGTACAGGTATCCGCGGAAATTTTGAAAAGTCTTGCTCGTCGCGCAGAAGAAACCTTAGGCGGCGAGCTAACTGGCGCGGTGATTACGGTGCCGGCGTATTTCGATGACGCGCAGCGCCAAGCGACCAAGGATGCGGCCAAAATTGCTGGTATCCACGTACTGCGCTTACTCAATGAGCCAACCGCTGCGGCTGTGGCATACGGCCTTGATCAGCAAGATGAAATGGCCATCGCTGTTTTTGACTTGGGTGGCGGGACTTTCGATATTTCTGTACTGCAGCTTACCAAGGGCGTATTTGAGGTGCTGTCTACGGGTGGCGACTCGGCCTTGGGCGGTGATGACTTCGATCACGCCATTGCAGATTGGTACGTTGCCGCGACGGGTTTGCAAGATCTGGATATGTTTCAGCAGCGCAGCTTATTGACGGCTGCGCGCAAAGCTAAAGAAGCCCTAAGTGATGCAAATGCGGTTGATGTGGTATTGGGTGAGATACGGGAAAGCCTAAGCCGCGAACAGTTTAATACATTGGTTGACCCATTAATTGACACTGCTATTCGAGCCTGTAAACGCGCTTTGCGCGACGCTAAATTACGCAGCGCAGACATCGCCAATGTTGTAATGGTTGGTGGCTCCACGCGGGTACCGCGAGTGCGGGAACGTGTGGCAGAGTGGTTTGGGCGTGAACCATTGGTGGATTTAGACCCCGATCGAGTCGTGGCCTTGGGGGCCGCTCTGCAAGCAGACCAGCTCGTTGGTAATCGCAGTGGCGATGAAATGTTACTTCTCGATGTGATACCGCTGTCACTCGGCATAGAGACGATGGGTGGGCTGACTGAAAAAGTAATTCACCGCAATACCACTATTCCGGTGGCGATGGCGCAGGAATTTACTACTTTTAAAGATGGTCAAACGGCCATGGCCATACATGTGGTGCAGGGCGAGCGTGAGTTGGTTGAAGATTGTCGCTCATTAGCGCGATTTGAATTGCAGGGTATTCCACCGATGGTGGCTGGCGCGGCGCGTATCAAAGTTAAGTTTCAAGTTGATGCCGATGGCCTATTACAAGTATTTGCTACCGAAGAGAGTACTGGGGTTGAGAGTCATATTGCGGTTAAGCCCGCCTACGGTCTGAACGACACCGATATCGCAGATATGCTCAAGTCCTCTTGGGAGGCGGCGGCGACAGACAAAGATGCCCGCGCCTTGCGTGAGCAGCAAATTGAAGCGGAGTCTTTATTGCAGGCATTATCCGCAGCGCTGTTGCAAGATGGCGAGGCGATGCTCAGCGAAGCCGAGCAGCAGGATTTACTGGCTAAAATGGAAGTCCTGCATCACGAGCGTGAACACGGCTCGGTGGCGAGTATTGCTAAACATATCGAAATTGTTGGCAAGGCCAGTGAGCTGTTTGCCGAGCGGCGCATGGATGCCAGTATTAACCAAGCACTCGCCGGCCGGCGGGTAGATGAATTGTAAGGAAGCCACGATGCCACGCATCATAGTATTGCCAAATGAAACGCTGTGCCCTGAGGGTGACGTACTGGAAGCCACTAGTGGTGAAACCATTTGCGACGTTATGCTCGCCAATGGTATTCACATCGAGCACGCCTGCGAAAAATCCTGTGCATGTACGACTTGCCACGTGATTGTTCGGGAGGGCATAGAGTCCCTGGACGAGGCGGATGAGCTAGAAGAGGATATGTTAGATAAGGCGTGGGGTTTAGAGCCTGACTCTCGGTTGAGCTGTCAGGCTGTAGTGAGTGATCGTGACTTGGTGGTCGAAATTCCCCGCTACACTATCAATATGGTGTCTGAACAACATTAAAGGCCCGTTGGGCGCAAGAGAGAGGCTTAATATGGGGCTTAAATGGACAGATGTGCTGGATATTGGCATCGAATTGGCGGAGAAATACCCCGATGTTGACCCAACTTACGTAAATTTCGTCGATTTGCGGCAGTGGGTGATGGAGTTGGAGGATTTCGATGACGATCCAAAGCGCAGTGGTGAAAAAGTTTTGGAAGCCATTCAAGCCGCCTGGCTCGACGAGCAAGACTGAAGCCTCGGTGGGGCGGGGGACTATTTCTGGTAGAAAAACCATTCTAGGCCGAAACCCCTGTCATATCCCGCTGTCTGAGCCTCACTCGCGTACCTATTTGCCTCTAATACGCGTATAATTCGACGATTTTTCGCGCCGGGTAAATTTTACCCGTTGTTATTGTTCTACTTTTTTGGAGAAAGACCGATGGGCGTTCAACGCACCCTTTCCATTGCCAAGCCTGATGCCGTTAGCAAAAACGTTATTGGTGAAATCTACAGCCGTTTTGAAAAAGCCGGTTTACGTATTGTTGCTGCCAAAATGCTGCGTTTGAGCCGTGACCAAGCCGAAGGCTTTTACGCTGAGCACAAGGGCCGTCCCTTCTTCCCAGCATTGATTGATTTCATGACTTCTGGACCTGTGACAGTACAGGTTTTGGAAGGTGAAGGCGCTGTACTGAAAAACCGCGATCTAATGGGCGCAACTAACCCTAAAGAAGCGGCAGCTGGCACCATTCGCGCTGATTTCGCTGAATCAATCGATGCCAATGCGGTACACGGTTCAGATTCAGAAGAATCTGCAGCGCGCGAAATCGCCTTCTTCTTCGCTACCAGTGAGCTGTGCGACCGCGTTTAAGCACGTCCACACTCATTGCAGGGCACGATAATGGCAGCAGTAAATCAGACCGAAACCACCGAGCTTGTGCAGCAGCCCCGAGTAAATTTACTCGGCATGTCGCGCAAGAATATGGAAGCTTACCTCAGTTCCATTGGTGAAAAGCCATTTCGTGCCCAGCAGATCCTCAAGTGGATTCACCATTCGGGGATCGACAATTTTGATGAAATGACCAATCTCGGCAAACCCTTGCGGGCAAAGCTTCAGGAGCTTGCCGAGATTCGTCCCCCCACTGTAGTAAAACAGCTCGACTCTATTGACGGCACCCGTAAATGGGCGGTGGAAGTTGGTGGCAATAATCTGGTCGAAACCGTATTGATACCGGACGGCCAGCGCGGCACGCTGTGCGTCTCGTCCCAAGTGGGTTGTAGTCTAGATTGCAGTTTCTGTGCAACGGGCAAGCAGGGGTTTATGCGTGACCTTACTGCCTCAGAAATAATAGGGCAGGTGTGGTTGGCGATTAAATCCTACAATGGGTTTAATAATGGCAATAAGCGCATTGTGACTAATGTGGTCATGATGGGCATGGGGGAACCATTACTCAATTTCGATAATGTGGTTGAGGCTATGAGCCTCATGCTCGACGACTTTGGTTACGGTTTGTCGAAACGCCGGGTTACCCTGAGTACTTCTGGGGTTGTGCCCATGCTCGATAAGCTCGGTGAGGTTTCCACGGTTTCCTTGGCTATTTCGCTGCACGCACCAAATGATGCCTTGCGCAATCAGCTGGTGCCTATCAACAAAAAATACCCTATTGCTGAATTGCTGGCCGCTAGTAAACGCTATATTGCCAAGCAAGAAGATACCCATCGTGTTGTCACTATTGAATACACCTTAATTGCGGGGGTGAATGACAGTGTGGAACACGCTAAAGAACTGGCTGAGGTATTGCGGGACTTGCCGTGTAAAGTAAATTTAATTCCCTTTAATCCGTTTTCTTTGTCGAACTATAAACGCCCAAGCAATAATGCAGTGAATCGTTTTTGGCTTGCAATGACAGAGGCCGGTTATGTAACGACCGTGCGCACGCCGCGCGGTGATGATATTGATGCCGCTTGCGGCCAATTAGCCGGTCAGGTTCAAGATCGCACGAAACGTAGTGAGCGCCACCGTCAAAAGGCAGAATCAGAGTTAGCACAGCCAATTCGTCTAGTTTAATTTTCATTAGGGAGCGTACTGCATGTCGTGGTTAAAAATAAAAGGCATCACCGTATTAGCCCGGTTTTTTCTCGCTGTGTTGTTGATGATATCAATGCAGGCGTGTGTGACGACCAAAAGTGGTGGCTTTGCGTCTAAAGCCGATGAGCAAAAAGCCTTTGAGACCTCTCTGCAGCTGGCGCGAAACTATATTTCCCAGGGCAATTGGAATCAGGCTAAGCGTCATTTGCAGTATGTGGAAGAAAAGGACAAGAATAATCCGGAAACCCTAGAGGCTCTTGCGCTGGTATTTCAGAATACCGGGGAGCTGGAAATGGCTGAAAAATACTATCAGCGCTCGATTGCCATGGCACCAAAGGTATCTCGGGTACGTAATAATTACGCGGCTTTTTTGTATGCCCGGGGCCGCTACGCAGAGGCTGCAAGCCAGCTTGAAGTTGTGGTTCAGGAATTGCTTTATGAAAAGCGAGTAGAAGCTTTTGTTAACCTCGGTCGTTGTTATATGCAGCTTGGGGAGTTGCCCAAGGCGGAAGCGGCATTTAAGCGTGCCTTTCTGATGCAGGGCGACGACGCCAATGTGCTAATGTCCTTAGCTGAAGTGTATTTCCGCATGGGCCGCTTTGCCGAAGCCCAGCGTTACTACGATGCGTTTCGCACTAAGAATGTCAATCAATCCGCAAGCGCGTTGTGGCTAGGGATTCGACTAGCAGACAAGTTTGACGACAAAAACACCCATGCGAGCTTTGCCCTGGCACTTAAGAATTTATACCCTAAATCTGAAGAGTATTTATTGTATAAAGCTTATATCCAGCAAAGTAACGGTGGCGGCCGTTAAGGAACTTTAAATGCCGGGAAAAGATGACTACTACCCGGGACCACCGGGTTCAGTTTTGTATGAAGCGCGGATAAGTGCTGGCAAGTCTGTGCTCGAAACTGCTGAAGCATTGAACTTGCTCAATAGCTATGTGGAAGCGCTGGAAAACAATGACTACTCGCGGTTTAACTCGCCGCTGTTTGCACGTGGCTACATTAAAAGTTACGCCCGCTATATGGGCTTAGATGAAGCGCCACTTCTAAATGATTGCGATCGTATTTGTCGGCGGGAAGAGGTGAATAAAGAGCAACAACCAGTTCGCCCACAGGGAATCGCCAAGGCTCCTGGGAACGCGCCACTGATAACTGCATTACTTATTTCACTTGTTATTTGGCTCGTTGCAGTGTGGATTTACGGCGGCAAGCCTGAGCCTGAGCTGGCAATAAATGTGTTAACTGAGCGCTTTGACCCTTTAAAGACCATCAATGTCGAACCGTCTTTAGGCGAGGTTTTACTGGGCTCTGAAAGTGCGATGAGCAAGCTTGTTACACCTTCCGAGCAGCCGCCAAAGGGCGACGGTACACCGGCGGTAGTGAAGTTTGAGTTTTCAGAGGCCGTATGGCTAGAACTGCGGGATTTTCACAATAACGTCGTGGTGAGTGGTGTGCAGGAAAAAGGCGAAAAATTACGTTTTGACGTGCAGGGGCCGGTGACGATTAATATGGCGTATTGGCCGGCGGTTAGTAGTGAATATAACGGTCAAAAAATAGAATTAAAGACTTTGGTAAATAGTAACGCAGTGCGTGTACAGGTAGGTGAATTATGAAAATGGCTTCTCCGATAAAGCGTCGAGTATCTCGGCAGATTCATATCGGTAATGTTGCCGTGGGCGGCGATGCACCGATTTCTGTGCAGAGCATGACCAATACCGAAACCTGTGATGTCGACGCCACGGTTGCCCAAATTAAGCGCTTAG
This sequence comes from Zhongshania sp., assembly GCF_041623545.1. GTDB lineage: Bacteria > Pseudomonadota > Gammaproteobacteria > Pseudomonadales > Spongiibacteraceae > Spongiibacter. Next base: position 30,442 of record NZ_JBFJWS010000013.1, on the reverse strand, counting down.
AAGCGGCCTGCGCCGATATAGTTAGGGTTTCTGTGCCGAGTATGGAAGCGGCGGAAGCGTTTCGCGAAATACGTAAACAAGTGTCGGTGCCCTTGGTTGCTGATATTCATTTTGATCATAAAATTGCAATTAAAGTCGCCGAATACGGCGTGGATTGCCTGCGTATTAATCCAGGTAATATTGGCCGGGAAGATCGAGTTCGGGCTGTTATTGACGCCGCCAAATACCATAATATCCCGATTCGAATCGGTGTGAACGCGGGTTCCTTAGAAAAAGAATTGCAGCGCAAATATGGCGAGCCAACACCTGAGGCCCTGGTGGAATCCGCAATGCGCCATATCGATATTCTCGATAAGCTGGACTTTCAAAATTTTAAACTTAGCGTCAAAGCTTCGGATGTGTTTATGGCCGTCGCCGCCTATCGGCAGATCGCCAGTCAAATCGATCAGCCATTGCATTTGGGAATTACCGAGGCGGGAGGCTTGCGTGGCGGCACAGTTAAATCGGCTGTCGGCCTTGGTCTATTGCTAATGGACGGTATTGGCGACACCATTCGAGTGTCCTTAGCGGCAGACCCTGTCGAGGAAGTGAAGGTTGGTTATGAGATATTAAAAAGTCTCAAACTGCGCACCAAGGGTATCAACTTTATTGCCTGTCCGAGCTGCTCACGGCAGAATTTTGATGTTATCAGCACAATGAATGAACTGGAGGCACGCCTCGACGATGTGACCATTCCCCTTGATGTGGCGGTGATAGGTTGCATCGTAAATGGTCCCGGCGAAGCGAAAGAAGCCGAGATTGGTTTGACCGGCGGCACGCCTAATAATTTAGTCTATGTGGCGGGTAAGCCTGATCACAAAGTGAAGAACGAAGGCTTGGTGGATCATCTTGAAAAATTGATTCGAGAGAAGATCGCCGTTAAAGCAGAACAGGAAAAAGACCTTATAGCGCGCAGCTAAGGCTTTTTGCATTTATTTAGCAGTGCTGCGGAAGCGGCAAAACAGGAATCAGTTTTGGCACGTATACAATCAATTAGGGGTATGAACGATATTCTGCCCACAGAAACACCGTTGTGGCAGTACCTGGAAGGTCGCATTCGGGATGTGCTCAGTCGCTATGCCTATAGTGAAATTCGTTTCCCGATTGTTGAGCACACCGAGTTATTTAAGCGCTCTATCGGCGAAGTAACCGATATTGTCGAGAAGGAAATGTATACCTTCGCAGACCGTAATGGCGATAGTCTAACGCTGCGACCAGAGGGTACCGCCAGCTGTGTGCGGGCCTGCGACCAGAATGGCTTGCTACACAACCAGATTCAAAGGCTGTGGTACACCGGCCCAATGTTTCGCCACGAGCGTCCCCAGAAAGGTCGGCTGCGTCAGTTTCATCAAGTTGGCGTCGAGACCTTCGGCATGGTTGGGCCAGATATTGATGCTGAGTTGATATTGCTTAGTGCGCGGTTGTGGCGAGAACTTGGCATCACTGACGCGCTAACTCTCGAGCTAAATAGTATTGGTAACGCTGAGTCGCGCGCAAATTATCGACAGGCCTTAGTGGATTACTTGGCGGGTTTTAAAGACGATTTAGATGAAGACAGTCTGCGTCGCCTCGAGACCAATCCGTTGCGGATACTCGATACTAAAGATCCGAAAACCAGAGAAATATTGCTGGCTGCGCCTGTGCTTGCAGATTACCTCGATGAGGTGTCGCGCAGCCATTTTGACGGCTTGTGCGCGCGCCTTGACGCTGCGGGAATTAGCTATAAGCTCAATCCCCAATTAGTGCGTGGACTGGATTATTACGGTCTGACAGTGTTTGAATGGACCACAGATAAATTGGGTGCCCAAGGTACGGTATGTGCTGGCGGTCGCTATGATGGTTTGGTGGAGCAATTAGGCGGTAAGCCAACGCCAGCTGTTGGCTTTGCCATGGGAATTGAGCGTCTGTGTTTACTGCTTGAGACCTTAGCGGTAGCGCCGGAAATGCCAGCTTTAGCGGATGTGTTTATTGTCTCCGTTGGTGAGGGCGCTGAGATTGCAGCGCTGAGTTTGGCCGAAGTCTTGCGCAGTGCGCTGCCGACGGCTCGAGTGCTAATAAATTGTGGTGGCGGCAGTTTTAAAAGCCAATTTAAAAAGGCTGATAAGAGCGGCGCTAGAGTGGCAATTGTGCTAGGCGAAGATGAATTGGCGCGTGGCCAAGCGGCGGTAAAATCATTGCGTGGTGCCCAGAGTGAGCAGCAGTTGGTAGCTATAGCTGAGTTACCTGAATATATTAGTAAACATTTTTTTTAAACGCTTCATTTTAAAATACTATTTTTAAGGCACTGCCTACGTCGGAGAGGAAGTTAAGTGGAAACGTTTCGTACAGAAGAAGAACAAGTCGAAGCCATTAAAAGATGGTGGCAGGAAAACGGCAAGTCGACGGTTTTTGGTATTGGCTTAGCACTGGCGATGGTGTTTGGTTGGAAGGGATGGCAAGGGCATGTAAAAGATCAAGCCGCCCAAGCTTCAGCTGTTTTTGACAATTTAATGGTTGCGGATGCCGCAGTGCAGCGCGACGGAACGAGTCGAAGCACTGCTGAACATTTGGCAAATACTTTAAAAGATCAGTATGGCAATTTGAGTTACGGTCAGTTTGCCGCCTTATATAAGGCGAAATACGCTGTGCAAGATGGCGAACTCGACGCTGCGGTAGCGGAGTTGGAATGGGTGCTTAAGCAGGGGCCAGAGCCAGTGTTGAAAGCCCAAGCCCAAGTTCGTCTCGCGCAAGTGCGCTATGCGCTGAATGATTATCCTGCGGCTTTGGCATTGTTAGATGATGTAGCTGGAACGGGCTATGGCGCCCAAGCAGCAGAGTTACGTGGCGATATTTTATTTGCTCAGGGTGATAAATCCGCAGCCTTAACGGCGTATAAGCAAGCTAAAGTTATAGCGCAAGAGCAGGAAGTGCCGAGTAATAACGCGCTGTTGGATTTGAAAATCAGTGATTTAAGCGTTGCCGTTTCTACTGAAAAAGGAACTAACTAATGGTCTTAATTCGCAAGCTCAGTCTCGTGCTAGCTACACTTATGGTTGTTGCCTGTGCCTCGGACCCGACCAGCCGTGAACCCGCCAGACTCACTGACTTTCAGGCTGAGAAGAAACTGAAAGAAGCTTGGTCTTACTCATTAGGCGATGGTCAGGCGGAAGCCTACCACCGCATTACGCCGGTTATAGATGGCGAAGAGATCTTTGTTGCCTCGTCCAATGGCAAAATTGCAGCCTTGAACAAAGTGACCGGTAAAAAAATCTGGAAAAAATCTCACGATTTACGCATATCCGGTGGCGTTGGTGTATCTGGCACCATGCTTTTTGTCGGCACTTCAGACGGTGAAGTGGTCGCGCTAGATCGACTGACAGGGCAGATCATCTGGACTGCGCCAGTGAATAGTGAAGTGCTCAGCGCGCCACAAAGCGACGGTGAGGTTGTTGTTGCCCAAACTTATAGTGGTGAGGTTCACGGTTTTAGCGCCAGCGACGGCAAGTCGCTTTGGACTTACTCTTCACAAGTACCGCGGCTTACCTTGCGCGGCACCAGCACGCCAAAAATCGTGCGTAGCGTAGTCATGGTTGGTTTTGCCAATGGCCGAGTTGTTGCCTTTGATATCGAGAATGGCGCGGTGCGTTGGGAACAGCGGATTTCTGTTCCTCAAGGTAGCACTGAAATTGAGCGTTTAGTGGATGTCGATGGTCGCCTATTGGTGTTGGAAGATGGTCAAACTGTGATAGCTACCGGCTATCAAGGCCAAATTATGGCAATTGATATTGGTAGCGGTCGTCCACTCTGGGGCAAGGAAACCTCTAGCTATGTAGGCGCAGCCAGTGCCTTGGGCAATATCTATGTCGTCGACGCCGATGGCAGCATTAACGCACTTGACGGCAATGGTCAGGGCGCACGTTGGACTCAGACAGTATTGGCCCGTCGCGAACTAACCGAGCCGGTCGCCTTTGATGGCGCGATTGGTGTGGGGGATTTCGAAGGCTATTTACATATGTTGGCACAAGTTGATGGTCATTTGATTGCGCGTACTCGGGTTGATAGTGACGGTTTACGCGCGCCAATGATTGCCGATGGTAAATTATTGTACGTCTACGGAAATAGCGGTGAACTTGCCGCCTATAAACTGCAAGACCTTTGATTTGTTGATTAGTTTTATACCGGCATAGTGCCGCGCAGAGTTGTAAAATATTATGGTTCCAGTAATCGCCTTGGTAGGCCGACCCAATGTCGGCAAATCAACTCTGTTTAACCGGCTAACGAAAAGCCGTGATGCATTGGTGGCTAATTTCCCCGGTCTCACCCGCGACCGCAAGTATGGCGAGGCCAGTCATGGCAATCGTCGCTATATCGTTATTGATACCGGTGGTATCAATGGCGATGAAGAAGGCATAGACGGCCCGATGGCGCAGCAATCAATGCAGGCCATTGATGAGGCTGATGCCGTATTGCTTATGTTGGATTCCCGCGCCGGCTTAATGCCGGCTGATGAAGGCTTGATCAAGCACCTGCGCAGTTGTTCTAAACCTGTATTCTTTGTAGCCAATAAAGTCGATGGCGTTGACGCCGAAGTGGCGAAGGCTGAGTTTTACAAAACCGGCGCGGAACATATCTACCCTTTAACCGCCACTCAAGGTAAGGGCGTGCGCGCCTTAATGGATGATGTGCTGGCTAAGTTTCCCCAAGAGGCGGAAGACAAGCAGGCCTCGCTGGCGACGGGTAAAAAAATTGCGGTAGTCGGCCGGCCTAATGTGGGTAAATCCACCTTGGTTAACCGCATGCTTGGGGAAGACCGTGTTGTGGTCTACGACCAGCCGGGTACGACGCGAGACAGTGTATACATAAACTACCAGCGCGAGGGTGAAGATTACACGCTGATCGATACGGCGGGTATTCGTAAACGTAAGCATATCTCCGAAGCGGTAGAGAAATTCTCTATTGTTAAAACGCTTAAGGCGATAGACGACGCGCATGTTGTTATTCTCGTGATGGACGGCCGCGAAAGCATCGTTGATCAAGATTTGCATTTGCTTGGCCAAGTAGTCGATTCTGGGCGTGCGGTGGTCGTCGCAATCAATAAGTGGGACGGCCTCACCGCAGATCAGAAAAATCATATCAAAAGTGAATTAGATCGCCGTTTACAGTTTATTGATTTTGCTGAGATTCACTTTATCTCCGCGCTGCACGGTACTGGTGTCGGCCATCTTTATGAATCAGTTGAGAAAGCCTATGAATCGGCTACTCGGCAATTACAAACTCGTATGCTCACCACTATATTGGAAGGCGCGGTACACGGTCATTCACCACCAATGATCAATGGCCGCCGTATTAAATTACGCTACGCCCACCCCGGTGGACAGAACCCGCCGATCATCGTTATTCACGGAAACCAGACTGAAAAAGTCCCCGCTAGCTATACGCGTTATTTGGAAAAGGTATTCCGTCGTGAATTGAAGATGATGGGCACGCCTATCAAAATTGAGTATAAAACCTCAGAAAACCCCTTCGAAGGCAAAAAGAACGTGCTCACTAAAAGGCAGATTGAGCACAAGCAACGCCTGAAGACATTTACAGCGAAAAAGTCTCGCAAGAAGAAGTAAGTTGCAGGGCTATTTTTAGCCGCAATCGGAGCTTAGGCTGTGAACCTTAAGCTCCTAGCTTATATCTAAATCTATTATGTCTGAATCTCCAGTAAATACGCGCAAGCCTGATCTCGATAGCCCTGAGCATATCGCGGCTTTTGTCGAGGCCTTCTACGCTCGTCTGCTAGGCGATCCGGGCTTGGCCCCGATATTTATTGATGTGGCCAATATCGACATCGCTGAACACTTCCCTCGTATCAAAGCGTATTGGCAAAAACTGCTACTGGGCGACAATGAGTATCAGCGCCACACCATGAATATACATCGGCAGTTACATGGCAAACAGGCCTTGCGGGCAAGTGACTTCGAACAGTGGCTGCACTATTTTATAGTGACGGCTGATGAGAACTTTAGCGGTGAAAAGACCGAGCGTGCCAAGCGCGTAGCGAGCAGTATCGCTGCGAATATGGCTAAGGCTTTGGACGTCTGACGTCTGGAAGGAAAGCCTTTACGTCCGACGTCCGACGTCCGACCTCAGACACCCGACGCTTTTAGCCTCTCCCGTCCCGCAGTCGTCACTCCTGCGGCTCCGGCAGCCTAATAATATAAACCGAAACCGCCCCCGCAATAATAATCATCGTCACTGAAACCCACATAATCTTTACGATTAAAAAAGCGCTACTCAAAATCATAATCCACAGCATGCAGAGTATTAGCGCTTTAATGCGTCGTGGAATGCCCTGACCGTCCAAAAAATAGCGAATATAGCGGCCCCACCAGCGGTGCTCGGTCAGCCAGAAGTAAAAACGCGGTGAACTGCGTAAAAAGCAGGCCGCGCTAAGCAGTAAAAAAGGCGAGGTAGGCACGACAGGTAGCAGCAGACCAATCATGCCAAGTGCAAAGGAAACCCAGCCCAGGGTGAGCAGCGCATACCGAATAATGGGGTTGCGGTGTTGGTAGGGGGTTTTTGCGGCCATTATCGATCCTATAAGTTTGGATGATCGTTTTTGTCAGCGACTTGATCAGCAGCGACATTGTCTGTTTTTGGTGGCCCAGAGATACTCCTTCTAGAATATCTCATTCTAGACGAAGCTGTTGTAACAACAGTGATTGTTAGCAATCTAGGCACGCGTCGGAATTTATCGTATTTAACCGTGAAGGAGAAATCAGATGGCTGAATCGGCTGAAGTGCTTAGCCAGGCCTTTACCCTCGGGTATACCTATACCCGTTCGACAGGGCCAATTGTCGGTCAGTTCCTGACCTCATTGCGTGAGCGCAAAATGGTAGGTATTAAAGCCAGTGATGGCAAGGTACTTATGCCCCCTGTTGAGTTTGATCCGGTCAGTGCTGAGGCCCTGACTGAATTTGTCGAGCTTCCGGACAGTGGTGTAGTAAAAACTTGGTGCTGGGTAAGTCACCCCCGTAAAGCGCATCCCTGTGATAAGCCTTTCGCGTGGGCAATGATCCAGCTCGACGGCGCTGATACCCCTATGCTGCACTGGGTTGACGCTGGTGACGAGGCTGCAATGAGCACCGGCATGCGTGTCAAAGTGCGCTGGGCCGAGGAAACCAAGGGGCTAATGGCCGATATCAATGGCTTTGTACCGGAAGCGGTAGCCCTGCTGGGTGAGTTAAAACCCAATGACGCGACCGATCCCATTACCGGCATGGAAGCGCCAATCTACCTTACCTATAACTTCACGGCGGGCAAGGCGACGGCGCAGTATTTACACTCCATTAAAAAAGGCCTATTGGTAGGTCAGCGCTGCCCAAATTGCCGCAATGTTTATATTCCTCCGCGTGGCTCCTGTGCAGCCTGTGGCGTACCAACGGTCGAAGAAGTCGTGCTTGGCAATAAAGCCACAGTGGAGTCCTTTACCATTGTTTATATCCCAATTCCTGGCAACCCGATCAAGCCCCCGTATGTTATTGCTAATTTGGTCTTGGACGGCGCAAATTTAAGCTTCTTACACTTGCTCAGTGAATGTAAAAACGAAGATGTGCGTATTGGTATGCGGGTTGAAGCCGTGTGGAAACCTGAGGAAGAGTGGGGCTACGCCATGGAAAACATCAGATATTTCAAGCCGATCGACGAGCCGGATATGGCGGTTAGCGATATCGGTAAATTAATTGAAGAGGGCAAATAAGATGCGTGATGTTGCGATAGTTGCCTTTGCGCAATCCCAATGCCAGCGCGATGCAGGGGCGCAAAACGAAGTAGAATTAATAATGCCGGTGCTGCAGGAAGTTTATAAGCAGGCTGGGATCACCAATGCCCAAGATGTCGACTTTACTTGTTCAGGTAGCTGCGATTACCAGCAGGGCGCGGCGTTCGCTTTTGTTTCTGGCGTCGATGCGCTAGGCGCGGTGCCACCAATAAAAGAATCACACGTTGAAATGGACGCGGCGTGGGCCCTTTATGAGGCTTGGTTGAAAATTCAAATGGGCAGCGCGGAGTCGGCCTTACTTTATGGTTTCGGTAAGTCCTCGCCCGGTGAATTGCCAATTGTTCTGTCTCAACAGTTAGACCCCTACTACCTAGCGCCGCTGTGGGTAGATACGATTGCGTTTGCGGCCATGCAAGCGCGTACTATGTTGGATTCGGGCGATATTACTGAAACTGATATGGCCGAAGTCGTCGCTCGTTCGCGTAATAATGCGCTGAGTAATCCCTATGCCCAGCTAAAAAGTGATGGTGATGCGACGAGTCTATTGGCTGAGCCAATGTATATGTCGCCGCTGCGTCGTCATGACTGCTGCCCAATCTCTGACGGCGCCTGCGCAATGATAATCTGCACTGTCGAAAAGGCCGAAGAGTGGGGTAAGCCCTATGCAGTGATAAAAGGCATTGATCATCGTATTGAAACGCATCACATCGGTTCGCGTGACTTAAGCCGTTCAGTATCAACTGAAATTGCTGGCGAAGCCGCTGGCGTGAGCAACGGTCCAGTCGATGTCGCAGAACTTTATGCGCCCTTTAGTCATCAGGAAATTATTCTCAAGCGAGCCTTGGGGCTGAGTGAGGAAACTGTGATAAACCCCTCTGGTGGCGTGTTAGCAGGGAATGTGATGATGGCGTCGGGCTTGTCTCGTATTGGTGAAGTCGCTATGCGAATTATTCGTGGCGAAGCTAAGCGCGGTGTTGCTCATGCCACCTCAGGGCCTTGCCTGCAACAAAACTTGGTTACCGTATTGGAGGCGAAATAATGGCCCAGTTAGCAGCGGTTGTTGGCGTAGGCCAAACTAAATATAAGACGAAACGCAAAGATGTATCTATTGCCGGCTTAGTGCGCGAGGCGGCTATCGCCGCACTTGAGGATGCTGAGCTGACATGGGATGACATTGATGCCGTTATTCTCGGCAAAGCGCCGGATATGTTTGAAGGCATTATTATGCCTGAGCTGTATCTCACTGATGCCCTAGGGTGTAACGGTAAGCCTATGCTGCGGGTACATACTGCTGGTTCGGTAGGCGGCTCTACTGCCATTGTGGCGGCTTCTTATGTGCAGAGCGGCGTGTTTAAACGCATATTGACTGTCTCATTTGAAAAACAGTCCGAGTCAAACGCGATGTGGGCGTTGTCTAACCCTCAGCCATTTTCGCCGCATTTAAATGCCGGTGCTGGTGGTTATTTTGCGCCAATTATTCGTGAATATATGCGTCGCTCAAACGCGCCCTATGACGCGGGCATTAAAGTTGCGGTGAAGGATCGTTTGCACGGTGCTAAAAACCCCCTGGCGCATTTGCAGCTGCCAAATATCACGATGAAAGAAGTAGAAGACAGCCCCATGCTGTGGGAGCCGCTGCGCTTTTTGGAAGCGTGTCCTTCCTCTGATGGTGCGTGTGCAATGATTATTGCCAATGAAGATTTGGCTGCGAAGTCGCCTCGTAAACCTGCATGGATTCGCGGTACCGCGATGCGCTCTGAGCCCACCATGTATGCCGGTCGCGAGCAGGTTAATCCTCAAGCTGGTATCGACTGCGCCAAAGATGTTTACGCCCAAGCGGGGATTCATAACCCTCGCAAAGACCTTGATTGCGCTGAGGTTTATGTACCTTTCTCTTGGTACGAACCAATGTGGTTGGAAAATCTTGGCTTTGCCGATGTCGGTAAGGGTTGGGAGTTAACCATGAGCGGCGCGACCTCGTTAATAGAGGGTGGCGATATTCCCTGGAATTGCTCTGGTGGGGTATTGTCGTCAAATCCGATCGGTGCGTCCGGTATGATTCGCTTCGCAGAAGCAGCTCAGCAAGTGCGCGGTGAAGCGCATGGGCATCAGGTCGATGGCGCTAAAACGGCCCTAGGGCATGCCTATGGCGGTGGTGCGCAATTCTATGCGATGTGGGTTGTGAGTGCTGATAAGCCTTAATCCTATGTGTTAATAACGCTGGCCCAGGACCTCGTCTCTTGGGAGGATGGTCACCGCCAGCGCTGATTGCTACATTGGGCTTTTTTGAGTACACGTATCGTGGCTGTTGATCGACGTCAGAAATGTCTTGATCGACGGCTGCGGTAGCAATCACACAAAACTGCAGGGCGCGGCGACGTACCGCCTGAAAATAAGAAGGGACTGGCTTATGGGAATGCACTTTAATCTTGCTGATTTATTCGAGGCGGTTGCCGACAAGGTTCCAGAGCGCGAGGCACTGGTTTGTGGTGACCGGCGCAGCAGCTTTGCTGCGTTAGATGCGGGCGCCAATCAAATGGCCCACTATCTCGCGGCACAGGGCGTAAAAGCCGGTGATCATGTCGGTTTGTATATGTATAACTGCAGTGAGTATCTGGAAGCGATGCTCGCCTGTTTTAAAATTCGTGCAGTGCCTATTAACGTAAATTATCGCTATGTTAAAGACGAGCTACTGTATATTTTTGATAACGCCGACATGGTGGCGTGTATCCACCATCGCGAATTTATTCCCGCCATTGCTGAAGTGCGTGATGCGGCTAAAAAGCTGAATATCTTTGTCTCGGTGGCCGACGAAACCAATGAAGACTTGTCTCTTATTGGTGCAGTCGATTATCACAAGGCTACCGAAGCCCAGAGTAAGGCGCGTGATTTTGGCGAACGCGCTGACGAGGATTACTTTATTCTCTATACCGGCGGCACTACAGGTATGCCAAAGGGCGTAATGTGGCCCCACAAGAATGTATTCTTTGCGGCGATGGGTGGCGGTGGTCACTTCTCGCCACTGGGGCCATGCGAAAAGCCTGAGGACATTCGTGAGCGCGTGATGGAAAACCCTTTGCGCGGCATCGCCTTAGCGCCATTGATGCACGGCGCTTCGTGGTGGTACGCCTGTATTCAATTACTGGCCGGGAATACCTTGGTTCTGAATCACAATCGCTCTTTTGATGGTGAACAAGTTTGGCAAATTGTTGCCGATGAGAAAGTGCATGCGGTCCAGATAGTTGGTGACGCTATGGCTATTCCGCTGTTGGACAGCTTGGCGGCAAATCCAGATCGCTGGGATTTATCCAATGTATTTAATGTTGGCTCTGGTGGTGCGATTTTCTCTGAGGCCAAACAAGACGCCTTTAAAAAGTTTTTCCCTAATGTTTTTATCACCAATGCCTTTGGCTCCTCTGAGGGCGGCCAAATGGGTATGGACAATGGCAGTAAAAAAACCGCTTCCGGTTTGGGGAATGTCAGCCGAACTGATTATATGGATGTCATTGTTGAGGAAGAGGGCAAGGCACCACGCCATGCCGAATTGGGAGAAACCGGTATTTTCGCCCGCGCGGGTTATATCCCAATGGGCTATTACAATGACCCCGTTAAAACCGCTAAAACCTTCTTGGAAGTGGATGCCAAGCGCTGGTTGCTGACTGGTGACGCCGCCAAGCTTGAGGACGATGGCTCAATAACTGTATTTGGTCGTGGCTCTAACTGCATCAATAGCGGCGGAGAGAAAATCTTCCCAGAAGAAGTTGAAGTTGCACTTAAAGCGCATGAGGGAATTTTTGATGCCCTTGTGGTCGGGCTTGCTGATGACCGATGGGGCAGTCGTGTTAGCGCCGTCATTCAAGCTCGAGAAGGCGTAACGCTGGATTTAAATAATGTGCAAGAACACTGCCGTAAACATATCGCGGGCTATAAAGTCCCCCGCGAAATACACCTTATTGAAGAGCTGCCACGTGCGCCAAGCGGCAAGCCGGATTACAAAACAGCTAAGGCCTTTGCTGAGAGCGGTAAAGGCGCCGTAGCGTAGGCGGGAGAGGCTTGACGGGAGACGGTAGACGCTGAGCTTAGAAGAAGCTCACATGGCCATCGGGTTTTGCGTCTCCTATTTCCCGTTCAGCATCTAGCAATAATAAAACGGAGTGAATATGCCAACAGAATTAAACATCAGCACCAAACACTGCCTGGTTGAACAAGAGGGCAATGTATTAATTGTGACCTTGAATCGTCCTGAGGCTAAAAATGCCTTTAGTTCAGAAATGCTGCTTGGCATGTACAAGGCGTGGCGCTTATTAGACGAAGACGACAATCTCTATTGCGCTATTATCACCGCCAAGGGTGATACCTTTAGCGCCGGTATGGATTTAAAAGTCGGTCCCGATGGCGACCAAGCCACCGCTGAAGAATTCATGACGATTATGGCCACGGTACCTAATGTGCACTGGCAGGCCTTGCTGCGCGAAAATCGCCCATGCAAGCCTATTATTCTGGCGGTAGAAGGCTTTGCGCTGGCCGGTGGTACCGAGATACTGCAAGGCACCGATATTCGCGTCGCAGCGGAAGACGCCATCTTTGGCGTTACCGAAGTGGCTCGAGGCCTATACCCTATGTCGGGCTCAACTATTCGCCTGCGTAAGCAAATTCCCTACTGCATTGCGGCAGAAATATTGCTCACTGGTGATCGTGTCAGCGCCCAGCAGGCATTGGAGTTTGGCTTAATCAACCGGGTGGTGCCCAAGGGTGAAACCCTGAATGAAGCCAAGAAATTTGCCGCAAAAATTTGCGCTAACGGCCCCTTGGCTGTGAAAGCAGTGGTGCGCTCGCTGCGTGAGCACACAGAGCACCTCAGTGAAGATGAAGCCATGCAAAAGTCAGATGAACTAGCTGGCCCAGTATTCGCGTCTAAAGATGCCAAAGAAGGTATGCGTGCTTTTAAAGAAAAGCGTCCAGCGGTATTTAAGGGCGAGTAAGGCTTGGTCTGGCGTCGGATGTCTGAAGTCCGACGCAATTCGTCTGGCGCGTAATATTTTGCGTGTTTTGCCACCCGACGTCAGACGCCCGACGTCCGACTCAACCGAAGGTTTTCTCCAATGTCCGGCCCCCTAAGCGGTATCCGCGTTATTGAAATGGCAGGCATCGGTCCTGCTCCCTACGCCTGTATGTTATTGGCAGATCTGGGCGTCGAGGTTATTCGTGTGGACCGAGCCAGCGGTGGTGGAATGGGTGATAACCCCGGCGATGTAACGGCGCGGGGGCGGCAATCTATTGCCCTTGATCTCAAAAAGCCTGAGGCGGTCGATATTGTATTACAGCTCCTAGAAACCGCCGATGTGCTTATTGAATGTTTCCGTCCCGGTGTCATGGAAAAGCTGGGGCTAGGACCGGAAGTGTGTGCTCAGCGCAATAAGCGCCTAGTCTATGCGCGAATGACTGGCTGGGGACAGGATGGCCCGCTGGCCACAACCGCCGCCCACGACCTTAATTACATTGCTATAACCGGAATGCTCGACAGCTTTGGCAATGCCAATGAGGCGCCGCCCGTGCCCCTCAACGTGATTGGCGATTTGGGCGGCGGCTCGATGTTCTTGCTGCTGGGAATATTGTCGGCTTTATTGGAGCGGCATCAATCTGGGCGCGGTCAAGTTATCGATGCGGCTATCTGCGACGGCGCAATTTCATTGCTAAGCACTATTCACGGACTCAAGGGCATTGGCTTTTGGGAGAACCAGCGCGAGCAAAATTTACTGGATGGCGGCGCGCCGTACTACCGAAATTATCTCTGTAAAGATGGTCGATCGGTGTCCGTAGGCGCAGTAGAACCTCATTTTTATGCACAGTTGCTCGACAAGCTCGAGCTTGATTTTGGGGGGACAGACTACCTCAATCAAATGAACAAAGCGGCTTGGCCTGAGCGCAGAGCGGCGATGGCAGCGCGTTTTTTAGAGAAAACGCGCGAAGAGTGGTGTGATGTTTTTGCGGGTAGCGACGCCTGTTTTGCACCGGTCTTAGATCTTGATGAGGCAGAGACCTATCCCCATAATCAGCATCGTCAAAATCTCGTGCGCCGTGACGGCGTTTTGCAATCGGCACCCGCGCCGCGGTTTTCGCGCACGCCGGGTGAACTCAAACACGGCCCCATAGCAGAGGGGCAAGACTCCCGCGCACTGTTACAACAGCTCGGCTTTGATGTATCGGCAATTGCAGAGCTATTGGCGAACGGCGCAGTAAAACAGGCAGATTAAGATGGCAGACTCAGCAGCGATATTTTCAGCAGTAGTACAGCAGCGCCGCTCGGTGCGCAGCTTTTTACCTGCGCAAGTAAACCGTGCAATATTGGAGGCAGTATTTGCCACTGCGCAACAGGCGCCCTCCAACTGCAACACCCAACCTTGGCAGGTCGCTGTGGCGAGTGGCGAGAGTATTGAGCGCTTACGCAATAAAATTCCGCAGGCGTTTAATAGCGGCGCCTGGACAATGGATTTTCCCTACGACGGAAAATACGCCGGTGTTTATAAAGAGCGGCAATACGCCGCCGCTGCAACACTGTATGGCGCAATGGGTATTAGCCGCGATGATAAAGCGGCCCGTAACGAACAATTTGCTAATAACTTTACTTTCTTTGGTGCGCCCCACGTCGCTTTTCTCTTCTTGCCTGATGGCTTCGGTCTGCGTGAAGCCGCTGACTTGGGTATGTATGCCCAAACCCTCATGCTTAGCCTCACTGCCCATGGCCTAGCCAGCTGTCCGCAAACTGCCTTGAGTTTTAACTGCGACTTGGTGCGTGAGCAGCTGGGTATCGACCCCAGTAATAGGCTTTTATTTGGACTGTCCTTCGGCTATGAAGACAACAGTGACCCAGTGAATAGCTGCCGAACAGAGCGGGCGGCCTTGGCCGACTGTGTGCGATTTTATGATTAAGGCTGGCTTTGTCGGACGTCCGACGTCAGACGTCTGACGCAAAATTCAGAACCTGTGCGTTGTGATAACACGGCGCCATGTCATATTAAAACAAACCCAAATTGAGGCCCTCAATGAGCGACACCGTACTACAACAACTCGACGACGATGGCGTATTGCTATTAACCCTCAACCGGCCCAAGAGAAAAAACGCCTTTAGTAATGAGCAGTGGCTGGCGTTTCGAGATGCCTTAATTGCCGCTGGAGAGAATCCCGCAGTTGCCTGTGTGGTCATCACTGGGGCAGGCAGCGATTTTTCCTCCGGGGTCGACCTCA
Organism: Zhongshania sp.; assembly: GCF_041623545.1. GTDB lineage: Bacteria > Pseudomonadota > Gammaproteobacteria > Pseudomonadales > Spongiibacteraceae > Spongiibacter. Next base: position 15,410 of record NZ_JBFJWS010000013.1, on the reverse strand, counting down.
ATGATTTTTCAGAGTCAGATGGCGAGCATCCCTTTGCGATATCGGCAAAAGCGTTGGTGGATTTCGATAAGCCAGTTGTGAGTGCCGCCTGTGGTGTTGCCGTTGGTGGCGGCGCTACCTTATTGCTGCATACCGATGTGATCTATGTTGGCGAGAGTCTGCGTTTACGCTTCCCCTTTACCGCATTGGGTTTGGTGCCAGAGTGGGGCAGTAGCTACCAATTACAAGCCATTATTGGTGCGCGTAAAGCTGCAGAACTCATGTATACCTCAGAGTGGATTAATGCCGAACGCGCAGTCAGTTTAGGTATTGCCACGGCTCAGTTTAGTGATGAGGAGGTTCTTACCAAGGCGATGGAAAAGGCGCGGGAAATTGCTCAATGGCCGGTCAACTCACTTGTTGAAACCAAAAAGTTAATGCGCAATGTGCACCGCGCTGCCATTCATTCTGCTATGGGTGGCGAAACTGAGGGCATGGCGCGTTTGGCGGGTAGCCCGGAAAATATCGAAGCCGTTATGGCGATTATGGAAAAGCGTAAGCCTGATTTTAAGCAATTTAGATAATGCGCTAATGAAAACGACTAGCCGGCAGGCGCCAGCGTATGTGGTGTGCCGCTTGTGGCGGTATATGGCAGAATTATCATGGGTAAAGCGAAGGGGTTATAGGGAAGCCTAAGAAAAATAGTCCTCGACGATACCTTGTAACTTATCTGCGGAAAGCGGCTTGCTGCAATACGCGGTTACAGAAGCGTGTGACTCTGCGCGTTCATGGTCGATGGGGTTCACTGACGTAGATAGTATGATAATCACCGGGTGGCGGGAGTCTTGGGGAACTATGGCTTCATAGCGCTCAAGAAACTCCCAACCATCAATAACGGGCATATTGATATCTAAAAAAATTAAGTCTGGCAGGCGCTGGCCTTTTTTTATTGCGTCGGAAATAGTATCCAGCGCATCGCTGGCTTGGCTATAGCTGCTTATTGCTTTACAGACTTTTGCTTTTTCGATAATCATCTGATGATAATAATTATCGGCGCCACTATCGTCGACTAATAGAATTTTTTCAAGTTTGCCGGTCATAGTATAATTACCTTGGGAATGGTGAAACAGAAGGTGCTACCCTTGTTTAAACTTGAATCCACCCAAATTTTTCCGCCATGTAAATTAACTACTTTTTTACAGTTGGCTAGACCTATGCCGCTGCCGGGGTAGGTGTCTTGGCTGTGTAGTCGTTTAAATATCATAAAAATCTGATCGAGATATTCAGTTTCAATGCCGATGCCATTGTCGCTGACAGTAAAGCACCAGTCCTTACCCTTATCAACGCAGGCTATATTTAATTGTAATTGAGTGTCAGCCTTCTTGAATTTAAGTGCATTGCTAATAAGGTTTAGGAATAGCATATGCAACTCGGTTTCGTAGCCGCTAATAGTGGGCAGGGAGCCGACACTGATGTTGGTGAGTTGGGCGTCAATGGCGGCGTCTAAATCGGCAATGACGTGAGTTACGAGTGTATTGCAGTTGACTTGAGTGAGGGTCGGCGCGCGGCCAATTCGACTGTAAGACATCAGGCCAAAGACTAAATTACGCATGCGCTCGGCGGCTTCGCTAATAAATTTAACGGAGAGCAATACTCGCTCACTTTGTTCTGTACCGGCGAGCTCTTCCTCTAGAAGTTCACTGAAATTACTTAATGTGCGTAATGGCTCCTGAAGGTCGTGGGACGCGGCAAAGGCAAATTGAGCTAACTCTTCATTGGAAGTTTCAAGGCGCGAAACTGATTTTTGCAATTCTTGGGCTTTGTGTTGATAGCTTTCGGACATTCGCTCGGCAAACATTAGGGCGCGCCGGTTTGCTCGTGATAGAAGTAGAAATAAACTTAGGAGCATGGTGTCGATTAAGATACCACCAATGAGAATTAACATTGGTTGAGCGTTTTGGGTTTCTTTGCGAAACGCGTTAGTTGACCATACATTGATATTCCACTGTCGTCCGTAAACGTCGATGGCGTAGGTTTTTTTGAATTGCGGATTTGGGTCGAAGTCTATTTCATTTTTTTTGTTTTCGTCATAGAGATATTCGCCATTGTCACTAATGCTAATGCCAACTTGGCGGCGATTCTTCTCTAGTGTGCCTCGCATGAGCTTGTGCACCACAAACGGCGCATAGACCATGCCAGCAAATTGATTGCGGCGTTCCTCGAGACTATCGGTTTTTAAATTATCGTAAAAAGGTGCGTAAAATAAGAAGCCGGGAGTTTTCTCGGCATCTTGCACCAAAATTATTGGGCCTGTAATTTGTGCTTCACCGGTATCTCTTGCTTTTAAGGCGGCGGTTAAGCGATTGGTCTCGTGGGCGACATCGAGGCCCACCGCCGCTAAATTGTCAATTTCTGGTTCGATATAACTTATGGGGAGTAAGTAGCCGTTATTGTGTTGGGGGTGAATTCTGTAGTTTGGCCGCATTTGGCGTTGCTGCTGAAGATAGGTATTGAGCTTTTCGCCAGGGACATTGTGGATAACGCCAATACCGTTGATGCCTTTATATTTCACCGGTAGGTGCAGTTCGGTAGCAAATACTTGCCACTGCTGCTTGTTCATGTCGCCGTTGTGGGAGCTGATGGTTGCCACGCCCGACCAGAGTGCGTCTTCGTACTTTTGTAGGCGCTCTGAAATCAAGGTGATGACTTGGTCTGCTTCACGGCTAAAGCGGTTTTCGATTTTCTCCTGTACCTGCACGCGCGAGTATTGCCAAACGCCTAACGTTAGCAGTAGTGATAGGCTGACCACCAACCAGTGAAACCAATGGAGGCCACCCGCTTTTTGAAGGACATGTTGCTCGGTGAGAATGGCGACCTGATCTGTTTCGTGGGTGTCCGTATTACTCATAGGGTGCAGAAATAACCAGTTGTAGGCAAAAGCCTTAGGCTCGTTGTTGATGGCGTAGGGCTTTTTGCCAGTATTGATTTTCAGGTAACCGTGCCGAAAGTGTGTTTCAAATAATTGAACCACATAGATACTACGATATTTCGTCAGGGTTGCAGACAGTATAGGTAGCTAATGACGAGGCTGCTACTCTGTTCGTAGCAAATCAATGAGAAGAGGCGAGGGCAGCGTTGCGACGCAGCCCTGCAAGTGCGGATTAATACTTACTTTTGCGCTGCGCTTTGGCCTGCTCGGCGGCCAAAGTAAGTGACATCGCCCACAGACATACCACTGGCGTAGCCCGCGGCAGTTCTCGGTATTCCAGCGGTGGTTCTGCCGGCGGCGTAAAGTCCGGGGATGATTGTGCCCTCGGGATTTAATACCTGGCCGCTGGGCAAGGTGTCTAATCCGCCAAGTGTGAAAAAAGGATAGAAGGGCCCGCGACCTAATGTGCAGTCTAAGGCAACATACGGGGGTGATAGTGGCCGTAGCCATGCCGCGGCTTTGTGAAATAAAGGATCCTTCCCCTCGCTTGCCCCCGCATTATATTGGTTAACAGTGTGTTGCAAGCTGCCAGCTGGTAATTCGAGTTCTTGCTCCAACTCGACCACACTGTCTCCGGTGCCGGCAACTTGTGCGCCGAGGTAGCTCATTTTCTCGTAATCGCCGTAACCTTCAACATCGGTTATAAAATAAATGCGTTTCGCGTTGCGTTGGGCCATTAGTGCGTTGTAACCGACCCGACCGTGATAGCAGTCTTCGTTTATGAAGCGCTGGGCTTTGTCGTCGATTAAAATACCGTAGGTTAGTGAGGCTGGTGGATAATAGGGTAGGCTGACAAAGCATTCATGCATATTGGTAGTGCCCGCGCCGGCTCCCATCCCCATTAAAATTCCGCTACCGGTATCACCAGGGTTGCCGATGGGAATTAAACCGCGGTCAAAGGTGGGCGCGTATTTGCGGACCATCTCTTCGTTCATGCAAAACCCGCCGGCGCAAAGTATGACGCCGTTGCGAGCGCGAACGGTCTTTTCCTGCTGGTCGATACGAACTACCACGCCCTCAACGTCGCCCTGGTCGTTGCAGATCAATGTCAATGCACGGCTATCGTAGTGCACTTCAATGTGGCGGCTCTGAACTGCTTCGGTAAGAATTTTCATGAGCAGTGGGCCGCCATTATCACCCTCCACTTCAAGATTGTGGCCGCGAGGGACTGGCGTAGCGTGTTCGGTAAAAGGGTAGGCTTTTTCATTGCCGGTGAAGAGTAAACAGTCGTCAGTTAAGGCCATAATGGCTCGCTCTTTGAGCTCGCTCATTTTAAATGGCACGCCAAGGCCGGTGAGCCATTGATAGTGGTTAAGGCTATTTTCGCAGTAGTCGCGAATTTTGCTGTCGTCGGCCTGATTGCCAAAGCAGGCCTTAAGGTAGTTCACCATGTTCTCGGTGTCGTCGTGATAGCCGCAGGCTTGTTGAACGGGGGTGCCGCCATTGCCCCCCATGTATATCTCGGCGCTAGATAGAGCGGTAGAGCCACCGCTGGCACTGGCTAATTCAAAAATAGTGACTTTGGCACCCGCATCTGCCGCTTCGATGGCCGCTGAAGCGCCGGCGCCGCCAAAGCCGATAATGGCAATGTCGGTGTCGATGTCCCATTGTTGAATGTCGCGGCTATTGCGGGGCTTGCTGGGTGAGGATTTAGATACTGTAGTCATGGGGCTACCTATTAAACTTATTGTCTACGTGAATATGTGCCGGTGGGTGAACTAGTACAAATTGTGCGGGGGAGCTAATGCGGGGTAAATGATCTGTTTGCAGTACATAAAAAAGGCTGCCGAAGCAGCCTTTTTATGAGTTTGATTAATACTCGTAAAACAGGTCAAGACCGAAGGTACGGGGCTCGCCCCAGATCACGGAACGGTCAGCTTGCGGTAAATTATCGACCGCTGTTAACTCATACTCGGTATCGAGCAGGTTCTTAGCCCACAAGCCTGCGCCTAAGCGTCCCTCGGCAAAAGCGATGTCGGTGAGACTCAGACGCGCATTGACTAGTTCGTACTGGCGCAGATGAGTGTTCTTCACGTTTTCCGCGCGGGAGCCGCCGTTGCGCTCGTCCATATAGTTCACGCTAATATTGGCACTGGCAGTACCCCAGTCGGCCTGGAACAAGGTGTAATCTGCGGACAAGGTGAATGAGTTCTCTGGTGCGGAGAAAAACACAAACTTATCTGAAGCGTCATTGCCATTAACGTCGGTAGCTTTTGTGACTTCAGTGTGCAGGTAAGCATAATTCGCCAGTAGCAGCAGGTCACGGGTAGCCATAAAGGTAATGTCGGCTTCAAAGCCGTACATTTCGGCTTCACCGGCATTGGTAACCTTGGTGTCTGCTACCGTGCCAGTCAGTATGAAGTTCAGCTGCATGTCTTCGTATTGGCTGTAGAATACGTCGGCATTGATACGCAGGCGACGATCCATCAATTCGCTTTTAAGGCCTAGCTCATACGAGGTGACGTATTCTGCGTCGAAACCGTCAGCGTAGCCAAAGCCGTAGTCATTGCCATCGGTGGCGGGGCCTTGATTGCCGTCGCGCTGTGGGTCGCGGGTATTAAAACCGCCAGACTTATAGGCTTCTACACGCTTACCGTAGATGTTGATATCGTCGGTAATATCGTACTCTGCAACAAAGCTAAAGGAATCATTGGTGAAGTCTTGGCCAGCGGGAATGCTGTCGAAGTTGCGACAGTCGCCATTGCTTGGATCGTTGCCACACTGAACAAAGGACACGTCGATTGCGCCCGCGGCAGTTTCAGCAATAGTCATATCTTGCTGGAATTTAACGGTTTTACGCTCGTCTTCAGAATGCCGGGCACCAAAGGTGAGGTGTAGGCGTTCTTCCAGTATTTTTGGTGTCCAGGTGAACTGGCCAAAGACCGCGGCGGCGCTATTATCAATATCGTATATCTGGCTCAGCATATTGACGGCGCGGAATGTTGTTAGCGGTGCGGTGGGGCCGCCAAGCAAGGCGCTAAGGTTAGGAAGGGCGCCACCAGCTAAAGCGCTGAGGTTCACTGGGCCACTTAGCTGATGATGCAATGGGCCGTTGTTTTCCTGAGCGGTTTCTTCGAAGTAATAGGCGCCCACGATATAGTCAACGCTGCCTTCGAAGGCGTCGCCGCTTAATTGCAGTTCATGGGAGAACTGCTCTTGGGAGACCTTGGGGTAGACCAATGGCAGGCACTGTCCTGCGCCAAGGACAAACTCGGCGGCTTGGCCGCAGTATTCATTTGAGTCTAGGCGATAAACCAATTTACTGTCATTGCCAATGCCGTGCTGGTCCTGGCCGGGTTCTAAGCCTTTACCGCCGCTGAGATCAGCATAAGATTGGTCGTAAAGCTCGCGGAACGCGCCAATGTATTTCAACTGGAAAGTGTCGAAATCCTTGGTCAGGGTAAAAGCGTGACCCTCAATATCAGTGGACGACTGCTCAAAATTGGCAATAGTGGAGACACTTTTTTGGCGAGTAGAGGAATAGCTAGTGTAGGCGCTACCGTCGACGAGGTCGGCCTGGCTGCCGGCGATTGGCGTGCGCTCCCGAACATGCTGATACTGGGTGTTATAGTAGTCAAAGTCAGATTTATCGTAGGCGTAGTCGAGTGCTAAGGTATCGCTAATATCCCAGCGTAAGTCAAACCGGAAACCGCTGACATTGCGATCGCCAAAGTCACCACCAGGGCCATCGTTGGCAACATGGCCGTCTTGCATGGTTTGCAGTGCCGCGACTTTTACTGCGAGATTGTCCGTGACCGGCAGATTTGCCATGGTTTTGGAGGTGAATAGATCGCGATTGCCGAATGTCAGCTTTTGCTTAAATTCAAACATGTCGGCGGAGGGCTTTTTGGTGATCAGGTTAATTGCGCCGCCGGTCGTGTTGCGGCCATAGAGTGTGCCTTGGGGGCCGCGCAGTATTTCAATCCGTTCTAAATCAGCAACGTCTAGGGCTGTGCCTGTTGAACGAGCAATATAAACGCCGTCGACGTAAATACCCACTGGTGGGTCTTGGGTAATTTGGGCGTCGGAGATACCAATGCCGCGAATAAAGATCCGCAAGGTAGCGTTATTGATCGGGAAGGGCTCAATAGTCAGGCTGGGAACTTTGGATCCGATGTCGCCGAGATTACTAATACCTTCTATTTCAAGGCGGTCGCTGCTGAAAGCAGTCAGGGAAATGGGCGTATCCTGCAGCGATTCAGCCTTTTTTTGGGCCGTCACAATCACTTCTTCGAGCGCGAATTTCTCTTGGGCTATGGCGTGTGAGCCAATCGCTGACAAGCTGATACCGCTGATTGCCGCTAGGGATTTTAGCCTTTTTTTATTCATGACTGCCTCTTCCGTATGAATGCATTAATTTGGTTTTGTGGTGATTATATTTATTAATTCGTAATATTTTAAGTTATCTATTACGCATAAATAGTTTTTCGTGCTTTTGGTTACAATGTTGTTACTTTTTGAATCTTACCACATATGGGCGCCGCAGGGTGGTGAAAAATACACGATTTTTGAGATTTTGTTCGCGTTCCCTGCAGCGGAATTGTCGCATTTACAGAGTGTAATCGCATTACTATGTTGACGGTGAGTATTAGTGCGAGGGGATAAGGCTGGTTATAATGCCCGTCGCTGAAATATCTTAATTCAATAATTTGGAGCAGGGACCCTTATATGATCATCAAGCCACGTGTGCGCGGTTTTATGTGTGTAACCACTCACCCCAAGGGTTGCGAGGCCAACGTGAGTCAGCAAATTGACTACGTTAAGGCTCAGGGCGCAATCAGTGACGGCCCCAAGCGGGTTTTGGTTATCGGTGCATCGACGGGCTACGGCTTGGCGTCGCGTATAACCGCGGCCTTTGGTGCAGGGGCTGCTACGCTCGGTATTTTCTTTGAAAAAGAAGGTATTGATAGAAAGCCGGGCACTGCCGGCTGGTATAACTCAGCTGCATTTCACAAATTCGCTGAGGCTGAGGGCTTATATGCTAAGAGTATCAATGGCGACGCCTTTTCCGATGCCATTAAAGAAAAAACCATTGCCCAAATAAAGGCTGATCTCGGCCAAGTTGACTTAGTGGTTTACAGTCTGGCTTCGCCTCGCCGTCAGCACCCTAAAACCGGTGTTGTGCATAACTCGACACTTAAGCCAATTGGTAAAGATGTTACTCAGCGCGGTGTCAATACGGACAAAGAAACCATAGAAAACTTCACCTTAACGGCCGCCAGTGATGAAGAGATTAACAATACCGTTGCGGTGATGGGCGGGGAAGACTGGCAGATGTGGATTGACGCCCTAGACGACGCTGGGGTGCTCGCTGACGGCGCCAAAACCACCGCGTATACCTATTTAGGTGATCGCCTAACTTGGGATATTTACTGGCACGGCACTATCGGTGCGGCGAAAAAGGATCTCGATAAACGAGTGATTAATATCCGCGAGCGCCTTGCCGCCAAAGGTGGTGATGCCCGTGTATCAGTATTGAAGGCTGTAGTAACCCAGGCGAGTTCGGCGATCCCGGTAATGCCACTGTATTTGGCACTATTGTTTAAAGTGATGAAAGAGGACGGTAGTCATGAGGGCTGTATTGAACAGGTTTATGGCCTGTTTAAAAACAGCTTGTATGGCGCTGCACCGGTTCGTGATGACGAGGGCCGACTGCGCGCAGATGGCTTAGAAATGAGGCCAGAGATTCAAGACGCTGTTGCTAAAATGTGGGAGGCTGTTACAACAGAAAACCTCCTTGAGACCACTGATTTTGCAGGCTATAAGCGCGAGTTTTTGCGCTTGTTTGGCTTTGAAATTGATGGCGTTGATTATGATGCCGAGGTTGATCCAGTGGTTGAGATCAAGAATATGGTCTGATACCGCTGGTTTTTGCGTAAAAAAGGAAGCTTCGGCTTCCTTTTTTTATCGCTCAATTGTTTGCGGCAAGGCCCTTGCTGAGCTAGAGTGTGGCGGCTTTTTGCTTCGGAATTCCCATGTCTTCAGTTCCTCGTCAATTATCCCGCCAGGAGTTAAGTGCCCAGTTAAAACTGGCGCTGCCGATCTTTGGTGGCCAGCTGGCTCAGTCGGCAAATGGTTTCGTCGACACGGTGATGGCGGGGCGAGTATCGGCCCTTGATTTGGCCGCCGTGGCGGTGGGTGCAAGCATTTGGGTGCCGGTGTATCTGTTTATGACCGGTATGTTGATGAGTGCAACCTCGGTGCTGGCGCGTCATGTCGGCGCGAAGCAATTGGAGCGTATAAACCCCCTAGTGCACCAGGTTGTCACTATTGCGGTTGTCGCAGGTATCCTTTCCGCAATATTGCTTTGTAATACCGGCCCCTTGCTTGAGTTTATGGATGTTGATCAGACCATGCGGCCACTGGTGGTGGATTACTTAATCGGCCTCAGTTGGGGTATGCCTGGCGTCGCACTGGTGCTGGCATTGCGTAGCTATACTGAGGCCTTGAGTCATACTCGCCCAGTTTTATGGATTAGCGTGATTGGCTTACTGGTTAATATCCCAATTAATTATGTGTTGATCTACGGCAAGCTAGGTATTCCCGCTATGGGAGGGGTCGGCTGCGGGTGGGCTACGGCGATCGTGATGTGGTTGATGGCGGCGATGATGCTGGTCTATGTGCATCGGCACCGCGTTTACCGGAATGTGCGGTTAAGCATTTCGCCATGGCACTGGGAACCGAAAACGATTGCGTACTTACTGAAGTTGGGTCTCCCTGTTGGCATGACCATCTTCTTTGAAGTCAGTGTGTTTTGTATTATTGCCTTGTTTATTAGCCAGGCCGGTGCAGAGATTGTTGCTGGTCATCAGCTCACCCTGAATTTTACCTCTCTTGTATTTATGCTGCCCTTAAGCTTTGCCTTGGCGGCAACCACGCGGGTGGGGTTGGCGAGGGGCGCGCGCGACCCTGAGGGCTTACTGCGAGCAGTGAAGGTGTCATTCAAAATCACGCTGTGTATCGGTTGCTCTGCAATTGTTGTGCTGGTGCTGCTGAGAAACTGGATACCGTTAATTTATACTGATAACGCAGAGGTTATCGCCCTAGCGAGCTATTTGTTGTTGTTCGCCGCACTGTATCAAATTTCTGATGCTATTCAGGTCACTGCAAACGGCTGTTTACGAGGATTTGAAGACACCACAATCCCAATGCTACTGACCTTATTTGCATACTGGGGTGTCGGCTTACCGCTGGGTTATACCTTGGCAATGACCAATATTCTGGTGCCAGCTATGGGGCCGAGTGGCTTTTGGCTAGGTATATTTGCGGGACTTAGCTTTGCGGCTTTATTGCTGGGCCTGCGCTTACGCTGGCGATTAAGCCAGCCCCTGCATTAGGCAGATTATAAACTCTACGGCCAGCAGGCAGTGGGCTGGGTGCGGTCGCCGTTGTGCTATTGTGAATGGCGTAATCCTGACTTAAGGGTGGCTGATAAGCAGAGCGGCCAGTGACGATCCGCCATTTTATTGCCCAGCTAGGATTAATCATTAACTCCTTGGTTAGCTGCATAATGCCAGCTAGTGTTAAACGCAGTGGATTCATGTGCAGGCTGGGTTGGCCGCTGAGGCCCGCGCGGGGCGTGGTGGCACTTAGCGGGCAGTAGGTGCCAAAAATAATATCCCAAATAAACATGGGGCCGCCGCCGAGATTGACCAAGTTTACCGCGCCGCTGCGGCCGCAGTGCTCCGGTTCAGAGGAGTGGTGCATATAGTGATACACGCCGCCGCCGGATAGAAAGCTCGCGAAACGAATGACCCGACTGCGTGACGCGCGGCGATAGAGTGCAGTTTGGTGTCCGAAAATTTCGGGGATCAGTATTAGGCAGTTGTAGATAATAATTTCGGTGTACAGCGGCTCACTACTGAGTAGTTTGGTACAGGCGCCGAGTACTAAATTGTAGGGTAGTACTAAAACCACAAATAGCGGCAGCGCGCTAAATACCGCGAGGGTGGTCGACTGCACCAGACCCGGCGTCATGTGGTGGGGGCGGTGAAATAGCAACCACAGCAGGCGGCTGCTGTGGCCGAGTCGATGAAACCAATAATGGAAGAAGCCCGCGAACACCGCTATACCTACAACTGCTAAGGGCGCAGGCGCATGAATGAGTGTCGGTACGTGGTTCATGACCAGTTGATGTGCCAAGCCGGCATTCAGTTCGATCCAGTGCCAGCCAACGCTAAAGTCGAGACCCGTTAAGCTAGCGAGTAAGGCGAGCGCAAAAAGCATGACGGGGATGGCTGCTGTCGCGAGCATATTACACAGGAAAAACACCACTAACCATTGAATGGGGTAACGCTGCCCCTGTTCCCGCTCATACCAAAAGTAGCCTGCCAGCATCACGATCAGGCGAAAAACGGTGGTAAATGCCAATAAGCCCAGGGCTGCATAGCAAAATAAAGGCTCGTCTTCATACAGGCGAGTTAGGCTGTCTATTAGGGGTTGAAAACTTACTGTGTCGCCAAGGCCAGGGCCGAGGTAGGCGCCGAGGTGCAGGAGTTGTAAAAAACCGACGCTATAGCCAAGCACAAAGACAATGACAAGGCCATTGGCTAGCCAGCGGTAGCGTTCACCGATTTCGGGTATCTCGGCGTTGAATAAAATCGCGAATAGCCGCTTCACAAGTATCCTGCTGTACTTTTCTGTTGACCAGTAAAAACGGAAAGGCTCAGTTTATGCGAGTCATTTGATGGCGTATATGCACACTTTACCATAAATGAGTAATAGCTGGGTGTTTTTTGCTCAATCTTTGGGCGTTGCCCCGCGCTTTAATCTTCTGGCTTGCTATCAGCTAGTGACCCTCTTAATCTGGCCGGTGACAGTTTATGGCCACGCGAGTGGCGGATTTTTTTGTGTGAGAAAGCTTTTATGATGCAAGCAGGCGTGTTGGAAACGATTCTTCCGGGTATTCATCGTTTGGTGGCGCCCAACCCCAGTGTATTGACAGGGCCAGGCACCAATACGTATTTGCTGGGCAATAAATCGATCACGGTATTAGACCCGGGGCCGGATATTCCTGAACATGTCGAGGCCATTGTTGCTGCGATAAAAGACTTGGGCGGTGAGATCGAACGCGTTGTCACCACCCACACCCATCCAGATCATTCGCCCGGGGCCGCTGAGCTGCAATTGCGCTTTCCCGGTGTGCCGGTCATTGGCGCCAGCATTGCTGATGATGGCCACCAAGATCCGCGTTTTGCGCCAACCTCAGGGCTTGGTCACGGTGATTGCTTTACGGTTGAGGGCAATATAGTTAGAGCAATTCATACGCCCGGCCACGTTGCCAATCACTACTGTTTTATCGATGAAGCCAATGGCTGTGTTTTTACCGGTGACCACATTATGCAGGGCTCAACGGTGGTGATTATTCCCCCGGCCGGTGATATGGCGGACTATGTCGATTCGCTGCGGCTTTTACTCGACTATCCCATGCGTTATCTTGCGCCTGGGCACGGCAGCTTAATTGACACGCCACACGCTGAGGTTGAGCGTTTAGTAACGCATCGCCTAGGCCGAGAAGCAACGATTCTTGCCGCGTTTAATGAGGTCGTTAAAGGTGATCTCGATGATCTAGTGGCAGTGGCGTATCGCGACGTAGACGTGAGTATTCACCCCATTGCCAAATTGTCTTTACTGGCGCATCTGCTTAAATTAGAGAAAGAATCTCGCGCCATTCAACATGAGGGTCAGTGGGAGCTAATTAAAGAACATTAGGGTCTATCCTTGTATTAGTTTTGGCAAATTGATTTAACCGGGAGTCGTATGCGGATCGGTGTACCCAAAGAAATCAAAGCTCAAGAGTACCGTGTTGGATTACATCCCCCTGCGGTAGCGGTACTTACTCAACAAGGTCATCAGGTTTTTGTAGAAGCGGGCGCGGGATTGGGGTCCGGCTACAGCGACGATGAATATCAAATTGTCGGCGCCCACGTAATTACCTCAGTTACCGAACTGTATTTGCAGGCGGAACTAATAGTAAAAGTGAAGGAACCCCAGCCGGAAGAGGTTGCTAGGCTGCGGCGTGGGCAGATACTATTTTGTTATTTGCACCTCGCGCCTAATCGGGCCTTGACCGACGCGCTCATTGCCAGTGGCGCGAACTGCATAGCTTACGAAACAATCACTGACGACCAGGGCCGCTTGCCATTGCTTAAACCCATGAGTGAAATTGCTGGGCGTTTAGCCACGCAGGCCGGCGCCCATTGTTTAGAAAAAGCACAGGGCGGTTCAGGTGTCTTGCTCGGCTCGGTCGCCGGCTTAGACCCTGGCCATGTATTGATATTTGGTGGTGGCGTGGTGGGCAGCAATGCCGCTGATGTCGCGCTGGGTATGGGCGCTAAGGTCACGCTTATCGAGCCGTTTGCAACACGCCGAGCGAGTTTGCGTACGCAATTTGCCAATGTCCGTTTCACGGTGCAGGGTAGCGAAAACCTCGATATGCCGAGTCTATTGGCTGACGTCGATATGGTGATTGGCGCAGCACTGGTGCCCGGCGCCGCAGCGCCAAAATTGTTGAGTGCTGAAGATTTGCAATACTTGGCGCCTGGCTCAGTATTAGTGGATGTCGCCGTGGATCAAGGCGGTTGCTTTGCAACTACGCGGCCAACCACGCACTTGGCGCCAACGTATATAGAGGCGGAAATAGTTCATTACTGCGTGGCGAATATTCCCAGCGCGGTGGCGCGCACTGCCAGCCAAGCCTTGAGTCAATCTACCCTTGAATATGTGCTGTTAATTGCTAACAACTGGCCCGGCAGTATCGCAAGTCATTCTGGCTTGGCGGTGGGCTTGAGTGTGGCGGCAGGGAATTTAACTTGCTCAGCTGTGGCCGGTGCTCAGCAGCGGGAATTTACTTCTTGGAAACTTATATTTCATTAGTCAGCAGTTAGTGCTACCAAAAGCGATAAGGCCGCACTCGCCACCGTAATGCAGTGTCGCAACAGTAAAGAAGATAGTCGTAAGCTCAAGTAAATGGGGCTTTAGGGGGCGTGGCGCAGTAAGTGATCAACTCGCGCAAAGGACGACGAAATTAGACGGGAGAGCACGGGGCTTACCCGCCTCTTGCTCTCACTTCGCTATTACGTTGTTTTATTTTTTGAAGAACTGATTGAACAATTGTTTGGCGGCCTCACTGTTCTCGCCACCCATTTTGCGGTCAATCAACTCCTGCGTTTTCTCTTCAATTTTATTTTTGGCTTTTTCCTTGGCAATGTCTTCGATCACGCGGAAGTCTGGTAGGCAGCTGGTGGCACCCACGCTGTCAAAGCTCGCTTTACAGCGAATCGGGATGTCGCGGTTTAGTAGTTTTGCATTGTTTATTTTACAGGCCATGGCCTCTTCATCACCCTGGGCAAGGCGGCTGTTCAGAACGACGTCAAAACTGTCGCTGGTTAAATCGACTTTGCCGTTGCCTTTGAGAGCGAGTTTAGTCACCCCAGCATTGAGTTGTTCAATTTTGGCAATGCCTTTGGTGATCACGATTTTTGTCGTGGTTTCTTTTAGGTCGCTGTATAGCGGCCAATTATTGGGGTCGAAGGGTTCCTGTTGTAAGCGAGTAACCAGCTGGCAGAATGCCCGCTCAATATTCATATTATTTAAACGTAATTGTTGAGCGGTGAGTGCGATATTGCCGTCGAGGTTCTTTTTGAGGCCGCTGATTGTGGCACCGCTGGTGCTTAAGTTGAGATCAACGTCACTGAGTCCAGAAAGCTCCTGACTAATGTCGAGTGCGGTTAATACTTTACCGATAGGTAGTTGCTTGCTATCAGCTGTAAGTTGGAACTTGGCTGCAGTTGCACGGGTATCGATATCTGCCGTGATTTTGAAGGGACTGTCAAAGACCACACCGCTAACGGGGCTAAGCCGAGTCATGCCCTGCTTGGCTGTCAGTTTTAGGTTAAGGTCTTTGAAAGGGAGCTCGCTGACGATGAGCTCACCGGCTTTAACAATGGCTTCTATGTTCAAGCCGTTCAGGATTTCTCTGGGTAGGTTTAGCTCGTCGCTGCTAGGTGCGGGCGCGCTGGCTTTGCCTTTGCTATTGGCGAGAGCGGGATCTTTAGGTGCTGGCGGCGGTAGATAGTGATCAATATTAATCTTGTCTATATTCAGCGCGAGCTTGGTGAGCATGCCTTCGCCCAGTGGCAGCCCGATGTCGCCACTGATGGTGCTCGTATCGAGAGTGGCGTTAAGGCCGGAAACGCTAACAAGCTTGTTGTCGCCTTTTATTGTGGCGCTAACACCGACCTTGCTCAGGCTGCTGGCTTGCGCCATCTCCGGTAAGCTAATGGCGAGGGTTTTGGCGATTTTGCGGAAATTGGCGGGGCTGAGCAGAACGCTGGCCTGATACGCTAAAGGCTCAAGGCTGGCCTTGGCATCACCTTTTAGGCTAATGGTTTCGTCACCAATCGTCGTCGTTAACACGGTGTTTGTACTATTGAAATTATTC
>NZ_JBFJWS010000012.1:0-45026 GCF_041623545.1 Zhongshania sp. | reverse complement strand
TTGCGCTGGGCCGGCGTCAGTACCGTCACCCTTCATACCCACGCCGGGATCGTTAACAATTATTTTTGCGCCCCGCGACGCAAGCAATAAGGCATAACTGCGCCCCAAGCCGCGACCCGCACCGGTGATTACCGCGACGCGATCGTCGAATCTAAGTTCTGCCATGGGACTCTCCTTTTGCACTATTCTCATTTTTAACTCAAAACTTTAGCACGGCCACTAAGCCTGCCCAGCAGTCATGCGATGACTTTGGCCCTGCGCAACGCCGCTATTTGATCACCGCTTAAACCTAACACGTCCACCAATATATCATCAGTATGCTGGCCCATTACCGGTGGCGCAGTCGGCACCGGCTGTTTGGCACCGGGAAATTTAATCGGACGATTTACGATTGGAATCTTACCAAGGGTTTGGTGTTCTGTTTCCACCACCATCTCACGTTCAACCGCCTGCGGCTGCGCCAATGCCTCAGTGATACCAAGGATAGGTGCATGGGGAACCTGGAACTCTGTAAATAGCGCAACAAGTTCCGCCACGGTTTTTTGCCGAGTAAATTCGGATATTAACTCATTAACAAGCGCCCGTTTGTCGCGGCGTTTTTCAATGGTATTGAAGAGTACGTCATCAATGCGCTCGGGCATGCCCAGCGCCTGACAAATTCGCGTCCAAAAACTATTGGTTAAACAGGCGACTATAATTGAACCGTCTTTTGCAGGAAAACTGCCATAGGGCACTAAATTTGGATGCTGGGAGCCTTGGGCCTTGGGGTCTTCTCCGGTAAAAAAGGCGAGCTGGGCGAGGTAGCCGAGCATGCCCATCATGCCATCAAGCAAGCTGACATCAATCAAGCGACCACGACCCGTCACACTCCGCTCGTGGAGCGCTGCCAAAATGCCTATTGGGCCATTGATGCCACCGACCAAATCACCGAGTGGAATTCCCAATTTGGTGGGCATGCCACCGGGTTCGCCATTAACGCTCATAGCGCCGGACAAGGCTTGCAGTACAATATCAAAGGACGGTAAATCCTTCAGCGGTCCGGTCATGCCAAAGCCGGAGATAGCGCAATATATTAGGCGCGGATTAAGCGCAGACAAAGCGTCGTAACCGAGACCAAATTTGTCCATCACGCCGGGCCGATAATTCTCAATGAGAACGTCACATTTACTGGCGAGGTCGCGCACCAAGCTCACCCCAGCCTCAGTTTTTAAATCGACGACAATGCTTTTTTTACCGCGGTTCACGCTGAGATAATAGTGGCTTTCACCATCGCGAAACGGCGGAAATGAGCGAGTTTCGTCACCTGTTTCCGGCGGTTCAATTTTAAATACTTCTGCGCCGAGATCGGCAAGTGCCAACGCAGCGGACGGTCCTGCTAAGACCCGCGTAAAATCAAGTACCCGAACCCCCGCCAAGGGGCCCGCCCAGTTTGCTGCGTCAGTTTCTTGCATAGAAAAATCGACCTACGAAAAATAGCGCTAAACGCTGTTTATCAAAACGTGATCTTATTCATTATCGTCACGGTCTTATAATGCAAAAAGGATGGCACCAATGCTGGAGCCATCCTGAATTTTGTGTCGCTGGCCGTCGCACTTTACAGCGAGCGGCCAGCTATTGCTCAGGCGACTTAACCGCGGCTGGGCAGCTCTACAATGGCCGTACCAGCAGCTGACAACTCATCACGCGAGGTCATTGCTTTTTGGCTAATCTCAACCAAGTACTTACCGTCTTCAACGTACTTGCGAGTAACTGTACCGTCGATGAAGATTGCATCACCCTCTGGGTTATGGCGGCGGATCTGGCACTTGCTCTGACGCAGGAAGCCATCGTCACCCATCCAGTTAGTTAGCTGGTGAGTTAGCCATGAGCAGCGCTCTGGGCCGTAATCGTAGGCACCAGGTGCGCCAACTTCCAATGCGAAATCTTCGTCCCAATGCACACGCTCTGGGCAATCGGGCACATTGAAGCGGTTTTTAATACCCAGCCCTGGGTGCGCTTGCTGCATTTTCCACGCAAGCTTGTTAGCGCGGATATAAAGACCACCCCAACCCTGTGCGTAGCAAATGAAGCCAGTAACCGTCATTGGCCCTTTCATCATGCGCGGCAGTGCTTCGCCTTCTTCTACATCTTCCCAGAAACGGGGAGTTGCGCCACGAATTTTTTCAGCGGCATAGATCTTAGAGAACTCAGCCAATTGCTCTTCAGTATACGGCTCAACACGGCCGCGCGCTTCGGTGTACTTGGTGCCGCGCTCACGAGCTTCGTCACGGTCAGTACGGAATACCCAGCTATCAGCTTCAGCAACTTTATCGCCATGCTGGTTAAAGAAATCAACGTGGTAGATTTGCTGGATTGAACGACCGGCAAACTTAGTTTGATGCTCTACCAAATCTTTTAAATAGGCTTCAGTAGTAATGGTGTCATTACGCAGTACTGGTTTGTGCCAAGTCCAATCTGCACCGGCCCACATAGCGTGAACACCAGACAAACCACCACAGTAACCAGAGATAATACGGCTATTGGTGAACAAGAAGCTTGGTAGTGCAACAAGGCTACCGTACTTAGTTTTTTCTGCGTAGGCAGGATCATTCCACAGTGGGTTATCATCGCCGATACCGTGGGCATAGTGACGAATCGCATCGCGAGTCGCTTCGTAGTTCCACGGCTCAATGGTGTCTGTGATTTTTACACCGATACGCTTACGCAGGTCTTCAAGACCTTTCTCGGTGATTTTAGGAAAACGGTTCTCTGACATATATTTCTCCTCAGTTAATTGCCGGCCGCAGCCGCTTTCGCAGCTTCACGGTCACGCAGGACCTTGCGGTGAACCTTGCCAGCCGGCGTCTTAGGAAGCTCACTCACAAATTCGACAAGACGCGGAAACTCATGCTGAGCAAGACGCTCCCGCGTAAAATTTTGTAACTCTTTAATATATTCGTCACTACCTTTGCGGTCGGTAACGACAAATGCTTTTACAACTTGACCACGTGTTTCATCAGGGACACCGATGATGGCGACTTCTTGTACATCGTCATGTTTGAGCATGGTATTTTCAATTTCTACCGCGCTCATTGTCCAACCTGCAGAGATAATGACGTCATCTGCTCGGCCGCAGTGATATAGGTAGCCGTCTTGGTCAACCCGCGCTAAATCTTTGGTGGTTTCCCAGTGGTCGCGTTTCCACAACATCAGTTCGCCCACTTCGTCCGCACTTGTCTGTGTGCCATCAGCGCGATGCACTTCCAGTTTTAAGCCCGGAATGGGTTTACCCAGCGAGCCTGGCCGCACTTCATAATCTTCGGCACCGGGGAAGTTAACTAATACAACCCCAATCTCCGTGGTGCCGTACATGCTGCAAGCCGGAACGCCAAATGTTTCACCGATAAAATCGAGAGTTGCTGTGTCACATGGCTCGCCGGTAAAAGATAACTTCTTGATGGCAAATTTAAAGCCACTGCCTTGCGCGGAATTACGCATCATTCGATAGTGCGTTGCAGCTGCCGACATATTGGTAATCTTATAATCTTGCATGGCCTTCATTAATCGCACGGCATCAAAACGGCCAGCAAAAGTACCGGTGGTCACACCCATTCCGAGGGGCGCCAAAGTCCCATGCCATAAACCGTGACCCCACGCCGGCGACGACGGGCAGAAAAACTCGTCGCCGGGGCGAATGCCCGTGCCATATAAGGCGGCATACATCAGGGTAACCAAAGACTTGTGGGTATGCTTAACAGCCGCAGGCAATTCTCGGGTGGTACCAGAGGTGTACTGAAACACCGCCAAGTCATTGGCCTTGGTCTTGGCATCGAACGTCTTGGGGAAGTGGCTAATATCGTCGAGCAAACCTGCATCGGCCACGACAACACGTAAACCGTCGACCTGATTGGCCACCTCTTGCTTTTCTTTATTGGTAATTAACAAACTCGGTTTGCAATCATCAACCCGCAGCCGCAGACCATCTAGGCCAAATAAAGTAAACATTGGCACACTGATGGCACCCATCATCATCGCGCCGAACAAACTTACATAAAAAGGCAGCGATGGCTCCAGCATAAAGGCGATGCGGTCGCCCGGCTTAATGCCGTTTTCAAGCAACCAATGGGCAAATTGCGCAGAGGCCGCAGCAATTTCGTCAAAACTCAGAATTTCATCACTGCCGTCGGCGTGAGCGATACGCACAGCGGTACGACCAGAACCATCCGCATGGCGAACCATACATTCATGGGCGATATTAAAATATTCGCGATCGCCATCGAAGAGATCCCACAGGGCATCAGAGTTCGCATGCGCCAGCGCATCTGCGTAGGAGGTGTAGTCTGTGAGTTTTGCCATTATTTCACCGCTGCCTTCAACATTTCCTCAGAGGCGAAAAAGCGTCGCCAAAGCTGAGCCAGTACAATGCCACAGCTAAAATTCATTGTAAATACAGAATAGTATTTTATATATAGAACAAACGGCGTTATAAAATTGGCCCACGCGCCACATTAAGGACACACGCAAATCCCGCAGACTGAGAGCAGCCGCAGCGCTTAATCGAGAGTAGAATCAAAAAAGGAGAGGACAGCCGAGGGACAGAATCACCCTCGACTGTAGGCGATGGAATTACTTTTTCAGTTTATAGGCAACAACTGAATCACCCATGGTCGCACCATACATACTGTGACCACCGGCCGTAATAACAATATATTGCTCGCCACCCACTTCATAGGTAACGGGTACTGAATTACCGCCAGCCGGTAAATCAGCGGACCAGACCACTTCACCGGTTTTCAGGTCAAAGGCGCGAATCATGTCGTCGAGAGTATAACCAATAAAGACTAAACCACCTGCAGTAACCAGAGGACCACCGGCACCTGGCGTACCTAACTCCATTGGAATTGGCACTGGCATCAACTTCTCGATACTACCCAGCGGTACATCCCAAACGATTTCCTTTTTCACAATATCAATGGCGATCAAGCCGGCCCATGGTGGCGAAGAACACGGCGCACCCAATGGCGATAGCAACGGTTCAATCTGGGGAACATAGGGGGAGCCTTCAACATCAAAGGTCATCGCCAAGCCCTCAACTTTCTGAGGGCCTTTTTTAAGCACGGCTTTCTCTCTAGGAATTAATTTCATTACTGTTGGTACGCGATTCGACGGCACCACCATAATGTGACTCACCGGATCGTAAGCTCCGCCGCCCCAGTTTGGACCACCACCCATCGAGGGTGAAAAAATCGTGCCCTTCTCACTGGCCGGCGTGTAAATATCGCCGTAGTTCAATGCCTCAATTTTGCGCTTACATAGCCATTTATCAACGGGGGTAAAGCCCCACGCATCGTCGGGCGAAAATCCGTGCTTAACCGCTGTGGGCATGCCAACTGTAAACGGCTGAGTTGGCGACAGAACCTCGCCAGCTACTTTGCCGTCCTGCGGCACTGGGCGCTCTTCAATCGGTACCAAGGGATTCCCAGTTGCGCGATCTAACACAAAAATAATACCCATCTTCGTGTTTTGTACCAGCGCGGGCACCATCTTACCCTCGAAGGGATAATCGATTAGCAGCGGCGCCGAAGGCACATCGTAATCGAACACATTGTGATGCACTGACTGGAAATGCCACACCACTTCGCCGGTACTCCCGCGCAAGGCCACGGTCGATGTTGTGTAGTTGTTGTCACCAACTCGGTCGCCACCGTAGAAATCGCTAGAGGAACTCGTCGTTGGCAAATACACCAAATCGAGGTCATTGTCGTAAGACATAGATGACCACACATTGCCCTGCCCGAAGTTATCAGTGCCCTTAGCCCAGCTTTTCATTGCGGGATCTGATTCACTGCGCGGCACTGGGTCAAACTCCCACATAAACTGGCCCGTGCGAGCATGGTAAGCCATAACACGACCACTGGGCGCACCGACGCGCTGATTATCAGCTACCGCAGAACCCACCACCACGACATCATTAATCACGGCAGGATCTGAGGTCGCCATAACCTCACCAGGAAACAACTCAGGCTTGCTCGGCGGAATTTTCACCACGCCATTCTCGCCAAAATTCGCGCAGGGCTTGCCGGTTTTAGCGTCGATAGCTAGCAGGCGATAATCTGCAGTACCCAATAAAATTCGCGATTTACAGCTGGTATTCTCGTCCGCAGTTTTATCAACCCAGTGGCCGACACCGCGACACTTGCGCATACCAATATTATTTTCATCCAGCGGATCTTTGGGATCAAAGGTCCAACGCTGCTTGCCGGTAGCCGGATCTAGAGCAATGATTCGGCGCTTAATACTGCACACCACTAAATTGCCTTCAATCATGCTTGGCTGATCTTCGAAGGCTATTAGTTTTCCCGTCATGTCTGCTGGCGGCAAATCACCGGTATGGTATTCCCATGCCTTGTCTAATTTGGCCACAGTTTCGCGATTAATCTGCGTCAAAGGCGAATGCTTTGATGAACGATGGTATTGTTCTTTTGTTGAATCTCCAGCCAACACCAGCGGTGCTGCTGCAACAGCTGCCAACACAAGGCCGCACTGCAGCATTTTCCCAAACGGGAAAATAGAAACGCTATTTTTTGTATTCATATTAACCTTTCTTATCGTCAAAATTATTTTATTACTTCAGAAAGCACCTAGGCATTAACGACTAAACACCCAGCACCAAAACCGCTAGCATCACACTTAAACACCTACGATACAGCGCGTCTCGACATCACACCGCCATAACATCGACATCCTGTGCATTCAATTATATGAACCACATAGTTTCATAAGTATTAGCTTATTGCAAGACTGCACCCAGCGCATTAGCAGCACACCTCACCCCAAAAGACCGGCCCAACAAAGAAAACCCTGTGGCGGTTCGACCTTAATTTCCATCATAGAATTAGGCCAAATTTTGCTGTAACACAGGTGCTGACAGATTAAAAAAGAAGCGCTAAATAAGATAATGATGACCCAACGGGATTTTTACTGTAAGCAGTTACGCTCAGTTAGGCAGTGACTTAAACTCGCCTTCTGTTTCATAATGTCGGTTTACGAATATGATAACAGCGCGATAGCCGGTCACTTGCCCACAAGTTTTTCAACCGTCGCTCGTCACCACACATAGATAGGCCACGTCGCGCTAGATAATAACGAGTACGCTAATGACCAATGAAATGAAAGCAGCCTCACCAATGAAAGGCGACCTCGCCAAAACCATTAAGGAGAGCAAGGCGCCTGCTATTTCCCGCGCTGCCGCAGTATTACGGTTGCTAGGTAAAAGTGATGTACCACTGGGCTTGCAAACCATTGCCCGCACACTGGAGCTTGTTCCCAGCACTTGCCTCTATGTTCTACGCGCCTTGGTTGCTGAAGAATTTGTTTCCTTTGATCCCGACACCAAGCGCTACGCCTTAGAAGCGGGCGTCCTCACACTCGCCAGACACTGGCTTAGACGCAATCAATTTACCGACTACGCCCAACCGGCCCTAAATAGCGTCAGCCAACAGTTTGATGTCACCATGTTGGGCGTACATATTGTTGGACTGGATCACATCATCGTTGTTGCGACCTCTCAGTCTGGCAATAATTTTCAAATTAGCGCCCAGATTGGCAGCCGCTTCCCCGCACTGATCAGCGCTACTGGCCGCTGCATTGCCGCCTTTGGGGACTACGACGAGGCCGAGATTGAAGCCAGATTCAAAACCCTGCGCTGGGACGAGCCGCCAACCCTGGATGAGTGGAAGGCGCAAGTTGAACAAACCCGACAACAAGGTTTTGCGATCGATTCGAGTAATTACATTTCTGGCGTGACCGTACTCGCCGCCCCCGTATGGAAAAGCCGCGACAAACTCAGCCACGCACTGGTTGCAATCGGCATTGGCAGCGCCCTGAAACGCAATGGCCTACCCGAATTACAAGATGCACTACTCGCGGCGTCGCAAGATCTAACCAACAAACTATGCGGCTAAGTAATTAAGTTCATTACCCAACATTGATATTTTTGCAGAGGATCCAAGTATGCCAGCTTATATGATTTTTACCCGCGAAGGCGCCATTCACGACCAAGCCGCGATGGACGAATACAGTCGCCGCAATCAACAGCACGCCGCGAGTTTCGTCAGCGACTTTCAGTTTAAACCGCTGGTTGTCTACGGCGCGCTAGAAACCTTAGAGGGCGAGGCTCCAGACGGCGTGGTCGTTTTGCAATTCCCCAGTAAGGAACTGGCCAAAGCCTGGTACAACAGTCCAGCCTACCAAGACGCGCTGCAATATCGCCTAAAAGGCGCCAACTACCGTGCGATTATCGTTGAAGGTCTGTAAGCGCACCCCAAAAACATCGCGATTAAGCAACCATGCTTATTCAAGGACTTCCATAAGGATAATAAATGAGTCTCTCTAAAAATGGTGTCAGCGAATGGCGCGGGTTTTGGTTTTTACCCCTTGTCGCCGCTCTCGGTTACGCGACATCGGTATTGCATGTCTATTCCTTTGGCCCCTTTATCGGGCCCATTCAGGCCGAGTTTGATTGGTCGCGGGCGCAGGTATCTTCTGGCATTTCCATAGCGGCTTTTCTCAGCGCCATTTTTTGCATTCCGGTCGGCATGCTAATTGACCGAATCGGACCCCGGCGCGTCGGTTTATTTGGCGTACTCGCCATGAGCGGAACCGTCGCCTTGCTCAGCACGGCTACCGGCGAACAGGGCAACTGGGTCTTGATGTGGGCGGTGGTCGCCTTTGGCACGCTTTGCGTACAAGCCACCGTTTGGACCACCGCAGTGAACAGCCGCTTTGAAGCATCCCGCGGTATGGCATTAGCCGTTACGCTGTCGGGTGCCTCTTTTGCGGCAACTTTATTTCCGCTCCTCGCCACATGGCTAATCGAAAACTACGGCTGGCGAAATGCCTTTACTGGCTTAGGCGGTATTTGGGCAGCACTGGTATTTCCCATTCTGCTTTTTTCTTTTCGCGGTGCGCAGGATGTAAAAATAGTCACGACAAACGGAGAAGTAAAACCCGAAATCGTACTCACCGGTCTAAGCTTAGCCGAGGGCTTGCGCTCCCCCGCCCTCTACAAACTTGTACTCGCAAGCGCCCTGTTTGCCTTCACCGCCGTGGGCACCATTGTGCATTTTGTGCCAATACTCACTGATCGCGGCGCCGAACCGTTGGCGGCTGCGGGTATTGCCTCTCTCATTGGGGTATTTTCAATATTTGGTCGCCTCGGCACCGGCTTTTTACTCGACCGCGCCCCCGCCCACATTGTTGGTGCCTGCGTGTGCTTAATGCCTATTGCCGCCAGCGCGCTGCTCATCATTGATGGTGCCAGCGCCGTCAATCAAATACTTGCTGCAGCTATTTTTGGTTTAACTTTGGGCTCAGAGGTTGATGTCATCGCCTACTTAGCTGCGCGGCATTTTGGTCTTAAAAACTTTGCATCACTTTATGGCGCGCTAATCATGTCCCTCGCGATAGGCACATCATTCGGGCCAGTGAGTGCCGGCGCAGTATTCGACCAGTATGATAGCTACGCACCATTCTTGGTGTTCACCGCGATTATTATGGCGGTGAGCTCGATTAGCATCCTCAGCCTTGAACCCTTTGGGCGCAAGGCTAAAACCATTGTCCATACGCCCTGATAAATCAGGGCTTAGCTACCATCGCTTTATTCGCCATCTCAAAACTATAGCGAATATGATCAACATGACCCGAGGGCACAACAGGAAAAACCAGCGGCTCATCAGAATTGCGAATAGCCGCCATTTGCTTGGCGACATCCGCTATAGTCCACTCCCCTTGGTAAACACCTTGGGTTTCAGCTACGTAGGCCTTGGCCACCCGCCCAGCAATAGACACCAACATCTCGCCGGTAATACTGCAGTCTTCGTGTGCTAACCAGCCAACCACTGGTGCAACCAAATCCGAACCCATCGGCGGGTAGGCGGAAATGTCGATACCTTCTGCCATGCGTGTTACCGCCCCGGGAACGATAATATTGCATTTCACCCCTTCGGCTTCGCCCTCTAGCGCAGCGACATTATTTAAGCCGATCATACCGGCCTTAGACATACCGTAATTCACCACATTATTGTTGCCGTACAAGCCACCAATTGATGAGGTTAGAATAATTCGCCCATAACCCGCTGCGCACATTATTGGAAAGGCGGGACGCACCACATGGAACGCACCGCGCAGATGCACGTCGATCACCGCATCAAAATCTTCATAAGACATATCTTTTAAAGAACCGGGACGAACATTACCGGCATTGTGTATCAAAATATCTACACGACCGTAATTGCATATCGCTGCATCAATTATCGCCTTGCCACCCTCGGCGGTCGCTACCGACTCGGTACAAGCAACTGCTTGGCCGCCGGCCGCAATAATTTCGTTCACCACACTTTGCGCAGGGCCAACATCCACCCCGTCGCCGGTCATGCTGCCGCCCGGATCATTAACAACAACCTTGGCACCCTTCGCCCCCAACAGCAGCGCATAGGCGCGACCTAGGCCGCGGCCGGCACCGGTAATAACGGCAACACGATTATCGAATCTCATTTCTGTCATTGTCATTCTCCAGAGCATCTTGGTAAAACAAAAAAGCCCTCAGGCAATACTTGCTAATTTAGCAAGCTACACAGAGGGCCTTAATGCTAAGCAATGAACACCTAGCATTGCTGGTAAGCAAATTACCGAAAATTACTTTTTAGGCAATTCAATTTCTGCTTTTGCGGTAGCCATTGTTGCGCCCAGCTGATTCTTCATTTTGCAATCAACCTGCACGATATTACGACCGTCTTCATCGACCAATTTATCGACAACAGTAGCCGTCATATAGGTAGCGTCACCGGTAAAGGCTGGCCCACGATACGCTGAGTTACAGTGCACGACCTGGCCCCACTCACCAGCCCAACCAGCCAAGTAGTCAAGAATCCACGCACCCATTGACGCGCCATAACCATAGCCACGCGGCATACCGATTTTACGGGCAAAACGCGGGAATAAGTGGCCACGTGAAGGACCAAAATAGGCGCCATCAGTCCACTCGGGATTGTCTTTTTCCATCACTGGATCATTTTCATGACCAGCCATCTCTTTGGTAAAGCCCAGCGCTTCCATGTCCATACCCGGACGATGAGTACCGCCCCAAATAGTAAACAAATACGCACGCCACTCGGTCGTAAAGCTGGCAATGGAATGGGGACCAATAATGCGCACAGGCAGGTCGTCACCGACCGTTATGTCATCCCAGTAGCGCTTGCTGTGACCTAGGTCATGCATCATCTTAATAAATTCGTACTTCTTGTCCTCAAGCTCTGCGAGCTGCTCATCCGACCACTCTGGATCGTCGGGGGAACCTTCAATAGACCCCATTTCTAGTGCGAGATCAGCGCGGTAGCGAATCGCCGTTGAACGCTGCTTGGCGATAAAGTCGCCATCTTGGTTGTAATAGTTATTGTCGCCACGCTGGAAACAGGTAGGGCCAGCAAACTTGGTGTCCTTAACCGAAAAGTCGTAAGGCACTTTTTCATTGGTGATCATATCACCGCCAAAAATACGCGGACCGTAGAACCACCACTCATCGCCACCGAAAATCAAATGGGAGTCGGGAATACAACCGACACAGGCTGGGCCCGCGCCGTGACCATCATCGGTAGCAACGGCAAAAGACTGAGGGGCGACCAAACGACCGTAGCGACCGGCTTTTGCGTAGTCGTGATCATAGTGCAATAAGTTCGAGTAATGCATGGCCTGCACCCAGCGCCGAAAATCATTATTGTGCAATGGCTCCTTCATCCGCGCAGGCGCGATCGGTTTGCCCATTAAATCTTCTAACGCTGAACAATCTAGTGTCTTATCAGTCATGTCTCACTCCAGTTATATATTTTATTCGAGCCGCAGCTTAGTCTCGGCTACACGTGGCTTGGATGCAGCGCCAGCACGCTACCCTCAGCGTCTGCGGAAAGATAAAGCGTGCCATCCGCGCCCGCGGTAATACCAGCAAACGGCCCCATGGGCCCAGACAGCGGCGGAATTGCCTGCAGAAATTTCGGTGTTACGCCCGCTGGTGCACCAACGGGTAATCCAGAAGCCAGAATACGGCGACGGCCACTGGCCATATCAAACTCGACTAAGGCCTTGGCACCAACGTCGACGATATAGAGCTTTTCACCCCGCACCAAAATACCCTGAGGCTGTTGTAAACCGTCAACGATCGTTTCACTGCGCCCAGCAATTAATTTCACTACGCGGCCGGCACCTTCTTCACTCACTAAACAACGGCCATCGGAATCAATCGCTATTCCCATCGGCTCTTGCAAACCGGAGGCTAAGACGTCGACATTACCCGACTTAAGGGATAGAACACGGCCGCTGCCAGCATCGGCAAACAGCACAGCACCACCAGACGTAATCGCGACGCCGTATAAGCGCTCAAATCCTTCTGCAAGTACTTCACTCTCTTGCTTAGCGGGCCGCCAACGCGCCACTTGCCCGTTGGCCGTGGTCACGACATATTCACCATGCCCTGCCGCGGCAACCCCGCGGGTGTAGCCGGGGAATCCAGGTGAAAACAACATGCTTATAATCTGCAAGCCGCCACCGGGTATTAGGGTGTAGGTAAAGCCACCATCGGCCACAAAGAGCTTACCGTCATCCCCCATGGCCAAGCCCAAGGGCCAATTCAGTCCGTCTGGCACCAGAGATTTAACCTTACCTGAAGCCAGCACTTCGTTTATTTGGCCGGAAATACTAGAGACAAATAGGCGCTCGCCAACGAAGGTTAAATTATCCAAACCGGGCGCAATATCAGCCAAGACTGTACGCTCGCCATTAGCAGGGTTTATGCGCAAGACTTGGCCGCTAGCGACTTGGGTAGAGACGATAAAACCTTGGGCATCAAATTTAACGGCGTCAGGCACCCCTAAATCACGAGCCACCACTTCAGGCGCACCACCCGCTGGGTTCACTCGCCAAATTTCATTGGCACCCATTACCGGGAAATAGAGCATGCCGTCTGGACCAACTTCCATCGCGTTGGGCATGGGCACGCCCTCGAGAATAACCCGCGGCGCTCCGCCATTGAGATCCAATTCCATGATGCGGCCATCAGGGCGGCACTCACCAGCGAACAAACGATCTTGGTACATGGTGATTGGGTTAGCGCAGGGCATATCGCCGTTTATTACCCGAGTCCGGCCATTAGGCTCGCGAACACTAACCCGACCTTCGGTAATTTCGGTGGCGTAGAGATTGCCCTTAGCGTCGAACACCAAGTCATCGGGCGCAACGATATCGCCTCCCATGGGGCTAATCGTTTCCACAAGACCGGTATCAACATTAACCGCACTAATTTGGCTGCCTGACACCTGCGCCACATAGATTCGGCCATCTGCACCAGTGCGAATGCCGTTGGCGCCAAACAAACGACTGGGCTGAGTAAGGCGTTCTAGTTTCCAGCCTTCCGCTAACGTCGCGCTACTCGGACCGGCATACCGGCTATTATTTTCTTTCATTATTATCTTCCCCACCACTTACGCCAAAATACCCGCCACCTAAAATACTGTTAGGTCAATCGACTATGATCATAGCAGGAGACAGTTGACGCCTGATCTCATCGCAATAGACAATAGGCCTGCAATCTTAATAATAATCACCCCTGTTGATCAATGAATTTAATATGTCCAGATGTATAGCTAAGGACAAAAAGCTATCGATCCCCTATTTTATGAGCTAATTATCGATAAAAGCATTATTTGTACGTACAACTACTCAACGCTGCTGTTGAACTATACCGCGCCCAGCGCTATGCTTACAAGGCTAGGCAAGCTCGGTTTGAGCAATACTCAACTCGGTTACTGCGCCGCCGGAATGCGCAAACTGAAAGAGAATTCAGCCCTGCTACGACTCGAGTACCTAACCGTCCAATAGCTGGATGTAAGAACAAAACGCTGATTTAGCTGAGGAATTTCAGATGGCCAAAACGACAAACGCAAGCTGGCCCGACAGCTGGCAAACTCTTGAACACGGCATTCGCACTGGACGCTATACCGACTCAGAATTTGCTCAACTAGAGCAGCAAAAACTGTGGACCAAAGCATGGCAAATGGCTGCCCGCCTAGACGAAATTCCCGAGCAGGGTGATTACACCGTTTACGAAATAGGCCACCAATCCGTCATGATCGTGCGGGTCGATGCCGATACTATCAAGGCTTACCATAATTTTTGTCCCCATCGCGGCACTGCGTTGGCGGAAGCCGATTGCAGCGGTACGTTTGAAAATAATCGCATTATTTGCCCCTTTCACGGCTGGCGCTGGGATCTCGCGGGCAATAACCAATATATTCTAGAACAGCAACAATTTCGCAATGGCCAACTCATCGCTTCGGATGTCGCACTGCGCGAAGTGAAATTGGAAATTTTTGCTGGCTTTGTATTTATTAATTTTGACGCCAATCCCCAACCCTTCGCCGAATTCATCGCACCTGTTGGTCAATTGATAGAAGACCTCGCCGTTGGCGATATGCATCACTATTGGTGGAAGTCAGTGGTCGCGCCGTGCAACTGGAAGGTCGCTGTTGAAGCCTTCCTTGAAGGCTACCATGTACCAGCGACTCACCCGCAGCTTGAGGTTGCCGGCGCGGAGTTTATATTCGGCGACGATGTTTCAGGACCGCCGCCGGAATACAGCCATGTCGACCATCAATATGAAATTTTCCCGAATGGCCACGGCAGGTTTCTGGGCGGTAAAAAAACGCCTATGGCAGGGCACACCAAAGTCCAGGGCGACCCTGTTGACATCATGGCCAACCGCCTAAATTTATTGGTGGAAGGCATGGACGCGATGGTGCTCAAGGAGGATGTCGATCTTGTCCGCGCGCTAAAAGGGAAACCCATACCTGAAGGTTCGTCACTGGGCGCCGAATACGTAAAATCGCTGTATTCAACAGCCGCCGCGCAAAACCGGCCCATGCCTAAACTTTTACCTGAAGTATTAGATCAGTGGGGCGGTGAAATTTTTGTGTTCCCAAACCTAATGATCTTACCCCAGGCCGGCAATACCATGATTTACCGGGTCCGCCCCAATGGCGCTGATCCCGACTCCTGCATTTTTGAAATTTTCTCAACCAAAACCTACCCCGCGGCGCAAAAACAAAGTCGCGCCGTGGTACAACCAATGACCGATGCCCACGATCCCGAGCAGTTTTTGCAAATTCCCCGTCAGGACTTTGCCAATCTGCCGCGGATGCAAAAGGGCCTACACACCCAGGGCTGCAAGCAAATTTGGCTAGCCGAATACTACGAGAAACTCATATTAAATATGCACCAAGAAATGGATCGCTATTTAACGGAGGAGTAAATCCTCCAACACCTAGTGAACCCCAAATATTAACGTTAAACACAAGCCCGACACCGGGAATATTATTGAAGGACAAATACCATGACCTCAGCCATTCACGAAAAATTGAAAGCCACCGATCTGAAACCGCGAATTGCCAGCGAAATCAAACTAGGCAAAAAAGACCTGCTCAGCGGGGAATTCGCTAGCGACATTCGCGAACTTCTAGAGCAGCGCGGCGTTTTAGTGTTTCCAAAAATTAATTTCACCGATGACGAACAGGTCGAATTCACTCGCACGCTAGGTACCCTAGCGCCAGAAATGGCCGGCGAAACCATGTACAAAGTTACCTTGGACACCAAGGAAAATGCCCTTGCCGACTATTTAAAAGGCTCACTATATTGGCATATTGATGGCACCATGAATGACGTGCCAATTCTCGCATCGATCCTCTCTAGTAAAGTGCTATCACCCACCGGCGGTAATACTGAATTCAGCAATACCTACGCAGCGTATGACGACCTCAGCGATGAAGACAAAAAAGAATTTGAAGATATGCGTGTCGAACACTCAGCCTGGGCGACACTGTTTTACTACAATCCAGAACCCTCTCTGCAAATTGCCCAGCAAATGATGGCGATAGGCGAAAAGGAACTACCGTTAGTTTGGCATCATAAATCAGGTCGCAAATCACTGGTTATCGGCGCTACCGCCCACCACATTCTTGGCCTCGGCTCCAGAAAAAGCACTGAGATCCTAGTGCGCCTACGTGACTGGGCTACCCGCCCCGAGTTCACCTACAGCCACAAATGGACAGTCGGCGATCTAGTCATGTGGGACAACACCGGTACTATGCACCGCGCCACTCCGTACGATCCAGCCTCTGGCCGCATGCTACACCGCACCAAATTGCAGGGCGAAGAGTCTTTCGAGTAATACTTTCCATAAATTAAGACCGACAATGCAAAAAGCCGCGAAGGGGGAACGCTTCGCGGCTTTTTGCATTCTACAATAGACATGGAATCCCCCCCCTTAGTCGTGCGCCAAAGCTACTCAAAATTTATAAATATAGACCAAGGGCCGGTGCTAAGACTCTGGCGGAGCTATCCATAACAAGCTAATGTGATGTCTGTGTAATCATTGCGCCGAAAAGGAGCGCGAAATTGAAGCAGAAAGCGCTAATTTTTGCATTACTGATTTCCGTAAACGCCTGTACAGCGCCACCAGAGCCAACTCAACGGAGAACCGAGACTCCGCCAGCCATAGTCGGCAATGATCGCGATATACACGGCTGCATTGGCTCTGCGGGATATTCCTGGTGCGAACGCACGTCACAATGTGAACGCCCTTGGGAGCTAGCCCAGCAAGAAGGGTTTACATTGGACTATCAGACTTATAATGAGTTTTGTTCTGTAGACCAAATCAAAACACGAATACCTGCGCCCAAGAACGATGCCGAGGCGCAGTGGTGAAAAACCTGCTGATTAATGTTCACGGTTTTCTATCATCGCATGAATCAGAAAAAATTAATGATTTACGGCAGTGCATCATTGATAACTTTAAGAGCATTGACTTTATCTCTCCCAAACTACCTAACACGCCCGAACTGGCCGTTGAATTAATTCAAAAAATAATCACCGAAAAAAGAAATGATTATGACGCCATCGGGCTCGTTGGGCATTCCTTAGGGGGCTATTTTTCAACCTATATTGCATCCAATAATAATATCAAGGCAGTGCTGGTCAACCCCGTTGTACGTGGTTACGAAATCATGTGTGAATTCTTCGGTGAGTGCCACAACCCGCATACCAATGAAGTTTTTGAAATTAACGAGCAAGATATTGAGTATTTGCTAAGCATCAATATTGAAACCATAGCGGATAAAGGTCGCTTCCTTTTAATGTTGCAGATGGGTGATGAAATACTAGACCCGAAAGACGCGTTAGCATATTACCAAGGATGTACAACCATAATGGAGCAAGGCGGAAACCATGATTTTGTGGGATTATCAAATCACACAAAATCAATGGTAAATTTTTTATTCAGCGAACACGCAGAAGAAATCACTCTAGAGCGCTTTCGCTAAATTACTCGCCCTTCATGGCACTTAGAAAGGCCTCATTAGTCACCAGCACCGGCGTATTATCCTCGGCTAAATGTGGGCCCTTCAAACTGATACCGCCATCGACCGTCAAACATTGCCCCGTCATATACGTTGACATATCCGACAATAAAAACAGCACAGTCGCGGCAAACTCCTCAAGGTTGCCCTTGCGCCCCATCGGGATTGCCCGGCGCTCAAGCACCGGATCCGGGGGCAACAACGACGAGGGGCTGACCATCGCGCCTGGCGCTAAGGCGTTGACACGAATATTGGCGTCGACCAACTCCAAAGCCATTGTCCGCACCACAGATAGCACCGCCGCTTTGGCAGCGCCATAGCCAACATTAAAGGGTTGAGCACCCAATGCTGTGATCGAAGAGATGGCGACAATAGAGCCTGTGCGACCCTGTGCTTTTAACTCGGCGGCCACCGCCTGACTAATAAAGAACATGGAGTCGAGGTTAACGGAAAATAGCGCGTTCCAATCCGCACGCTTAAGGCGCGTCGATGGCCCCCACGTTGGCGGTGGCCCACCACCCACCACCGCAACCAAGCCGTGCAGATCCCCTTTCGTTTCCTTAACACAAGCCATAACTTTGGCCACGCCTTCATCGGTTTCTAAGTCCGCCGCGACTGACACCACCGACAGGCCTTCTGCGACTAAGGGCCCGAGATGCGTGTCGAGGTTAGCCTGATCGCGACTGACGCCAATCACGGTTGCGCCTGCGCTCGCCACCATGCGGCTAACTGCCGTACCCAAGCCACCACCACCGGCGCCAGTTACCACCACGATACGACCATCAAGTTGCAAAAGGTTTTGCATAAACCGACCTCACTATTTTTATAAACCCCGGTACCGCAGTAAAAATGCTGCGTTGCCTCGCGGTATTATTTATCTGAATCACCAACCCACTCAGCACTCAAGGCCTCAGGAGAAAGGTATTTGGTTGACGACCAACCGCCATCCACAACAATGGTTTGGCCGTTAATATACTCGCCACCGGGTGAGCATAAAAAGGCAATGGTGCTAGCGATATCACCTGCTTCACCCAAACGCGGATAAGGCGTCATCTCAACGTTCATACGTTTAAACATCTTGTCGTTTAAACGCTCCTTAACCATATCGGTGAGGGTTACCCCCGGCGCCACGCAGTTTGCACGAATGCCCAACGGGCCGTAGTCACAGGCAATATGCAGAGTCAGTGCGGTTAAGCCACCCTTGGCCGCCGAATAGGCGCCACCGCGTCGGCCTCCCACAACTGCATAGGTTGACGTGACATTGATAATAGCCGAACCGGGCTTCATGTGTGGAATGACGTCCCGCGCCAAACGAAAGGGCGCGCGCAGCATAATGCCAAGGAAATGATCCAAGGTGGCGTCATCGGTCTCATGTAGAGGCTTAGGACTACCAATACCGGCATTATTTATTAAAAAATCGATACGGCCGAAGCGATCCAAGGCCAGCTTAATAATTTTTTCAGGCGCATCATCGGCGGCGATATCAACAGATATCGTAGCCACGCGTTTCGAATCGCCGATCTCCGCTTCCAGTGCCGCTAATTTTTCAAGATCTCGGCCTACGCCAACCACCGCCATACCCATATCATAGAGTTGTTTGGTTGTAGCCAAGCCAATACCGCCGCCAGCGCCTGTAATGATCGCAACTTTCATCTTTATACTTCCTATGCTTTATACATTTTATGCTGACCACTTTAGCGTGGGAGCAAAGCGAAGTGAAGTGTATTATAATCATCTGTGTTGATTAGTTGGGCTGCAGCTACACAATTGCGACTTAAGCCAATATGTGAACAGGAATAAATTGACTATGGTTACGGGAACACATAACGGACGCCGGATAATAGACGGACGCTCAATCCGCTGGAATACAGAGCGCGCCGATCAAGCCTATCAAGACGGCTACTGGGTTGAAGAAACCCTGGCCGACGCCCTTGCCAACGCCGCCAAGCAAACACCGGACCGTATCCTCCTTGTCGATGGTGATATCCGCCTTAGCGCCCGCGACCTGCACCACAAGGCCACTGCCCTGGCACAAAGCATGGCCGCCCGCTTCCCAGTTGGGAGCGTCATTTCCTTTATGCTGCCCAACTGGCATGAGGCCGCCGTTATTTATCTGGCCTCCACCCTCGCCGGTATGGTCGCCCACCCCGTTCTGCCGTCTCTGCGGGAACACGATCTACGCTTTATGCTCGATGATATCGACAGCAAAATGATTTTTATTCCCGAAACTTTCCGCGGCCACCATTGCGCAAACATGCTCAGCGACGTGGTTACCCAACTAAAAACGCCGCCTCAGGTCGTGGTAGTACGGGGTAATAGCGGGGAGCATACCGCCTATGATTCGCTGTTTAACAATCAGTCGACACAAGTGCTGCCCAAGCTCGATCCTGATGCCGTGCGCATGATTATGTATACCTCTGGCACCACGGGCAGCCCCAAAGGCGTGATGCACAGCCACAACTCTATTCACGCCCTAATTAAGCAGCTCGGCGAGCACTGGCTGATTGACAAGGGCGACAAGTTTTTAGTCGCCTCACCAATCAGTCATATCGGCGGCTCCATTTACGCCTTTGAGTGTCCACTACTCTTAGAGGTCACGTCGGTATTAATGGAACAATGGAACGCCGATGAAGGCGTCGCGTATCTGACCAAGGAGCGTTGCACCCATTTCGCCGGAGCCACTCCCTTTTTAGTACAGACCTTAGCCGCCGCGCAGCGCGCCAATACCCGCCTCCCGGACTTAAAGCTATTTGTGTGTGGCGGCGCCTCAGTACCACCGTCACTCATTCGCGAAGCCGCTGCGTATTTCGAAAAAGCCGTCGTAACCCGTGTATACGGCTCAACCGAAGTACCCGTAATGACCGTTGGCGTAAACGATAAAAATGACGTTGACCACGCCGCCGACACCGACGGCAAAGCTGGCATCGCCCATCTAAAGCTGACGGATAGCGGTGAGGTAGCCGCGCGCGGGCCACAAATGCTCGTGGGTTACTTGCACTCCGACGCCGAGGCCAGTGTCTTTGACGACCAAGGCTACTATTGCAGCGGCGATATCGGGCGCTGGGTTGATGACGAATACCTTGTCATTGCCGGGCGCATTAAAGATATTATTATCCGCAACGGCGAAAATATTGCCCCGAAAGAAGTTGAAGATTTACTGGTGAATCATCCCGACATTGCCGAGATAGCCATTGTCGGCTTACCCGACCCTAAAACCGGTGAGCGCGCCTGTGCGGTGATTGTCCCCAAAGGCGGCGCCCGCCCAGATGTAGCCAGCCTCAAAGACTTTCTAAACAACTTAGGTGTGGCGCGCTTTAAATTTCCAGAACAGATAGCGCTATGGCAAACACTGCCCAAGAACGATGCCGGCAAAGTACTTAAACACAAAATACGCGCCGAGTTACTGGGTTAGTGGCAGCCTAAACCTATACCACAGACTATGACTTACTTGCCGCCGCGGCGGCCTGCTGCATCAATGGCAGTAATTTTTCTCGTACGGCAACCATATCCATAAATTCCGATGCGGCGGCAATACGGCCATTCTTAATTCGAAATGAGAATACGTGGCTATTATTAAATGCTTCGCCAGTAATCAGGGTGCCGCTTGATTTTATTTCGGCAACGACGCGGTCCTCCTCGGCAGTAAGCGACGTAATTTGGTAGTTTAAACCGCCATCAAAAATGGCGGCCAGTAATTTTGCGCCGCCTAGAAATCGCGCCATGTCCGCAGTACCACCAGATATCGACCAAAAACGCATATCCTCGGTGAAAAGGCTCGTAGGCACATTACCACTAGGCAAAACCTCAAAAAACTCGCGGACTATTTTCTTGTTATTCTCGAGCACTATTCTTAACCCCCTAGTAAATCCACTACATTAAAACGAGATAATTTATATTCGGTAACGCCGCCGAATGCTGTTAAAGCGCTGTTTTAACAACATCGCTCGCTGCTGTGCAGAGACCTTAACACTATCCGCCGGAAGCGCACTCGCCAGCTCACTCACCTTAACTAGCCGCGTATTAAATTCAGTTGAATTGGTGCTAAGTAAATTGCGGTAGCAAACATTACCGCGCTCGAAACCTTGGGTATCCAACCAATTATGATAGCCAAGATCTTGGTGGCTCAATATCAACCTCACCTTACCGTCGCTGTCGATTTTGGTCCGCGCTGGGGTATAGCTGACCGGACGATATTGATAGTCGAGGCTATTGAAAAACACCCCCATATTCGACACCATCCAAAAGCCGTCGTGGGCATCAAACTCGATAATAAGAGCCTCATCGTCGGCTAGCTGCCAACACAGGCTGGCAACAGCGCGCCCCCGCTTTTGATCATCTTGACCAACACCACCGGCCGGGTCCGGTGGAAAAGCGTTAACATTAATCGGGTCAACAAAGGGACTGTATTGATAGGGGTGGTCCGGCCAGTCATCCATGACTGCCAATACAAATTTTCCGGCCCAGGCCATTGCTGCAATCATGTCATCCGCGCTCGGCAACGGCCGTGGCGAATCCATATCCACACGTTCAATGCTCATGTCTGCTGGCAACTCATCCCAGCGGTCAAAACCTTGGCGCAAAAATAGTTTGCGGGTGTTTGGGGTAGAGGGCAGCCAATTAGGCCCCCGTTTCGGGCCACCAATAAACAATTCAAAATTCCCATCGGCATCGCATTCCAGTTGGTGCGCAAATAAATTAGCCTCCGGAATATCGCCAAAAGGATCATGCAAGCTGGGTATCTGCGTACCCGGCTGAAACTCCGGTCGCTGCCCTTGTACGGTAAAGTTTAAAAATCTGGCCGTGCCGCGATTGCCGGCAATACGGTATACCGAGTCGCCGTCGATCCAAGCCTGCAAGTACAGAAAATCAGCGGCGTCGCTACCCAGTTTGCGAGTCGGCGTACAGAACGGGTGGAGTGCTGGGTAGCGTGTATCCTTTGTTTCCAGCGCTAAATCGAAGGCCTGCCCGAGGTTCTGGGTAAGAAAGCGAAAGGCATCGGCGCGGTGATCTGGCGTTGCCGGATTATAGTCCTTAAATACCCGTTCTCCGGCCGCCTCTAATTGTCGGCAAAATTGTTGCCAAGCAGTGTGCAGGGCTTCGTCTCCCGGGTGATCACCTAATGCCATTGTTAGTCCCTCTTATTATTCAACCGGCTATCAATTCACGCGCCGAGCCCTTGCAGCATATTGCCCAGTACAGCACCAGCGCGCGCGGTTGCCGCCAGCGCGCCCTCCTCGTCGATACGCGGGCCCAATAACTCCATATCAAAAGCGCCCTGATAACCCGCTGCCAATAAGTAGTTCAGCATCAGCGGGATGGGCATAGCACCATCACCAATCACTGCGCGCGCAGGTAGCGCCCGGTCACCTAAAACATAATCTGAGACTTGCACTAGATCGCAGCGAGGTACAGCGCGTTCAATAAGTGCTTTTAAATCAGGCTCGGTCCAGCAACTAAACAGGTCGATACACACCCCAATGTCCGCCATTTCGGCCAAGCTAATGGTATCCCGCAGAGTGTGAGCGATATGAATATCGGCATATTGTGGGGGCGCATTTTCAATCATCAGTGCAATACCAGCATCCCGCGCTTGCCCAACACAGGGTGCCACTGCCTTGATAAATACCTCAGCCGCCTGCTCCCACAGCATATTACCGTGACCGCCAGTCAGCATATAAATAGACTTTGCGCCCAGCGTCGCTGCCACCTTGATCTGTGCTGACAAACGCTGCCGCGGCTGCACCCAGTCTGCCGAATTGGCACTGAGTGCCTGCCCCGGTAAAAACGGATGCATGATGGTTTCTAACTGGTAATTTCCAGTCGCTAGAGCGGCTTGCGCGGCAGCCACGCCTTCAGCGTCTAGCACTGGGCCAACAAGACTGACGCGCTTGGCATCCAAATGACGCCAATACCCCGCCTGCTCTTTTAGACTATTACTTAAAAAACAAATGCCAGTGACAGCAATTCGCTCGTGCATAGGCAGGTATCCTAGATGACTCAGCGGGTCTCTACATCAAGCCCGAAACGCTTCCGATAAGGGGCAAACTCTTCATTTAGAGCGTTAATATCAACGCCGATATCGTCACTGGAATATTCAAATTTCCCATAGCGACCACCCTTATTATTAACCAAGTAATCGCGCATAGCGCTCTCGGCCCCAGCGCTCATGGTAAGCCCTGCGAAAGTATAAAACTTGGCGATGGTGCCGACGGGATCAGCAACAAAATCGGTATAACGCACATGGAAAATTCGCGGGTCATCGACCATGGGATTGCTCATGGTGTCTTGTATACCGGCACGGGTCGCCGCCAAATGGATCGCGGCTTGCTGCTTAACATCCACCTCACCGGCAAAGGCTTTAGTCAATACTGCGGCCATACCGATACGCGACGCAGTAACTTGCACAGGGTCGCGGTGAGTCCAAATTAAACGGGCATCTGGATAGGCATCGAAAAAAGATTTTAAGCGCGGACCGTGAAAACCCTTTAGCGCCCAACGTTTTTTTGGCTGCCCAAACTGGCAGTGCTGCAACATCATTTTGTGAATTTTATATTGGTCATCGGGGTTGGTCGGCATGCCGCCAACAAACATGCCAATCGGCGCCCGCCACCATGCCGTAGGTGTCATTACCCTGAAGTCCATCGCCCAAGTACGCTCACACTCCGGCAGACCATCACCTAACATATCGTTGTAGGGGTGAATTTTAAGCCACTCCGGCGCCTTGGTATTAATCTCCTGCCAATCGGCATCCGCTAGCGCGCGACGGGGATCATCCGCTTTTGCCAAGCCCGGTGGTGGCGAGGGATACATCACCTCCCAAAACCGCAGCGAGCGGGAGTCTGGGTCAACCGACAATAGCGCATGTAGTAAGGTCGTGCCCGAACGGGGTTCACCGGTGGCGAACAATGGCCGCTCAATGACCTCCTCGGCCAGGCCCGGATAAGTCTTATGGTCATTAAAGAATTGCAGGCGGGAAGTAAGTAAACCGTGACAGACCTCCGCAGCCGCAGCCTGGCCCGCCGCGTCCATATTCAATTTGCGTAACTGTTCAACGCCAATGGCAAAGCGTTCGGCAAAACTGTCGTCACCATAATCACTTAACTTGGTGGCAATTTCGGCTTTTCGGAGTAGTTGCGGTGCATCCAAAATATCCATTGTCATCACTCGCTACTCCCCACACAACCGCAGCAATTCGTCCTCGGTTTCCCGCACTTTGGCTGCAGAAAGCGCGCCATACTTAAGTCCCGCCATACCGCCGTAATCAAGAATTTTAGGCACTCGCAGGCCGGCATCAACAAAACCCTTCACTTGCTTGGCGACTTGCTTGGGCGTGCCGTGGGGAATAACAGCCAGAATA
The DNA here is from genome assembly GCF_041623545.1 of Zhongshania sp. Lineage (GTDB taxonomy): Bacteria > Pseudomonadota > Gammaproteobacteria > Pseudomonadales > Spongiibacteraceae > Spongiibacter. Next base: position 20,234 of record NZ_JBFJWS010000012.1, on the reverse strand, counting down.
GATTCAGGATCAACTTTGTCCAGCATGTCGAGAATGCGCTCGCGGGTGAGCACGCCCGGATCAATATCTTGATAGCCGCCCCAGTTCTCGCCCATAGGATGATCGTAGCCGTGAGCTTTCAGCGCGGGTGCAGAAATTTGTAATATCCACGCCTTCACCAGTGGCGCTTGAAGAATCTCGGCTAGCTCGTCGTCGTCACCAATCAGGCAGGTCATGATAAACGCGGGCACAATCGCCATAGGGTCTCGCCCTGCCTGTTCTGCTGAGTCACGAATGATTTTTAATTTGTCAGCGTATTCTTCAGGCGACCACGCCCCGGCAGGCCACCAACCGTCGGCGTAGCGGCCTGTAATCTTGAGCATTCGCGGGCCACCGGCGCCGATCCATATTTTCGGGAATTTACCCTCATAAGGTTCGGTATCCATGCGGGCATGATGGAGCTTAAAAAACTCGCCCTCAAAATCCACCGGACCTTCACTCTCCCACAGTAGGCGTATAACTTTTAGGGACTCTTCAAAGCGGCTAACCGGTTTAGCAAAATCAAAACCGTAGGGCACGGTATTCTCGGTTTCACCACTGCCAAGACCGAGAATAAACCGACCTTTAGAAAGATGGTCGATGGTCAAGGCTGTTTGCGCTAACGACGAAGGGTGACGCCGCACTGTGTCGACAACGCTAGTTGCCAAGGGCACATTTTTGGTCAACGCGGCCGCAGCGGCTGCTACCGCCAAACCGTCGAGATGGCGGTGCGGCGACGGCGACACGGTGGCAAGGTCAGTAAATTCCGGCGTCCAAATCGAATCCGGCCAGAAGCTTACCATGTGATCGGGCAGCCACACCGAATGGTAACGACCACTATCAAGGGCCTCTAATTGACTAAAATCTAAGGGCAGTGTGGTGCGCAAAAATGCCGCTGGTTGGACTTTCATAGGGTACAACTCACTCTGTCGGGCACGGTAAAACAGCGTACATACCGTGGAAATTTTATTATTTCGCTAGGTCGATACTAAATAGACAACAGTGTTGAGTCAACAATGAGTGAGGGACGTCACTCACTTACCCTAGCCCTAACCTTCTAACGGCAAGTAAGTGGTCGTATTATAATTCTGCCAATTTATTTGTCGGTGGACTTTTCAGCATTGTGCTGGCTATACCACGCCACGGCATCCTTAATGGTTTCTGCCATTGGCCGAGGCCGCCAGTGAAGTTCGCGACGGGCCTTACTGCTGTCCAGCTCCTTGAAAGCGTCAGACAAATACACTGCAGTGGTACTCAACATATAGTCCTTTTTACGCAGCAATTTGAAAATACTCTCTGCCAGCCAAGCAACGCAGTAAGCAAAGCGCATCGAAATAAAACGCGGTGGCTTGCTGCCACCCTCGGCCGCCGCCAGTGCGCAAAACCGCTCCTGACTAATATATTCATTGGCAATGATATAGCGTTCACCAAAACGGCCGTATTGCTCAGCCAGTAATTTTGCTTCTGCCGCATCGCGAATATCCACGGTGGGCGCACTCGCCTTCACTGCAACCGGCAGTTTGCCGCAAGCCACTTCCCACAACATATTGCCGTGGGGGGTAGGCTGGTAATCTTGGGGGCCATAGGTATTGGCAATACACAGCGCCACCCCCGGCAAACCTTTTTCCCGGCAGTAGCGCAAAAACTCTTGCTCGGCTTTATGGCGAGCCAAAATATAAGGCGAGGCGTTCTTACCCCAATTGAATTCAGTCTCTTCAGTCACTAAGCCGTTGGGGTTAAGGCCAAGGGTACCCATGGTACTGGTGAAAATAAAACGTTCAATGCCATTGGCCAGCGCCGCGTCCATGGCATTAACTAAGCCATCAACATTATTGCGGTAAATTGGCGTGGGATCACTCAACCAAAAGCGGGGATCAACGACGCTATAAAACACGCTGCCACAGCCGGCCATGGCATTATTCAAAGAGGCAGGGTCAAGTACATCGCCGTAGAAAATTTCGACATCGAGATCATCGATAGCGGCGGTGCTGCTAGTTTTGCGCAGTAACACCCGCACCTTGCGGCCCTTGGCGACAAGTAAGCGTGCAGTGTGACTACCAACAAAGCCACTGGCGCCGGCAACTAAAACCGGTTTATCCATGAAGTTATTTTCTGTATCTGTCATCAGCGGGCGCCCTCTATGTGATACTGGCCATATCGAAATTTGCAGCCTACATATTACTCAACAACGTTGTCCATATCACTTTTTATTGCCTGCGCGCCGCCAATGAATACACAGCGGGAGGCAATGGATTAGCAAACTAGGGCGGGGGCTATAAGGAAAATAAATCTGTGGGGAAACTAAAGCCCCCATCACTGAGGGCTGAATACATACTCAAGCGCTAGCGGGTTCGCTAATACCTAAACGTTTATTGGCAAGGGCCTTCAAATCTCCCGCCTTCACTTTCTCATTACCGGTCAAGGGGTACTCTGCTTCACTAAACACCAGCACCTCTCGTGGTACTTTGAAGCTGGCTAAGCGCGCTTTCAAAAAGGCGACCAACTCTTGGGGTTCGATACTCACGCCATCGACGGCGACGATACACGACACCACCATTTCGCTCAGGGTTTCATGGGCAACACCAATAGTTTGGGTGCGCTTAATACCTGGGTAGGCGGCAATTGCGGTATCCACTTCTTGGGGTGAGACATTGGCGCCACCGGTTTTAATAATGTCGTTTAAGCGCCCCTCCCAAAATAAGTGACCTTTGTCATCGATATAACCGCCGTCGCCCGTGCGATGAAACCCCTCGGCATCGAATATCTCGTCAGGGGCTTTACCGATATAGCCCATCATCAAAGTTGGACCTTTGATGCACACTTCACCGCGCTCGCCCATGGGCACGATCTCGCCGCTAAGGGGGTCGATAACTTTAATAATATTACCGGGCAAGATCGGGCCAAAATTCGCAGTATCGGCGTTGGCGGGATCACCAGACACAAAGGAGCTAAGAATACTCATGGTCTCGGTGGTGCCGAAGGCATTGGGCAGCTCCCAGTCGGTGTTCGCCGTTGGGTGAGTCAAAATAATTTCACCCTTGGTGATATAGCGCAGACTGCTAAAATCAGCGGCATCCCAATTCGGCGAGGCTTTCATCCGCGCCCACTGATGAGGACGACCATTCATTAAGGTGACTTTTTCGGCGCTAATCATTTTCAGGGCTGAATCGGCGTCAAATAGCGGCTGCATAATTAGCGCGCCGCCGGTGGACAGCGCATTGCCGACAACGATGGTCATAGGCCCTGCCCAGAAAAAACCATTGCCGGTCCAGCAGCGCGCCGGTTCCTGCAAATTCCACAGCCGCGGCCAGCGCCAAAACTGTAGCGTGAACGCGCGCTGAGACTGGCGAATTGCCTTGGGCAAACTGGTCGTCCCAGAGGAGAAAAACACACCGCCAGCGTCAGCCGGGTGCACTGTTTGCGCACGCGCCTCAACAACGCCATCACTAATGCCCTGCGCCTTGGCTAAAAAGCTTTGCCAGCTTTCATATGCAGGGATACTCGCCGGATCACGTTCAGTTGCACCTTCGGCCGTCACGCCGCGCAGCCACACCAGCGATTTCAAAAACGGAAATTTTTCGGAATAAATTTCGCCCGCTGCAGCACTTAAAACTTTGGGTTCTAAACCATTAATGACGTCGACAAAATCTTTTTTCAGCACCTGATCTTCGAGCAGCAGCACCGATATGCCAGACACTGACAGCATATGCTCCATTTCAGAGGGCGTAGAAAAAGTACTTAAGACAACAAACTCGCCACCCGCCATCGCCGTGCCAAACAAGGCACTGAGGTATTCAGGACGATTGGTCATCAAAATACCAACTCGGCTACCCTTGCTGACACCACTGGCGATCAAGGCCTTGGCGACCTCAACTGAGCGCGCCCACAAATCTTGGTAGGTCCAGCGTTGCACACCGTCAACGCCGTGCATGACAACCGCTTCGCTGTCGCGATAGCGCTCGGAAACTTCGCGTAAATAACCCGGAATCGACAATGCGCCAATACCAGGTTCTTCTGCTAATGGAGGCGCGGCGTAGAGTGACATCGCCGCGGTTTGTGCTTTTATATCGCCCATGAAATAGACCCAGTGCAGATCAGTGTTTACAAACCCCTATACCAATAAGAGATTAGTAAGGAAGCTCAACTTCTGCCGTTCCTTTGAGAATGATCTCGCCGGTCTGGGTTGTCATCACAACTTGCACCTTAACGACCGGGCAGCCGAAGGGAGACTTGTCGATTTTCTCGAGGATGGTTCCATCCATATAGGTCACATCACCCTCAAAAGCCGGATTGCGGAACTGAGTATTGGAGTGCCAGATAAAACCATTGTGGCCAGCCCAATACGCAATATAGTCAAGATGCCAGGCGTTCATAGAAGCGCCATAGCCATACATACCGCCCATACCAATATTGGTGGCTTTTTCTAAATCGACATGGCCACTTGAGGGGCCAAAATAAAGACCATCACCCATGCGCGGGTCAATTTTACGGGCGTCATAATCGTAAGACATATCGTCGGCAAAGCCGGCGTTTTCCGTCGCGGGGTCGTACTTACCTTCGGGTACATTCCAGCGCCAGGTGCCCCAAACATTTTGACGGAAGGCGCGGTATTCGGTAACAAAGGTCACCACCGAATGCGGGCCAACGACCCGACGTGGCAATTTGTCGCCAACGTTCACATCGCCGTAAGCCGGGGAGTGTCCTTCGCGGTTAGACATTAACCACTCGTGACGAACCTTGTGAATTTCTTTGATTTCGTCTTTTGTCCAACGATGAGGTGCAGCTCGTTCAGCGCCATGCACGGCACGTTTATTTGCCTCTTCACGCAGATAGCGAATCGAGGTCGCGCGCTCTCTCGCAACCAGCACATCATCCTGATTGCGATGTTCGGTATCGCCACGCTGAAAAACGGTAGGACCAGCAAAACTGGTTTCCTTCACATCGTAGCCATCAAAGCGGCGCTTTTGAAACAGCTTATCGCCAGGACGAACACGGGCGCCGAAGAACCACCATTCTTCGCCGCCAAAAATTAGGTGCGAGCCGGGAATATTACCCACGCCCGCAGGGTGGCAACCGTGGCCATAGTCCATCGCGACGGCGAAGGACTGTGGCGCAACAATGCCACCGAATTGTGAAGAATTGGCAAATTCCTCATCCCAGTGAATGGGGTTTGGGTTATCCATCGCCATTGCCCAGCGACGGATATCAGTTGCGTTACAGGGGTCCCACAACTCTGCAAACACGACCTCCTTGCCAACCAGACGATCTAAATCACTCAGGTCGAGCTCGACAGTCTTATTATCTTGGTCTGCAGACATTACTCAATTCCTCACTATTCGTTATGCGACGTTATTTATTAACGTCTACTACTACGCGACCGCGTAAAGTACCTTCCATCATTTGTGTTGCAACACCAACAGCATCTGACAAACTGATATCTTTAACGATCAACTCCAATACTTCTACATCTAAATCCCGAGCCAAGCGCTCCCAAGCCACCATACGGGTCGCTTTAGGCGCCATAACACTGTCGATACCCAACAGCGAAACACCACGTAAAATAAAGGGCATTACTGTACCGGGGAGATCTGCACCCTGGGCGAGACCACAAGCGGCAACAGCACCACCGTAGCGCGTTTGCGCGCAGGCATTAACCAGCGTTTGGCTACCAGCGGCATCTACCACACCCGCCCAACGTTCTTTTTGCAATGGCTTGCCGCGCTCACTTAAGTCGCTGCGCGGAATTACGGAAGTAGCGCCCAATTTTTTCAGGTAATCGGCTTCGCTCTCTTTACCGGTTGCCGCAACAACGTTAAAACCCGCTTTTGCAAGCAAGGCAATCGCCACGCTACCCACGCCGCCAGTTGCAGCCGTAACCAACACTTCGCCCTGCTCTGGCTTAACGCCGTGCTTGATCAAGGCCTCTACACACAGGCTTGCGGTATAACCGGCAGTACCAATAGCCATGGCCTGACGAGTCGTAAATGCCGATGGCAATGCCACCAACCAATCGCCATTCAAGCGAGCTTTTTGCGCCAAGCCGCCCCAGTGTGCTTCACCAACACCCCAGCCATTCAAGACGACTTTGTCGCCAGCTTTATAATCTGCATGGCTGCTTTCTGAAACCACGCCAGCGAGATCAATACCGGGCACCATCGGAAATTTACGCACAACCGGTGAGCTACCAGTGATCGCCAAACCGTCTTTAAAGTTCATGGTCGAGTATTCAACGTCAATAGTGACGTTACCCTCGGGCAGCTGCGACTCATCAATTTGCGCTACTTCAACGCTCTGGCCGTCGTCGCCTTTGTTAATCAAAATTCCTGAAAACATAATACCCTCTCTCGATGTTGGTTAATGCGTGTTGAAACAACTAGCGTAGCCAGTCAGTTTTTTATTTATACCGCCTAATAACACCGCAACATCGCGCACTTCTTTATATGGTTGGTATGCTAACGGGCACCCCTTTTAGCATCTCCACACCATATGCGACGACATATACATTCCGCGCATGTTTTTTAGCAGTAATTCTCTTAAAGCCAGCAGATTAGCGCCTTACAGCGCACCAGCCGATAACGACGCCGTCTTAGTCAAGTAAACTTGCCGCTATATCATAGTCATAACTGGCGGCATCGCGACCTAAATTATCGCTTAGCAAAGCACGCTTCAAATACAGATGACAGGGATGCTCTTCAGCCATACCAATACCGCCGTGCAATTGCAGCGCTTCCTCGCCGACGCGCGCAAATGTCGAGGTCGCCAAATACTTTGCGGCTTTACCGCGATGCTCGGCTTCCGCACTTGCACTATCGTCCGCAATACGCGCCAAGGCATCAAATAACATCGCCTCAGCACCAGCACTAATAGCCTTAATGTCTGCGCAACGGTGTTTCAGCGCCTGAAACAGCGCCAGCGGCCGACCGAATTGGCGACGGGTTTGCAGGTGCTCAACCGTCGTTGCCAACAGCGCAGCCGCACCACCAACCGCGTCTGCGCCGAGCGCGAAATCGCGCTGACTGAGCAAACTATTAACAATATTTTGCGCAGCACTGCCTTTAGCAAGAATAGTCTGATTGGCGAGCGCCACACCACTGAGATGAATATCGAACAAACGCCGTGTCACATCCCAAGTCGGCCGTGACACCAACTCCACACCGGCCTGATCCAAGGCGACCAGCGCCAGCGCATCACTCTTGGCGGTCCATACCAAAACATGGCTTGCATCGTCGGCGGATTGCACCGCACTAAGCAGACCGTTAAGTACTTCATCGCCTGATGCATTAGTCTGCAATTCCACATGGGAGGCTGCCAGCGAGGCAGTCACTAACTCCCCACCAAGAATGCGCTCTAGCCAAGTATCTCGGTCGCCAAACTCGGCCTCACACAAGGCGCCAATAGCCAACATTACTGGCAAATAGGGTGCCGCTGATAGGCCGCGACCTAGTTCGGTATGAATAACGCAGGTACCTTGTACGCCCATGCCAAGGCCACCCATGTCTTCAGGAATACCAACGAGCAGCCAACCCAACTCGACAATTTGTGCCCAAGTGGCTTTTTCATCTAGTGGCAGCTCAGCGCCGGCGACAACTTGGCGGGCCGATTCTTTTAATTCAGAAAATTCAACACTCACGACTTGTCCTCCGCCAGCTTCCAGGTCTTCGGCTCTCGCGGCATACCCAAAAGGCGCTCAGAAATAATATTGCGCTGTATCTCGTCGCTACCACCGGCAATCGACCAGTTGTAGGAGTTCATAAAATCGACAGTCCAGTTGCCCGTTTCTTGGGTAGCACCGCGCATAAAGCCAGCGTGGTACTGACCCTGTAGACCGCTAGCACGCAGTCCTAAGGACGTAAATTCCCGCAGGGTGCGGGCAAAGTACAGTTTAACAATTGAAGCATCGCCGACTTGCTCAGTGCCCGAAATACGCTTTTCAAGATATTGGTCAGCGAGCGCGCAAGCGGCATCGACTTTAGCAACGACTTGCCCCAAATCCCGACGCAGTGCCGCGTCGCCGCTGCGACCGCTATCTTTTATGGTTTGCGCAATCATCGGCAGGGAATAACGCATGCGCTGAGTCAGCTCGACCAAGGTTAGGCCGCGCTCCGACGCCAAGGTTGCCTGCGCCACCGCCCAGCCACCGCCTTCTTCGCCAACCAAATCTTCCACTGGGACTTTTACGTCATCGAAGAAAATCTCGGCAAACTCATCGTCACCAGTGATCTGCGATATCGGCCGAACTGAAACACCCTCGGCCTTCATATCCAATAATAGATAAGTTAACCCAGCCTGTGGCGGCCCGGATTTATCGGTGCGGGCGAGCAATAAACAGCGATCTGCATACTGGGCCATGGTTGACCAGGTTTTTTGGCCATTGATGACATAGTGGTCACCCTTGCGCTCAGCGCGGGTTTTTAGCGAGGCAAGATCAGAGCCGGCATTCGGCTCAGAAAAGCCCTGACACCAGATTTCGCCCTTGAGTAAACCGGGCAAATATTTTTCGCGCTGGGCATCCGTACCGCATTCAAACAAAGTACAGGCCGCATGATACAGCGCAACAAAATAAAGAATTAAACGCGGCGCGTCAGCGCGGGCCACCTCTTCAAAGATGATTTTTTGCTCCGCCAAAGAGCGCCCACCACCGGGCCAACCCTCTGGCCAGTGGGGTGTGGCGTAGCCCGCCGCGACCATTTTGGCAAACCAATCCCGCTGCAGGGCGACAAAGGATTCCTGGCTGCTGCCAGTCATCGCCGTGCGCCAATCTTTAGAGACATTCGCTGCCAGCCATGCCCTGACCTCAGCCCGCAAAACCTCGAGATTTGTAGTCGACATTATTCAAATAACCTTTGTTGCTATTAATCGCGCCAATCAAGCACCGAGTTCGTCGAGTGCCGATAAGGTGTCTAACTCAACAAATGCTGACGCAAAGCGCTGAGCCAATGTCAGCGAAATTTCTTGGGATTGGTAACCGTCAGTGCCCAAGGTCGACAACCAAATTGCCAGACCATAGGCCGGAGTCGCCCTATACCACAACCACACCTGCTCAGCCGTTGGTCGCTGAGCCTCGGGAACAGTAAGTGCTCGCCAATATTCTTCTATCAGCCATTTCTCATGTTCACGACGGTCTTCTTCAGTAAGCGCACTGACTAAAAAGTAACCTACATCCTGCGACCAATTGCCGCGACGAGCCACTTGCCAGTCCAAAAAACCCACAACACTGTTGTTCATTACGTAAGTATTGCCGATATGGGCATCACCATGCAACAAAGTTGACGCTCCCTTGGCCAAAGTACCAACGTAGCGGGCCCATATTTGCACGACCTCATCACCGCTGAGCGCCAGTACTGGCACAGAAATCTGCCCTTTTGCGCGCTCCAAACCCCGGGGCACCCATTTTTTAAGCCCAGTCTGCCAACCGGCGCTGGGTTTCCAGGTTTTCACCCATTTCAAGGTCGGATGAGTCTTATTGGAAAAATTCCAAAACTGGCTGTGTAGCTTCGCCAGTCCCCGCAAGCCATCCGCTACTTGCTCGACCGTCAAGGGCCGAAGCGCATCCCGGGGATCAGCATCGCGCTCCATCAGGTCTTCCATTACCAGGAGAAAATCGAGCCGCAGGTAATCGATAACAGACTTGTACACCACGGGATGATCAACAGGGAGCGACACTCCAGAGGCAAACAAACGCGCCTCGTTAAAGAGATTGCCGTTTCGCAAATGCACAATGCGATGACTAGCAGCGTGGGCCTTCAGGAATACCGACTTAGGACCATCACCCTCGGCGTAGCTCAGCGCAAACCGAGCGCGACGATTGGTGCCGTCGTCGCGAGTGACAATTTTTACTTCGCCGACCTTGGCATCAGGGTGTTTGCTAGCAATGGCGGCCGTCATCCATTCGGCAGTGACATCATCCCATTGCAGGGGAATACGATTGGGTTTTAAAGATTTACCGCCGAACAACTTGCTCAGCAGGCTCATACCTTGACCTCGATCCAGTCATCCACCACCCGTATTTCATACGTGGGTATCGGCTTGGTGGCGGGCAGATTTAAGGCCTCGCCGGTTTCCAGATTAAACTTGGCGCCATGTACTGGGCAGGTGATTGCGCAATTGCGCATCCGCCCCATAAGCAGCGGCCTAGTCGCATGAGAGCATATATTCGACACCGCATACAGGCGGCCCTTGCTATTGCAGACCAGCACCCAGGTATCATTAATTTTCGCTGCCTTTTTACCTTCTGGCGGAACATCAGCAACGGGACAAAAGCGTGTAAATTCAGACAATGGTCAATACCTTTTTGTTGAGTTTATTATCGTGCGCTGGGCCTCGAAAACAAACGTACCATAAATCGCCCCGCCAAAATGCGGGCATAAAAAAACCCACCGGAAATACACATACTTCCGGTGGGCACCTGAGGTCTTCAGCGTCGCCCGAGCGAAAGCCTAAGACTTATTCGGCGACGTACTTTTCAACGGCGCGCTCAAAGTGACGAATGCGAATTTCTTGATAATTTCCAAGCGTTAGGCCTTTTTTCGCACTCGCCTCGACGCCCTGTTGTTGCAGCGTTAGGTTTTCGGTGTCTTGGTCTAAGATCACACCGAAGCCATCGTCCATATCTTCCGCATCAACAAAGGACTGATCGTCCGCCATATGCTGCTGCTCCGCAGGATATGGCCGCTCGCCGGATTTCGGCAGCGGACGCAGGAAAAAGACTTCGAACAAGGTTTTGCGATGATCGTCAGCGACGGGGCGGAATCGGTACACCATCGGCAGCGAGATCCCCGCAAATACAAACATATTAGGGAATACGGTGTAGGAAAAACAATCCAGCAATTCAGAATCTGAAACGTGACTCAAGTCACTGCCTGAAGCCTCCTCAAACATATTGCGGAACATGACAGCCATCGCGGCACGCGCAGTATCATTTTCGCCCAACTGTTGGGACGTATTCACGCCACCTGAATCGCCGATGGTAAATTGATCGAAAATTTCCTGCTCAGTGTACTGACCCGCCAAATGCGGGCTAATAACCCCGAGGGGAGAAATAAAGCGATCGACATGCTCGCCATAAAAGTCGTATTGGGAGTTAGCATCGGCGTTAGATACCGCCACTTGCGGATGCGTTTCAATAACATGGTAAGCCTCCATAAAGGCCTCCATGGTAAGCTTCCAGTTAGCCGGAATAATTTTGGAAACATGGCAATGAACGTAGCGATCTTCCAGCTTCCAAGCGTTCAGGTGTGACATAAATTCGTCACCCAGATACGACTCTAGTGGCTGCGCATTGTGATCCATATTAATAAATACAAATCCCGCTAAAACCTGAACCTTGGCTTGCGGCAGCGAAAACTCTTCAGCCTTCACATGGGGAAAATCCCAATCGCACTGGGCTTTTTGCAAGCTGCCATCGAGATTCCAAGTCCAACCATGGAATACACACTTAAACTCACTGGCGCAGCCATCGGTACCTGATGCGCGCAATTTTGTGCCGCGATGCAAGCAGGCGTTGTAATAGGCGCGCACTTCATTTTCTGCGACGCGGGTTATGATGAAGGACTTGCGACCGATATCGTAAACATAGTAATCACCCACCTCCGGAACATGCTCTTCTCGACAGGCAAATTGCCAGGTGCGCGTCCACAGGTTTTGATACTCCCTACGCGCGAAATCTTCTTCGTAATAACGTTCGGTTGAAATGTCTTCATCACCTAAAAACTGATACGACTCTGATCGCACCCAGCTCGGCGCCGCGACCTTGTCAGAGGCAATGATTTCCTGGGTGCTCGGCGCATTGGGGCAACGGGCTTCACCCTTTGCTAATTTCATTTCAACGGACATTGGTGTTCTCCAATACTTTCTGATTTATCGACACAATTAGGCTGTTAGGATATTTTTGTACACAGCGCCATTTTTTATGATTACATGCAAATTCTCGGCATTTACCAATACATCGGGATCTTGCAGCGGGTCACCGTCGACTAAGATCATGTCGGCTAAATAACCTTCTTTCAATTCACCCAGCTTCTCATCGCTGCCCATGGTCATCATTGCGCCACCAACACTGGTCGCGCAACGCAGCGCTTCTGAAGTGCTGTAACCAAAGTACTTCACGAAGAAGCCAATATCCCGCGCGTTAGTGCCGTTATGACTCCAAGCAAAACCGTAATCACCGCCAATGGCGTGACGAATACCGCGCTTGCGCAATTCGGTGTGGGTTTTAGACGACGCTTCTAGTAAGGCATCAATGCCCATGGCCTTGGCAACTTCTGCAGGCATATACTGCTCAGCTTCGAACAATAAGGTATGAAATAGACTGACAGTTGGCACGACGAAAATGCGATCCTTGGCCTCTTCGAGCATGTCTAATGTTTCTGGATCGGTGAATTCGCAGTGGAATAAAACATCCACGCCAGCCCGCACGCAGGTTTGAATGCCGCCAATTGAACGCACATGGGCATTTACCCTGCGACCAAAACTATGCGCTGTCTCAACCGCCATGCGCACTTCCTCATAAGACATTGGTGTCGCATGAGCCGGGGTATTTGGGTAGAAGGGGTCGCCCGAGACATCTAGCTTGATATTGTCGCAACCTTCGCGGCAGCACATCCGCACCGCTTTGCGCATTTCTTCTGGGCCGTCCACCACAATCGATGGGCCGTTGCGGGGGTTGTGTAATTTGCTCTCGTCACCCATGCCGCCGGTGACGGTAATTTCCAATGAGCCTGCGCGAATCCGTGGTCCGGGCAAGTTCCCGGCATCGACTTCATTGCGCACCGCCACACCAAGGCGTAATTTGGCCTCGGAGGCGCCCCACACACTGGTAAAACCCTGATCTAAAAGACGCTTAGCAACACGCGCGGTAAGCAAGGTATGCTCTTCCGGCGGCGGTGTAATTAAGTCCTCAGTTGTAGTGACATTGTCAAAAGACAAATGGCCGTGGCCTTCAGTCATCCCCGGCATTAGAAACTTTCCCGCCGCATCAATGACTTGACAGCCTTCTTCGGAAATTTGACCAACAGTACGAGATACAGCTTGAATGCGCTCATCAACCACTAGCAGGTCGCCCTCAAAGGGCTCTGCGCCACTGGCGTCCCAAATTTTTGCTCGGCGTATAAGTGTTTTCATTATTAATCCTTATCTCGTCGCCGCCCCATTCAGGGCGATGCTTTGCCGCCCATTATGCCTCTGCTTCTATAGAGTAAAAATGACCGTGGGTGCACAGCGACTTGCCTAGCCCTGCCAGCCTACTTATCGGCCAAGGTGTTAATCAGTAAACTCCTTCCCAACACAAGTTCGATCTCATCAAAACAACACTAGTACACCGGCCGAGGATAACCCAATGATAAGAGGCATACATCACGTTGCTGTACACGTCCATGACATGGACCGCATGATTCGTTTTTACAAAGAAGCCTTCGGCTTTGAAGTGGTAGGCGAACCCTTTAGCTGGGCCGACGATGAGTTTGTTGACCGCATCGTGGCTGTTAAAAACTCCGCAGCCAAAGGCGCCATGCTCCGCGCTGGCACTTGTTATATGGAAATGTTCCAGTTCAGCGCCCCCGCGCCAAACAACACCAAGGGCCTCGACCCCTTCGATAAGGGTTACACCCATTTCTGCGTGGATGTCACCGAAATAGAATATGAATTCGAGCGCCTAAAGGGCCTCGGCATGACCTTTACCGAGCCAGGCCCCATCGATATGGGCCATGTTAAATCTATTTACGGTCGCGACCCTGAAGGGAATTTGATTGAAATCCAGCAAACCGCCAGCGAATGTGACTTTCCGCTGTCTGCACTGCCGCCCGTCGCCAAGTAAACAGGCAACCTAAAGCGAGTGCTCGCTGCCCTCAAGCGCGCATTCGCATTAGCAAAACATACAGCAGGCTGCGACAAAGAACGCAGCGTATTTTTACGCGACCGCACAACAAATCAGTGAAACCTTGATGACAAAATCTGCAATAACACTCGACGATAAATACACCCAGACCGAAGGTCGCGTTTTTATCACGTCTAATCAAGCGCTGGTGCGTTTACCACTGGATCAGGCCCGCCGCGACCGCGCCCAGGGACTCAAAACCGCGGGTTATATTTCCGGCTATCGCGGCTCGCCACTCGGCGTATACGACTCCGCTCTGTGGGCCGCTCAAAACATACTCGACGAACACAATATTGTGTTCAAACCCGGGCTAAACGAAGAACTCGCTGTTAGCGCCATACGCGGCACCCAGCAGCTTGCGTGGTTTGGCAACAGCGACTTTGAGGGCATATTTGGCCTGTGGTACGGCAAAGGCATTGGCGTAGACCGCGCCTGCGAGTCGATGAAGCTGGGCAATTTTGAAGGTAGCGCGGCTAAAGGCGGTTTCCTCATTGTGGCGGGCGACGACCACGGCGGTAAATCCTCCGACAGCGCCCACCAGTCTGAGCAAACCCTGATGGCGGCGATGGTGCCCATTCTCTACCCCGCGACCATCGGCGAAATTATTGAATACGGTCTGTTTGGTTGGGCGATGTCGCGCTATAGCGGCTGCTATGTGGGCCTCAAGTGCATTACCGACACCTTAGACCTCACCGCCTGTGTCGAGCTGCCGGACCCGCACCGCGGATACATCACGCCTAGCGATATTGTGATTCCGCCGGAAGGCTTAAACCTGCACCAGAACCTGCCGCCACTAGTCGAAGAAGCCTCCTTGGTGAATCACCGCCTACCCGCCGCCACCGCCTTCGCCCGCGCCAATGGCATCGACAAAGTCATCATCGACGGCGAGCAACGCACACTCTCTATTGTCACCGCCGGCAAAGCCTACCTCGATGTTCGCCAAGCGCTTGCCGATCTTGGTCTAGACGAAAACGCCTGCCAGCAATTGGGCATTCGCCTCTATAAGCCCGGCCTCGTTTGGCCAATGGACAAGACTGGCCTCAATGCCTTTGCCCAAGGCAGCAAAGCGGTCTTTGTGGTAGAAGAAAAACGCGCGGTGATGGAAGACCAAATCGCCCGTCACCTTTACGGCCTAAGCGCAGACAAGCGCCCAGCGCTGGCCGGTAAACTCGATTTAAATGGTGAAAACCTATTGCCGCAGGTGGGCGAACTCACCGTTGGCCATATTCGCAAAGCCCTTAAAGTTTTGCTGGATCAGCTCAATGTACGCAGCCCTGCCATCGACAGCTGCTCGGCCGCCTATTGCGAACTCGAAGCCAAAGCCATGACGGTAGGCAGCGACGTTGCCCGCCCCGCCTTCTTCTGCTCTGGCTGCCCCCACAACACCAGCACCAAGATTCCGGATGGTTCACTGGCCCTCGGCGGCATCGGCTGCCACGGCTTAGTTGCGGTGGTCATGGATCGCAATACCATGCAGTTTATGCCCATGGGCCACGAAGGCTCACCATGGAATTCGGTTAGCCAATTTGTCGACACCCCCCATGTATTCCAAAACATGGGCGACGGCACTTACTCCCACTCCGGTATTTTGGCGATTCGCGCGGCAGTTGCCGCCAAGTCCAACATCACCTACAAAGTCTTATACAACGACGCCGTCGCCATGACCGGCGGCCAACCGGTAGAACAACAGATCACACCAATCGACATGGTCAACCAACTGCTCGCCGAAGGGGTTCGGCCAGTCTACTTGGTGTCTGATGAGCCGGATCAGTACAAAGACCTCAAGCTCCCCGACAACGCCAGCCTCTATCACCGCGACGAGCTGGACAATTTACAGCGCGGCTTACGCGAGATGAAAGGCGTGTCTGGCATTGTTTACGAACAGACCTGCGCCACTGAAAAACGCCGTCGTCGCAAACGCGGCTTAATGGTGGACCCAGACAAACGCACTTTTATCAACCCCGCCGTGTGCGAAGGCTGTGGCGACTGTTCGGTGCAATCGAACTGTATCAGTGTGCTGCCGCTGGAAACCGAATTTGGCCGCAAGCGCAAAATCGACCAGTCTACCTGCAACAAAGACTTCAGCTGCGTAAATGGCTTTTGTCCGTCATTTGTCACCGTCACCGGCGCCAAAATAGCCGTGCGCTCAAGTGGCAAACCCGAGCGCCTAGACCAACTCATCGCCGAGCTACCGGCGCCTGCGCTAGCGCCCATGGACGAGCGCGGCTATAACATTTTGGTCGGCGGCATTGGCGGCACCGGCGTACTGACCATTGGCGCCCTGCTCGGCATGGCCGCCCACCTCGACAACAAGGGCTGCACCATCCTCGACCTAACCGGAATGGCCCAAAAAGGCGGCGCCGTTACCAGCCATATCCGCATCGGGCCTGATCCAAAAGGCATTTACAGCTCGCGTCTGAGCGAAGGCATGACCGATATGCTCATGGCTTGCGACATGATTGTTGGCTCCGCCCCAGCGGTATTAAAAACCGTTCGCCCCGGTCATACCGCCGCAATCCTGAATACCGACGTAGCGCCCACCGGCGATTTTCAAAGCAATAAACACCTCGACCTTGGCGAAGCGCGTCTGCGCAGCGCCATTGTCGACGCCATTGGCGATGGCCCGGTATTTGATCTCCACGCCAGCAAGCTTGCCACAGATCTCACCGGTGACAGCATTGGCACCAATATGTTGATGCTGGGCTACGCCGTGCAAAAAGGCTTGCTGCCGCTGTCGGTGGCGTCCATCGAAGAAGCCATTAAGCTCAACGGCACCTTCGTCAAAGGCAATTTGCGCACCTTCGCACTGGGTCGTTTAGCCGCCCATGCCCCCAAGGCGCTGGCCGAAGAGTTAGACGAGCAGCCAGAAGTGGTGCCCCTAGACACCGTTGCCGATGTACTTGCCAGCCGCACGCGGCTCCTCACCGATTACCAAAACGCCAAATACGCCGAAGGCTATCGGGAATTCATTATCGGTATCCAGCTGCGGGTCGCCGCCTTAAAACTCGACGGCGGTGACGAATTTGTCCGGCAGGTCGCCTTAAGCCTTGCGCGCTTAATGACCTACAAAGACGAGTACGAGGTTGCCCGCCTATATACCGACCCCAAGTTTATGGCCCGGCTCCGCGAACAATTCAGCGGTAACTTTAAAATAAGCTTTAATCTGGCACCTCCGATGCTGCCTGGTAAAGACCCCTCTGGCCGCCCGAAAAAGCGCAACTTCGGCCCGTGGATGTTGTTCGGTTTTAAACTACTCTGCAAACTCAAAGGGCTACGCGGCACACCCTTCGATCCCATTGGCTATTTTCCGGAACGCCGCATGGAGCGCCGCTTGATTATTGAATACCGCGAACTTATCGAGTCGCTACTGCCTCAGCTTAAGCAGGAAAACCTCGCCACCGCCACGGAATTGGCTGGCGCGGCATTTGAAATTGCGGGCTACGGTCCCGTTAAAGACAACAGTGTTGTACAATATGAAAAACGCAAAACAGCCCTGCTCGCCAAAATTGCCAACCCGGACTTATTTACCGAGGCAGTCAAGCTAAAGGTCACACAACTGTAAACTGGCGCAAAAAGCCGATGCATACTGGAGAATGAGAAAGCGATGAAACTGAAAACACGTTTTAGCGAATTACTAGGCATTGAATACCCCATCGTTCAAGGTGGCATGATGTGGGTTGGCCGCGCCGAGCTAGCGGCTGCGGTATCCAATGCTGGCGGCTTGGGGATTATCACCGCCCTTACCCAGCCAACGCCGGATGCCCTGCGCGCCGAAATCGTGCGCTGCCGCGCAATGACCGACAAGCCCTTTGGCGTAAACCTCACTATTCTGCCCTCGGTCAATCCACCGCCATACGCTGAATATCGTCAGGCGATTATCGATTGCGGCGTAAAAATTGTTGAAACTGCTGGCCACAACCCCAAAGAGCACATCGACCATTTCAAGGAACACGGCATTATTGTGGTTCACAAATGCACGGCAGTGCGTCACGCACTGTCGGCGGAGCGCCTAGGGGTTGACGCTATTTCTATCGATGGTTTTGAATGCGCCGGCCACCCCGGTGAAGACGATATTCCAGGCTTGGTTTTAATTCCCGCTGCCGCCGACAAAGTAAAAATCCCAATGATCGCCTCTGGCGGGTTCGGCGATGGCCGCGGCCTTGCTGCGGCGCTGGCGCTGGGCGCCGAAGGTATCAATATGGGCACCCGTTTCTGCGCCACCGTCGAAGCGCCCATCCACGACAATATCAAACAGCTGCTGGTTAAAAATACCGAGCGCGACACCAATCTGATTTTCCGCTCATTGCGCAATACTGGCCGCGTTAGCAAAAACAGCGTGTCCGACAAAGTGGTCGATATTCTTCGCAACCCTGATGCGCTGTTCCAAGACGTTGCCCACTTAGTTAAAGGTGCCGATGGCCGCGTTGCACTGGAAACTGGCGATGTTGATGCCGGCTTGGTCTGGGCAGGACAGGTGCAGGGCATTATTAACGACATCCCAACCTGCGAAGTATTGATACAGCGCATTGTTAAAGATGCCGTCGATATCATTAAAGGTCGCTTACAAGCTTGCGTAGACTAAGCCACAGCACTAGGCAGCTCTCCCGAGCTGCCACACCCGATTCGATCCTAAAATAAAATCACTCCAGCGAGGACGCGCATGCACATTAGACATATTGGCAAATCCGGACTACGAGTATCGAGCATTGGCTTAGGTTGTAATAATTTTGGTCTCACCATAGAAGCCCAAGAATCAAAAAAAATTATCCACCGCGCTCTGGATCTTGGCGTCACGCTGTTTGACACCGCGCCAGTCTACGGCACTGAATTCGGCGCCTCAGAAAATATCTTGGGCGCATCCCTTGGCAAACACCGCCAAGACGTGACGATTGTCAGCAAGTTTGGCATGACCACCACACCCGGCCAGCGCGACTCCTCGCGTTCGGGCATTATTCGCGGCTTAGAAGACAGCCTGCGGCGCCTAGGCACCGATTACCTCGACGTATTTATGCTGCACTGGCCAGATAAAAACACACCTATGCAAGAAACTCTGCGCGCCCTCGACGACATCATTCGTTCAGGCAAGACCCGCTATATTGGCTGCTGCAACTTACCCGCATGGCAAATAGCCGATGCCCAATGGATTGCTAAATCAGAACTGCTTCATGACTTTATCGTATGCCAAGATGAGTACTCTCTAGTACAGCGCAAGGCGGAGACTAATTTATTCCCTGCTCTGCAACATTACGGCATGGGCTTAATGCCCTATTCGCCACTGGCCAACGGCCTACTCACTGGCAAATATAGTGATGCTGGCAAGGCACCCACTGACACCCGCCTCGCGACCAATTTGTGGAATACCGGAGATCGCTACCTCACCTCAAACAATCTAGCCCTTACTGAGCGCTTAACCGAGTATGCCCAACAACACGACCACAGCCTCTTAGAAATGGCGGTATCGTGGCTGTTAAGCGAGCCCTTGGTATGCAGCGTTATCGCTGGGGCACGGAGCATAGAACAACTCAACGCCAACGCAGAGGCTGGGGAGTGGCAATTGAGTGGCGAGCAAATGCAGGAGATTGCAGCGCTTTGTAGCCAAGATTAATTTGGTAAATTTAGTGCGTAGCTTGTTTTATCGGCCCAAGGCCAAGTTAATAGGCGGCATTGGGACTGCGCGACACTAGCACCTCAATACATGTTGTTTTTATAGTCCGCGTCCAAACCTTTCGCCATTGCGCCGGGCAATGACACCGCTGCCCGAGCAATTTTTGCTTGTATGGAACTCTCTTTACTTAGTTTTATATGGGACTTAAATATTTCGGAAGGAATCAAATCCTTAGGCGTTTGCTTTGGCGGCCACAATGGAGACTTAGCAAGCGCCATGCTCGACTTTATTTGCATTGTACTAGGTTTGATTTTTGTAACGATCATTGGCTCCTTACCTTGGACGCTGAATCGTTGCAGGAGATCTTGGTCAACCCAAAGCTCTGCAGTGCCTTGTAACGTGAGTATGCTCTTAGCGCCGGGCACCATGGCTATAATGGCCACTTCTGGCTGTTCAATAATATTGCGAAAACTATCAATTCGCCGATTACCGGGTCGATCCGCTAATAAAATAAAGCCTTCGTGCTCTTGGATTAGGAAGTTTTCCGGATCGCCCTTAGGGCTGATATCCGCTTCTCCGTTACTATTGATGGTCGCCAATGCTAAAAATGTCGATTGCTGTACATATTTCGATAGGTCGTCGTTAGATTGGTCAGGCGAGCAGGGCAACCAAAAATTCGCGCGGCGGAACGCCTTGGCACAATGCAGATAACACTCATCAACTTTTAAGCTTAGCCGCCCG
>NZ_JBFJWS010000011.1:0-45134 GCF_041623545.1 Zhongshania sp. | reverse complement strand
GGCGACCATAGAGACATGGTACCACCTGATCCCATCCCGAACTCAGAAGTGAAACGTGTCATCGCCGATGGTAGTTTGGGGTTTCCCCATGCGAGAGTAGGTCATCGCCAGGCTTCTAAATAAAACAAAACCCCAGTAGAGCAATCTACTGGGGTTTTGTTTTATTTAGGACGCGAGAAGCGTCTCTCACTAAATACCGGGCTCATGCGACGCAGCCTGTACCGCAGGTACGGCGGAGGTGCGATGTAGCGCAGCGGAGGCGTCCCGAAGGGATTGGAAGCACTGCTTCCAACACAAAGTAGGTCATCATTACGCACCGCACTCAATTAACAACCGCAGACTGCTGTAAGTCTTTTTAACGCCCGCACTACCCCCAACCGCGCCACGCTAGACGGGAGACGGAAGACGCAAAAGATAAAACCAACACCAAGCCGAGCGATCTTCTAATTTCACAAAAAAAAAAGCCCCAGTAGGAAACCTACTGGGGCTTTTAAGTCTTGGCGTTCACCGCCTCCCGTCTAGCGTCTCCCAGACACCTAGCGTTCAACGTCTCGCTTCGAGCGTCTCCCGCTTTAAAATCAAATCCCGCCGAGACACATATACTTAATTTCCATATAGTCTTCGATACCGTATTTAGAACCCTCACGACCGAAGCCCGATTCTTTAATGCCACCGAAGGGTGCCATTTCGTTTGAAATTAAGCCTTCGTTGATGCCGACAATGCCGTACTCGAGGGCTTCGCCAAAACGCCATACTCGACTGATATCGTTGGTGTAGAAATAAGATGCAAGGCCGAACTCGGTATCGTTTGCCGCTGCGAGGACTTCTTCTTCCGTATCGAAAATTGTAATCGCGGCAACTGGGCCAAAGATTTCTTCCCGACTAATTTGCATATTGTTTTTTACGCCGCTTATTAATGTTGGCGGATAAAAATGTGTGTCTGTGTCACCTGGATTAGTGTTGACCTTGGCAACGTACTTTACGCTGGCTCCGTTAGCCACCGCCTCGTCGACTAAGGAGGCAACTTTAGCGACAGCTTTGGTGGTGATTAAAGGGCCGATATTAACGCCGTCGGCGGTGCCGTTGCCAGTGTTGAGCGATTCCATGGCGGCAGTTAATTTCTCGACAAATGTATCGTGGATGTCGCGCTGAACATAAATCCGGTTTGTGCAAACGCAGGTTTGCCCAGCATTGCGGAATTTGGAGGTCATTAAGCCCTTGATAGCCAGATCTAAATTGGCGTCGTTGAAAATAATAAAGGGGGCGTTACCACCTAACTCCATCGACGTCTTTTTGACGGTACCAGCACATTGCTCCAGCAGGGTTTTACCAACCTGGGTTGAGCCGGTAAAACTTAGCTTGCTGACTAATGGGCTACTCGTCATGACTTTGCCAATGGTAGGCGAGCTACTGCTGCAAATTATATTAAAAACACCGGCAGGTATACCTGCTTCCTCGGCAAGAACGGCTAATGCGAGTGCAGAAAGTGGAGTTTCTTTTGCGGGTTTGGCAACAAAGGTGCAACCAGCCGCTAGTGCAGGTGCAGCTTTACGAGCCAGCATTGCATTGGGGAAGTTCCACGGCGTAATCGACGCGACAACGCCGATAGGCTGCTTGATGACAAATAAACGCTGAGAGTTATTTGGCGGCGCGATGATGTCACCGTAAACACGTTTGGCTTCTTCAGCGAACCACTCTATATAGCTGGCGCCGTAAGCGATTTCGCCTTTGGCTTCGGCCAGAGGTTTGCCTTGCTCGGTTGTAAGTATCAGTGCAAGGTCGTCCTGATTTGCCATAATTAAATCAAACCAACGGCGCAATAATTTGGATCGTTCTTTTACCGTTAATGCCGCCCATGCCGGCTGCGCTTTGTGGGCTGCTGCAATTGCGTGTTCGGCGTCAATTGCATTGAGATCCGCGACGTCAATAATTCCTTTGCCAGTGGCCGGATTGTTTACAGTGAAGGCATGGTTATTCTCCGCAGAATGCCAGATACCACCAAAATAAGATTCGCTTCTAAGAAGTTTGGGATTGCGAAGTTGCATAGCAATTGCCTTTCTAAGTCATTTTATATTCAGATGCACATCCTACTGCCAGCTGGCCGCATATTCAATCGCGGCACTGTAATTACAGGCCCTGGCGCTCTATTTCGGATAAATAAACTGTTCGAAATATCGAATGGATTGTCGAGGTCGATTTATATTACCGGCTCAGTCATGTCATATAACTGAAATAGTCTCTTCATATATCTGTCACTAAATCTCCCTAAGATACGACCCATTAATACAATCCAAGAAAACCTTAGAGTCTATTCCGGAGATTAGTTTTTATGAAAAAGATATTCGCATTGACGGCCATGTCATCCGCTTTACTGCTTGCAGCTTGTGGTGGCGGGGATATTAATTTGAGCCCAACCAATATAAATAATAGTGTTGATAATAGTACGAATAATGGCGGTAATGGTGGATCAAACCCGTGCGCTTCGTATGTTGAAGCTGGTCAAACCTACCAAGGTCAAGTCGTTGGCGCAGACTGTTTTTATCCCGCAAGTTTTGTTAGCTCAACAAATCCTATTACTGCAGCGACTGTAAAGTTTCAAACAATCGCTGGTGTCCATGAATTTGCTGATAGCCTTTTTATTGGTGAAGACGTAGATGCCCAAGCAGCTGCCGCTGGAACCCGTATCCCGCAAGAAGGTGAAGGCACCAAATTAATCATCGATGCGGGTGTAACAATGGTGTTCAAGCGCCCCGAAAGCTATATACGTATTGCGCGGGGTTCGCAAATTTTTGCTGAAGGTACATCTGGCTCCCCAATTACATTTACTGCCGATGAAGATATTGATGGTGTAGCAACAGAGGATGATCGCGGCCTGTGGGGCGGCTTGCAAATTAACGGTAACGGTAAAACCAATAAATGCCATGACGGTACACCAACAGGCTCTGGTACCGGCACAGTAAGTGATTTTGTTGCCACTGCTAACAATGTGCACAACTGCAACCAAGAGGCAGAAGGCCAGCCTGCTACTTACGGTGGTAATAATAATGCGGAAAATTCAGGTGTCCTAAAATATGTGGTGGTTAAGCACGCTGGTTTCGAAGTTATCGATGGTAATGAACTCAACGCCGTGACCTTAAACGGCGTTGGTAGTGGTACGACCATCAGTCATGTCCAAGTTTACACCACCAAAGATGATGGTTTTGAAATGTTTGGTGGTGCGGTGAACTTAGATCACATCGTTGTAGTGAATGCCGGTGATGATTCTATCGACTATTCAGAAGGCTACAACGGTAAAATTCAATACGCGGTCGTCGTACACACTTCTGGCGCTAACCGTTGTATCGAAGGTGATAATACCGGTGAGGGACGTGGTGACGCGATAACGCCAACAACGAATCTTATTATCTCTAATATGACCTGTGTCACTTCTAGTATTAAATCGAATGCTGGGGTTAACTCCACTTCAAAAGGTGATTCGGAAGGTCCCTTATTCCGCGAAGGTGTTTACTTCCAAATGTACAACTCTATCGTCACATCAAACGCTGCCGGCATGGCCAGCCAGGAGTGCTTAGAGCTGGATGATACCGAAGGTCCACAGACTATAGATGCTGCCCAAGCCGGAATTAGCAAAGCAAAAAGCAATGTGATCGCTTGCAGTGAAGCTACTAAGGTTAGCACTAGCACCAATGTTGGATTTGACTTAGTGAACTGGCTTGCTGGCGGCGGAATTAATGCGGCTACACCTGCTAATGACAATGAGAAAAACTTCATTATCACTGGTGCTGATCTACCAGCCCAAAGCTTGATCGTCGGCGGTGTTGGTACTCGAGGCTACAAAACAGCGGCAACAATCACCAACGGAGCGGGTACACCGGTATTTGATCAAGCGGCTGACTTGACGGATGTGTCGGCTATTGATGCCTATTTTACAGCGCCTACCTACCTAGGTGGTGCGAATGCAGGTGACGATTGGTTGGCTGGCTGGACAGTTGGCTTGACTGCGCCGCTGAACCCCTAAGTAGTTCTTTTCAACACCCTTATTGTGATGGGGAGGTAGGCTCGCCCTCGGCGGCCTACCAACAGATAGCGCTTGAACGCCCTCGAAGAGCAGGGCATTTATCAGAGCACTTAGGATTATGACTATGTTAATTAAACGATTTTCGCGGACGCCGCTGGCAATAGCTGTTGCCTTGGTGACCAGCGGTTTTACAAGCGCAGCATTGGCTCAGGACGCTGATGGCGATAGCGCTGAAATGTTTTCGCCATCGACCTTAGAGGAAGTGGTGGTGGTTGGCCGTTTACAAAGTGTCGCTGCCTCCTTAGTTGATGAGCGTTTAGAACTTCCTTATTCAGCGGATTTTCTGGGCTTTGAAGCAATTTCCCGCGCCGGTGATAGCGACGTCGGTTCCGCGCTGCGCCGCGTGACCGGTGTTACCTTGATTGATAATAAGTTTATTTATATTCGCGGCTTAGGTGAGCGATATAGTAATGTCACAGTGAACGGCGCAGCGGTACCATCGCCAGACTTGGCTCGGAGTGTAATTCCTCTCGATTTATTTCCCGCTAGTATTGTTGAATCACTGAAAGTGCAAAAATCATGGGGTCCTGATTTACCCGCTAACTTTGGTGGTGGAGCGATCGATATTCGTACCCGTAATGTCCCATCTGGGCCGGTGGCTGCGATTAGTATTGGCACCGGTTTTAATAGCGAAAGTGATGATGGTTTGGGCTATCCAGACGGCGGGTCTAGTGCGATGCCGAGTGCCTTGCGGTCAGCGATAAATCGCTACCAAGGTGACTTGTCGCAAACGAATATTTATGACGTTGAAAATAAATCCGGTAATGCAATCACTCGTAACCAAGCGGAAGAAATTCAGCGCAATTTAATACTGTCATTAAATCGGGATGTAGCGATATCAAAGGGGAGTTTAGATCCTGATCGCGATATTAAAGTAGATCTTGGCAACGCCTGGGATGTTACTGATGAGCTGGTTGTGGGTGCTTCAATAAGTGGTGCTTACGACGAAGAGTTCCGCAATAAGAATCAAACGAAACGCAGTATCGGCAGCCCGGAAACCAGTTTTGCTGATGTAGAGCGCACGGTGCATGAAGAGCGAACTACCTTGGCATTGGTGCTCGGCGCGGAATATCAGCAAGATCAAACTGTGCAATTGAGTCACTACGTGATTCAAAACGATGCAGATGAAGCGCGTATTACCACGAGTTTTAGTAATAACAACCCTGTGGTAGATAATCGTCCCGATCGCAAATATGCGACGCGAATGGAAGAGCGTGAGTTGGTGTTAAGCCAAATAAAAGGCAGTCATCGCTTTGGTGAATTCTCACCGCTGGCGGATTTGGAAATGCTGAGCTTTGACTGGTTTTATTCCGATGCAAAAGCAACAACTGATATCCCTAATGCAACCAGCTTTACGGGTTCACTCGATCGGACGACGGCGGAGCCAACACCCTATATCTCGGCTTCTTCAACGGCGGGGCAATTTGAGTTCTTGTCGCTGGAGGATAGTGTTGAAAGCTGGGGTGGTAAGTTCGCCCTGCCAGTGGATCTTTCAGGGCGGGAATTGAGGCTTTCAGCGGGCTGGTGGAACTCTGAAAAAGCCCGAGAATACTACGGTTATACCGCTAATGTTGGCACCTCCTCAACAGTTGGTACACCGGCAACAGTGTTTACTGATGCTCGTATTAGCGATTTGACTAATAATTTTGACCTTACCATGGGTTCCGGTTTCGGTAACGAAAGCTATATTGCCGCACAGAAAATTGGCGCGGTATTTGGCGAGGCAGATTTTCGCCTAAGTGAAGAGTGGCGTTTAACAGCCGGTGCGCGTTGGGAAGAGTATCAGCAAGCGGTATTGCCCGTGAATTTGCTGGATTATACTGGGGTGTTTAACCAGCAGCTCATTGAAGCGCTGAAAGATCCAAAGCAGACCTTTGCTGTGCAAAATGATGATATTTATTCCAGCGCGGCCCTCACATACTCGGGTGTAGACCTATTAGCTGCCAACGAGTTTCAATTGCGCTTTAGTGTGAGTGAAACAGTGGTGCGTCCTGATTTACGGGAGTTGGCCGATGTCGCTTATATTGATCCAGAATTGAGTGTGCGTGTGTTTGGTAATCCGAACTTAAAGTCCACACAAGTGCGGAACTATGACTTACGCAGTGAGTTCTATTACGACGGTGGCGATAACTTTACGCTCTCCCTTTTCTATAAAGATCTAGAATTACCTATCGAGCAAGTTGAGGGCGCAGGCTCCGATGACGACACGGTGTTACGGTATATCAATGGCGATTCTGGCGAAGTCTACGGTATCGAGTTTGAGGGCCTAAAAACCTTGCCCGCAGGCTTATTCTTGTCGGGTAATGTCACTTTGAGTGATTCTGAAATCACCATAACCAGCAATAATGAAGTGACCAATACTGAACGTCAGCTCACGGGACATTCTAAATATGTTGTTAATGCTTCATTAGGCTACGATTCGCCCAATGAACAGCACAGCGCCTCATTACTTTATAATGTTTCAGGTGAGCGGATTTTCTTTGCGGGAACGTCCGGAAATGATGACGCCTTTGAACAGCCATTTGGATCTTTGGATCTAATTTATAATTACTATCCCTCTGAAAATATTTCTCTTAAAGTCAAGTTTGGCAATGTCCTTAATGCTAAGCGTGAGTTTGAGCAGAAAAACAGTAGTGGCGACAATGTGGTTATATTGCAACAGGATGTGGGTACTAGCTTTGGCTTGAGTCTGAGCTGGAAGTATTGATCCTATACTTTAATAATAAGTGGTATAGCTAAAAAAGACGTCCAAGTGGCGTCTTTTTTTGTTTAGCTGTTACTGTTTGATTTTATTTTAAGCCTCGCCGCTTTGTCGGCGTAATCCGCTGCTAGCTCGCGCTTGCCTTGGCGAAAATAGATTAATGATGCAAAGCGGTAAAAGCGATACTCGTCTTTTTGTAACGAAATTGCTTGTTTAATCGCTTCTAATGCTTTTCCATAATCGCCACTTTCATACTCTGATTTGGCCCGAGTATAGTGCCAGAAAGGGTTTTTCTTGCGAAAGTTGTTCGCTACTTGTTCTAGCGCTCGCGCTTTTTCAATATTGCCTTGCTCTCGGTAAAGTCTGCCTAGGTTGCTAATGGCTACTTGGTCATTGTTATCCAAGTGCAGTGCTTGTCGATAGGCGGTCTCTGCTTCGTCACGCTGGCCAAGACGGCGAAACAAGGTGCCTAAATTTCCCCAAATATGGCCGGCCTGTGGGTTCAAATAGAGCGCGCGGCGAAAATAACGCATTGCTTCGCTATTTTGCCCTTTATTGAGAAGCTCGGCACCACGGTTATTATAATGTTGTGCGGCAGCCTCTTGCTCGCTGAGTCTTTTCTGCGGGTAGTGGTATTCGTAATTGTCTACACTTAAGTCGACGACTTCGTGACCGTCATCACCAAAATCAACCACGACATTAATGTGTTTGTAAAATACCATACTATTGTCGCTGACCATGTCCCAGCTTGGAGGGATAGTCACTTCATTGTAATAAGCATTTAGATTTGCCTCCCTTGCTAAGGCGATAAATAAGGAGCTTAGCGATAGGCAATTGCCTTTTCGCGCGTAAAAGGTTTCGGTGGCGTTGAGGGTAATGCCAGGGTCGTAGCTTAGACCGAGTTGGGATGGTCTCACCATACTGTCTAAAAGATAGCTTAACCGCGCGCGTGGGCTTAATGCAGCGGGCACATTTTCTTCGATGAAATAACGCATGTCGGCGTCAATGGCGAGGATGTTTTCCTCTGGTGACAGTTTAACGCCTTGTCGCGACCCGCTGTTTAACAAAGCTGCGCTGGCTTCTGGTGGTGGCGGGCTTATCTGTAATCGCTGCGTGGTTTGTGGACTAGCACAACCTGCGGCAATGAGAATGACACAAGTGCTTAAAAGCGCGAAAGTATTGGTAGAGTAGGGGTGTCTTATTCGCATGAACATACTTCACATCTGTTTATTATTCCGCAGTACAGGAGTAATTTAGCATGCGGCGGCGTTAAATGCTGTGCAGCGATTGGCTAAATTGCCTATTGCCGAAATATCGAGCGATATTAGGCTTTAAAAACTGCTTGCTCACATCGGAAACTATCCATGAGTGGTATTTCTTATGTATAGCGTTTGTACATCGTACTATTGTATTGGCATAGCGAGGACTATATATGCACGCTTTACCCCATCATTACAGTGTAACGGTTGAGGCTAGCCCCGAAGGCTCGCTAAAAGCTTGCTCAGCGCATTTGCCCTCACTTGCGGTTGACGCGCCGACACAATTCGGCGGTCCAGGGGATCAGTGGTCACCTGAGGAGTTGCTGATGGCTGCTGCGGCGAATTGTTTTGTGCTTTCTTTCCGCACCGTGGCGGCTCTGGCAAAGTTGAATTGGATTTCCATTGAATGCAGTAGTGTTGGGGAGCTAGATAAAGTCGATCGAAATATGTTGTTTACCAAAATTACGACGTCGGTAAAGTTGCTTATATCGGATCCGGCGGGGAAGTCAAAAGCTGAGACGCTGCTGCGAAAAGCAGAAAAAATTTGTATTGTCAGTAATTCACTGATGGCGGAAAAATGCTTGGAAATGACTGTGGTTAGTGAGTGACTCGAACGTGGCGAATGATATGGGGGCCGTGGCGAGGTATTTAGCAGAAATCAAAAATGGCACATTAGTATTGTGGTGTTATTTGATTTGGTATTTAACCACTGTGTTATTTTATTTTGATCCCGCCCCTACAATTTGGGTCAACGCGCTGGGAATAAGCGCCATCATTGGTGTGGGTTTGTCCTTGAGCGTTACATCAAAAGGCGGGCGCTGGCAAACTTTTCGGCTTTTTATGATGCCGTTTGGCGTGTCGAGTTTTTCTGCCTTAATTAAAGGGCAGGGTTTTATGTTTGTTTTTTCTCCCGTGTTAATTGAGCTGCTGACCGGTTTTGGACTTTGTGCTTTGTTTGTGGCGCTAGTGGCTTATTTTCGCTGTAAGTTGTCGAGGCTTATGCGGGAGTAAGGGTATTGCGTCGAATGTTGAGGGCGAATAGGGCGCTCACAGATTTGTGGTATTGATTCGTCAATGTGCCGGCAATAGATTCTGCTTGCAACGGACAGCTGACCTTCAGCATTTTCCAGGCCTGTAGTGGGGCGTTTTCTTTAAGAGCGTGGTTTTTCGGTGGCCTATGTTAAGCCGATAACCCCCCCCCCTAAGTTATTGTTAATAAAATATATTGTGGGGTTTGGTGCTGGTGTTCGCGATCTCCTTACTAACCATCATTGTTGACCAAGAAGGATGCCTTGTAGTAGCCTGTAGCGTACTCAAGTGCGAACATTGATGGCTGCGTTTGCGGCGAATTACGCCAATTCCGTCAATATTTGTGCATTCAAATAACGATATTTACCGATATGTAGCCTCATTAACTGTTTTAAGGCTTAGGAGTGTAAAAGCTTTAGCGGTTCTAGTGTGGCAGCAAATTGGTATGTGTATTTTTCGGAGCCACCTCACGATGAATTTCGATCTTTCCGCAGATCAGCGGATGATGTGCGAGACCTTCGCACGCTTCCTGAATGAGCAGAGCAGCATGTTGCGTGTGCGCGCAGCGGCAGACAATGGTGGTTTTGACAAGGCCATGTGGCAAGGCCTAGCCGAACTGGGAGCCTTTTCTTTGCGGGTTCCCGAAGACCTTGGTGGTCTCGGCTTGGGGGTCATGGATGCCATTGTATTAATGGAAGAAGCGGGCCGCACCCTAGCCTCCGGCCCAGTTGCAGAGACCTTGGCCGCATCGCGTATTTTGGCAGTGCTGGCGGCTGAGTCTCAGGCAGAGCTATTAGAGCGCGTAGTAATGGGCGAGGCGGTGATTAGTCTCGCGCTGCGTGACGTGGCTGAACAAGCTACCCAGTGGGTATCTGGGGGCGCAGTGGCCAACGCGGTAATCGCCCGCAAAGCGGGAAAAATTGTATTAATCAACTTGCCAGAGAGTGAGCAGCGCGGTGAAGCTAGCTTGGCGTCAACACCGATTGCAGAATTAAGACTCGATGGTGAAGACGCCATTGTGTTGGCAGATAATGCCGAAGGCTTGGCGGTATTTGCCCAAGGTTTGGAAGAGTGGAAATTATTCACTGCTGCGGCCCTGTCTGGGTTGTCCCGCGAAGCAGTGCGACTGGCGTCGGAGTATGCTTGCGAGCGCGAAGCTTTTGGGCAGCCAATTGGCGCATATCAGGCTATTTCCCATCCACTTGCGGATTTAATCGTCGAGATCGATGGTGGTAAATTTCTGGTTTGGAAGGCGATTCACGATATTAAGCACGGCGCCGATGATGCCGCCGCCCAAGTGTCTATGGCCTTCTATTGGAATGCCGACACGGCTGCCCGAGCAGTGACTCAGTCCCTGCACACCTTTGGTGGTTACGGTTTGGCCACCGAATATGATATTCATCTTTATAATTTGCGCGCGAAAGCCTGGCCTTTGGTCGCGGGTGATCCAAATCTATTCTTAGAAGAAGCCGGTCGGCGCTTGTTTAATGGCGAAACGGCGGCGTTGCCAGAAGTGGGCGAGTTAACCATCGACTTTGACCTTGGTGATGACGCGCGTGCTATGGCGCAAGAGCTGGACGATCTCTTTAATAAAATCCTCACCCCAGAGTTACGCGCCAAAGCACATTATTCCTTTGACGGTTACGATGCTGGTGTAAACAAAATTCTAGCCGAGAACCGCTTCCTCTTCCCTGCATGGCCAAAAGAGTACGGTGGCCGCGATGCCGAGCCCTATGTGGTGAGTGCGCTTAGTCGAGTTTGGGAAAAACACGGCTGGACTAGCCACCCCGTTGGCACCTCAATGTTGGTCGGTACCATGATCCGCAAGTGCGGTAACGACGAAATGAAAGAAGAGATTCTGACGCGCATCGTAAACGGTGATGCTGTTTGTAGTCTTGGTTACAGTGAGCCTGGTTGTGGTTCCGATGTGTTCGCAGCCAAAACCAAAGCGACGCAGTTGGACGACGGCTCCTGGCGCATCGACGGCGCAAAAATGTGGACGAGTGGCGCGAACATTGCCGATTACGTACTGCTGCTAACCCGCACGAATACCGACGTCGCCAAGCACAAAGGCCTGACCATGTTTGTGGTGCCCTTGAAAACAGATGGCATTGAAATACATCCGGTTTACACCTTCCAAGACGAGCGCACCAACGCGACCTTTTACGACAATGTCCGCATTCCGGACAAGTACCGTTTGGGGCCAGTCGACGGTGGGGTTAAAGTGATGGCGGCGGCCTTGGCACTTGAACACGGCGGTGGATTTATGAAGAGTCAGCGTTCAATGTACGAAGCGGCCGAAGAATTCTGCCGCGAAATTCAGCGCGACGGCAAGCCGTTGATCGAAAATGTCGATGCGCAGAAGCGCCTAGCTCGTGCTCGCCTGCACACCTATATCGGTGAAGTACTCGGTAACCGCGCTCTGTGGACCGGCGTGAATGAATTGGAAAACAAGGCTTATGGCCCTATGACCAAAATGTTCTCATCGGAAAAATTTCAGTCAGACTCTCGTGACCTGTTGGACCTGACTGCGCCTTACTCTCTGTCGAAACGCGACGGCTATGCCGGTGAGTTGAATTTAGCTTATCGCCATGCTCACGGCACGACTATCTATGGCGGCACTAGTGAAGTGCACCGCAGTATGATTGCCGAACGTGCTCTTGGCCTGCCGCGTACCCGCGCTAAATAGGAATTAACTATGTCTGCTCCTCATTTATTAACTGAACAAGACGGCGCGATATTGATCGCGACCCTTAACCGTCCTGAAAAGCTAAACGCGCTTACTGGTCAGACCATGGCTCTGTTTGAGGAAGCGCTGCACCGTTTCCGCGATACGCCAGAATTAAAGGTCATGTTGATTCGCGCGACCGGTCGCTATTTTTGTTCTGGTGCCGATTTGCGTGATGGCTTAGAAGGCGGCCCGCCACCGATTGATCGCACTGGCGTAGCAATTCGTGAAAAACACCGTTTACAACTTCACGGTATGCACCGTATTTACGACGAGATGGAAGCGATTGAAAAGCCAATCGTCGTGGCGCATCAAGGGCCAACTGTTGGCGGCGGTTTGGAGATGTCGTTATCTTGCGACTTCCGGCTTGCCGCTAAGAGCGCGAGCTATGCCTTCCCTGAGGGGAAATTTGGTGTGCTGCCAGCGTCAAACGGTGTTAGCCGACTTACGCGTATAGTAGGTACCCACTGGGCGCGTTACCTGATTATGGCCAATTTACCTGCCGATGCTGATCGTGCATTCACCATGGGCTTGGTGCACGAGGTCTATGCTGACGAAACCTTTGAAAATGATGCCTTAGACTTTTGTCGTCATTTGGCCAAACAGCACGGCGAGCAAATGGGCGCGGCTAAATTGGCAATTGAAATGTCCCGTGACCTTAGCTTGTCGCAGGGGCGGAATGTCGAGCGCATGGCCAATAGCACTTTAATGCTAAATCCGGACTACGTTGCTGGCATTGAAAAGTACATCAATAGTATTGGTGCCAAAAACAAAAGCGAATGAATACGGCGTTCCGCGCCTTAATTTAACCACTACACGGATATCACCCGATGGATTTTAATTGGGACTCGGAACAGCAGCGCTTTCGCGCTACGGTTCGCGCTTTTCTCGACGCGAATTTGCCAGAAAACTGGGAGCATGTTGCCCACGGCCCGGCGTCAAAAGAGCAAACTGTTTTTGCTAAAACCTTTTGCGGAAATCTTGCCGACGCTGGTTTGCTAGTGCCTCATTGGCCTGCGGAGTGGGGCGGCCGCGATGCGGACCCGTGGATTGCGTTTATTCTTGCCGAAGAAATGTGGATGGCCGGTGAACCCCGCGGCGGCCAGTATATGAACGTAAACTGGATTGGGCCAACCCTAATGGTGTTTGGTTCCGAAGCACAAAAGCAGCAATACATTCCGCCCATGGCCCGGGGTGAAACCCTTTGGTGTCAGGGATTTTCTGAGCCGGAGTCGGGTTCTGATCTCGCATCATTGCGTACCAAGGCCGATAAAGACGGTAATGATTACCTCATTAATGGCCAAAAGATTTGGACATCCTATGCCGGTGATGCCGACACTTGTTTTTGTTTGGCGCGCACCAGTCCCGGTAAAAATGGTATTTCTATCTTTTTGATTCCCATGGATACGCCAGGCATTACCGTTCGCGATATTCCCAGTATTATCGGTGAAGGCGATATCCACGAAGTCTTTTTCGACAATGTACGAGTGCCGGAATCGGCCCGCTTGGGAGAAGAAGGACAAGCTTGGGAAATCGTCGGCAAAGCACTGTCTTTAGAGCGGGTTGGAATACCCCGTTTCGCCTTGGCTTCTACCACATTAGCTAAAGCGGTAGCGTTATTGAAAAACCAAGATCGATTTGGCGTGGGTGCGATTGAACAAGCTGCTAAAGCTCATGCAGCCTGTGAAGCGGCGCGGCTCTATAGTTATAGTATTATCGATAAGCGTGCTAAGGGTGGAATTCCCGGTCCCGAAGCCAGCGTCGGTCGCTTTGCGACGGTGAACTGTGAACGCATGGTCGCCGACTTTGTGGTTGAGCACGTACCTGAAGCAATCAGTGGCGAGCACCCAATGCTGCTTGCCCATCACCAGCGCGGTATTGTTGCGGGCATCGCCTCGGGCGCTGCAGAAATACAGCTCAATTTAATCGCCACCCAATACCTTGAATTACCTCGGGAGCCGCGCTAATGGATTTTGCACTAAGCGATGATCAACTTGCGGTTAGCAGCGAACTCGAAAAGCTCGCCAGTCAGTTTTCCAGTACCCCAGTAGACTTTCACGGCTTTGCGCTGGTCAGTAATGAGCTGGAAGAGCAGTTGGCAGAAAACGGTTTTTTTGAGATAGCCGCCATGCCTGAGATGGGCCCGATTACCGCAGCCCTCGCGGTTGAGCGCTTGGCGCGCTTACCGTACACCGCTGAGGTTGCGCTTTCCATGCTATTGCCAATAGCGCTGGACAGTGCATTACCTAGACCCTTCGCGGTAGTTGAAAACGGCCGTCCCGGCCGCTTTGTCGCCACCGCTAAAACCGTGTTTGTGATTGACGGTGATAAGGTCGGTGTTGCGCATCCAAAGGCATCCCAAGTCACTGCAATGCCGGATTCACTGTTTGCATACCCCATGGCTAAAATGAGTGACGATGTCGACATTACACCGTTGAGCGCAGCGCAAGCAGAAAAGCTAAAGACTTGGCTGCGGGTCGCTAATGCGGCAGAAATGGCGGGCTTGCTGCAGGCTGCGGTCGATGCAATTGTTGAACACGTCAGTGTGCGTAAGCAATTCGGTCGACCGCTAGGTACCTTCCAGGCTCTGCGTCATCGGTTGAGTGAATGCACCGTGCTGGCCGGCGGGGTACGTTGGTTGGCCCTTAAAGCGGCGTTTACGGGCGATGCCGGTGATGCTGCGCTAGCGGCCTTGCATGGTCAAGAAAGTGCGACTAGGGTGATTTACGACGTTCACCAGATGGCGGGCGCTATGGGCATGACCCTGGAAATGGACCTGCACCTTTGGACTTACCGAATGAAGGCTCTGCTTTCCGATCTCGGTGGCCGTGGCGGCCAGTCTGCCGCTGTTGCGCAGTATTGTTTTAAGGCTGCCAGTTGACGGTAGTAACGTCAGCGTCCCTTGCCGCTGCAGGTTGGCGTTCTGTCGACGTCGGCGGCTTCACCGGCCACGTTGGCCCATTTTGGATGCGCGGCGATAATGCTGAACGTGCGCTTGGCTTAATTATCGGCGAGCAGCACTGCAATAATCACCTTGGCACGCTTCATGGTGGTGTGGTCATGACTTTTGCCGATATTGCCCTCGGGGCGGGCGTGGCCGCAGTTATGGATGATAAACGCTTAAACTTGGCAACTGTCTCCCTGCAAACGCAATTTGTGTCTGTTGCGCGAATCGGCGAGTTCATCAGCTGTACGCCCGAGGTGATTCGCAAGAGTCGGCAACTGGTTTTTGTTCGAGGCTTGATTCAAGTTGGTGATAAAACGATTGCCAGCGCGGAAGGTATATGGAAATTACTGGGCGATAAGCGTGAGTAAAGACCGAATATGTTGTCATTGTCATTTGAGTCAGCAGCATAATTTTTCGGTGTAGCGGTTCGGTTCAATCTTTAAGTTAAATTTCACTTCACTGTATTTGCTTTAGACGTAGCTTGCGCTGCTCTTTTGTGTGAGTGTTTCATTTTTACGGAAATTCAATAAAGTAAATGGAGATATATGAAGACGACATCCAGTAAGGTAGGGGTAATATTGGTTTTCTTAATGGCGTTAATACAAGGTTTTTACGCCATTTTTTCATATGTAGATCCTATGGCCTTTGCTGTCGTGAGAGGCACTGAGCTGTTCTCGTCGATGGATTCAGATTGGGTGAAAATATATGGTTCGCGAACATTATTCATTACGCTTATTCTTGGATATTTATTGTATGTTCGTAACTACACGGTATTAATGTGGTGTGCTTTGTTTGGTGTCGTTATGCCAATTACGGATGGAATTCTTGCTTATGAAGCAGGGGCACCATTTACAGTTGTCATTAAGCATGTGGCTACAATGGTCTTTTTATTGGTCGCATTCTTTGTGTTAAGGGCGGCTGTTCGTGAAAAAGAATGACTAGTTACTTAATACTATTTTAACCCCAATGTGCGCCTTGGTTTTTTACATGGCGCGCTAGCTGTAAGCAACGTAGAAAAGCATTGAGGTTGTGAAATGCCGTGCTCATTTCCAAAACTTGCTTTGACGTTATCGCCGCCGCTTTTCAATTTTAACCCCACCAAACATATTGTTGCTCAATGGCGTGTCCATCATATTGTGGGGAAAGCAGGTTTCGATTTTGCTTACCGTATCCAGTTTTGCGATTTGATCTTCACTAAAATTGACGTCCAGTGCTTTGAGGTTGTCATTGAATTGTTCAAGCGTACGCGCGCCAATAATAGGGGACACCACCGCAGGATTAAGCAGCGTCCATGCGAGCGCGACTTGCGCTGAGGTACAGTTCAACTCGGCGGCGATACCGCCAACGACGCCAGCAATTTCGAGAGCTTTATCGCTAAGTCGCCCCGTCGCGATATTAATACTCTTGCGCGAATTCATTTGGGTGTTTGCCGTTTCGCCGGTGTTTTGTAAATCACCTTTACTGTATTTTCCAGATAACACACCGCCGGCTAAAGGCGACCACGGCAGTATGCCAAGTCCCATCTCCTGAGCCATGGGCATGAATTCACGTTCGACACTGCGTTCGGTTAAGTTATAGGGAATTTGCAGGGCTACCAGTGGTGTCCAGCCTCGCAGTTCGGCTATGGCTTGCATTCGCGAGATTTGCCACGCAGGGGTGTCGGAGATGCCCGCATAAAGAATCTTTCCCGCTCTTACCAAATCATCAAAAGCGCGCAGAATTTCTTCGACCGGTGTACGACAGTCCCAGACGTGGAGATAGAGTAAATCTAAATAATCGGTTTTCATGCGCTTTAAGCTGGCTTCCACCGATTG
Organism: Zhongshania sp.; assembly: GCF_041623545.1. GTDB lineage: Bacteria > Pseudomonadota > Gammaproteobacteria > Pseudomonadales > Spongiibacteraceae > Spongiibacter. The sequence goes on along the minus strand of NZ_JBFJWS010000011.1, from coordinate 28,578 downwards.
CACCATATTTTTGCGGTGATTGCCGCAGGCGTTAGGGTCACCGGCTTGCATGGTTAAAGAGTATTTACTAGCGAGTGCCAATTGATTGCGACGGCCTTGAATGAATTGCCCGAGTAATTGCTCGGAGCCGCCGCTGGCATAAAAATTGGCGGTATCGATAAAGTTGCCGCCAAGTTCGATATAGCGGTCAACCATGTGTTGCGCGTCGCTGTCGGTGCTGCCCCAGCCACTACCGACGCCAAAGGTCATGGTGCCAAGTGAGAGTGGTGATACTCGTAAACCTGAGCGGCCGAGTAAACGGTAATCATCCAGTTGTATGGACATGGCGGCGATACTCCTTAGTATTATTTATTGCACAGTCTACGCACTTGTTAGCAAGGCACAGCGTTTTAATCTGGCGTAATAAAAGCGGCCTGCTATTTATTTTATGAAAACGATAGGTGCGGTTAGCAGAATTTAAAATTTGCGTAAAACACGCCCCTTGCTACAGCGTAGCCAAGGGGCGTCGGAGCAGCTTTTCCTTGCTTAGCCGCCGACTCGTTCACAAGTTAGGGCGTCGTGCTGAAGAAATTTAGTGGTGGACCAACCGCCGTCTAGGGCAATGGTCTGGCCATTTATATAGCTGCCCGCTTTCGACGCGAGAAAGAGAACAGTATTCGCAATGTCTTCAACCGTGCCGTCGCGGTCGAAGGGTGTCATTTCCTGATTGATACGTTTGAATGCAGGTGCATCCCAATAGTCTTTAGTCATGTCGGTTTTGATCACACCCGGGGCAATTAGGTTGGAGCGAATGCCTTGGGAACCATACTGGGCAGCCATAGTTTGGGTGAGGCCGATCAAGCCAGACTTCACTGCGCAGTATGCGCCGCCGTCGAGGCCGCCCAAAATACCAAATGTCGAGCCCACATTAATAATTGACGAACCAGCCTTCATTACGCCCAGTGCTTCTCGGCAAAAACGGAAGGGGGCTTTTAGGCTGATATCGATCACTGAATTGAGCATAGCGTCATCGGTGAGATGAACCGGCGCCCAGGTCCCAGCTCCAGCATTATTAACAAGACAGTCCAGTCGCCCGAAGCTATCCATGGCCAATGCCACGGCCTTTGCAGGGCTATCGTCGGCGGATACGTCGGCGGCAAGAATCGCCACTGTGGCGACACCAGACAGCTCCTCGGCCAGTTTCGCGAGGCGCTCCTTGCGACGTGCAACGGCAACAATATTGTAGCCCTCGGCAGCAAGTAAGCGGACGACCGCGTCACCGATACCAGAGCTTGCACCAGTAACAATGGCTACGGGCTTTTGAGAAGTGTTGGTCATGAAAATCGCCTCCAGGAGGATTGTTATTGTTCTGTTGAGAACATCAAAGTGTATGACAAGGCCCTAGCGAAAAAGGGCAATGTATCGGCAGTGAATATCCTAACCGGATTCGGTATGGGCTTGGCGGAAAACACGAGTTTGGTATCGAGGAGTTCGGTTACAGGCATATCAGTGATCCTGCCCAGACTATTCCGCTGGATGTCAGGCGGATAGGGGCTTAGAGAAATGGCGTATTGCGTTAACTGTATACAGCGTCACACGACAAGTCGGGAACCGGTAGTGGGGGTGTAGTTTATGATTAAGAAAAAATGTCTGATGTCCGACAGGGCAGAGACCGGCCGTATCATTGAGGAAAGCCACGATGTCGTTTGAGTTAAACAAAAGACTTGCTGCCAAGCGCGAGCCACTCGCTACTTCAACAACCATCGACCCGGTGACCGCCAGCATTATTCGCGGCGCTTTGGAGACTGTTTGTTTTGAGGCGGCCACGCATTTGGGGCGAGCTGCGTCATCGCCAATTATCAACCAATCTAATGAACGTAATGCCAGTGTTATTGATGCCCATGGACGTTTGGCGTCGGGCTCAATTGGCACGCCGCACTTAACCTTTGTATCGCAGCTCGCCGTGCGTTACGGCTTAGAAAAGTTTGATGAATACGACTGGGGTCCCGGTGATGTGTTCGTGGGTAATGACCCCGATTTTGGCGGTGGCCATTTGCCAGATTATAACGTTTACGCGCCGGTGTTTGACGATAATGGTGAGCTTATTTTGGTGCAGGCTTTGCAGGCGCATCAAGGCGATACCGGCGGTAAAGATCCCGGTGGTTTTACTCTTGAGGCGACCGATATTTTTACCGAAGGGCTGGCTATTCCCTGTGTGAAGCTGGTTCATCGCGGTGAAAAACGCCGGGATATTATTAAATTAATCGAGCGCAATAATCGCTTCTCTTCCTTTGCCGGTGATTTGGCCGCCATGATTAGTGGGGTGCAATTATCAGTACGCCTACTGGAGGAAGTGATTCGTAAGTGGGGCGCCGACGTGGTGAAGGCGGCGGTCAATTACAATATCGACCACACTGAAAAATGCTTCCGCGATGAAGTGGCAAAGTGGCCTGACGGCAAATACGAAGCGGATGTATTTATCGATCATGACACCCAGGGCACCAAGGATGTCAAAGTTCACGTTGCCTGCATCATTGAAGGAAACCAGCTAACGGTAGATTTGACTGGCACTGATGATCGCCAAGAGCTGGTTGGGGTGTGGAATACCTTTGCCAATAGCCGCAGCTATATCATGACCCAGCTCGCTGCTGCGGTAGACCCCAGTATCGTCAAAAATGAAGGTATGTTTCACGCCGTGGAGATGGTCATTCCCGAAGGCACAATTGCCCACCCGCCTATTAATAAGCCTGCGGCGCTGGGTTCATTTCACCCCGCCTGTGAAATTACTGAAGCAGTGTGTCTTGCGCTATCAGCGGTGGTGCCTGAGCGGTCTGCGCCCCAGGTTTACAAAATCGGTATGCCTAACGCAGTAATCGGTTTTGACCAATACGGCATGTGGATGGATCAGGGCGTAGATGCCCGCTCAATGGACGTGTCAGCGGTGCAAGGTATCGATGGCTGGGGTTCCTGCCCGGCAGCGCTAGGTAATTTATTGCTGTCTGAGGCCGAAGACGCTGAAAGTCGTTTCCCCATTATTAATATCAGCCGTGAAATGACTATGGACGCCGGTGGCGCTGGTCAGTGGCGGGGGCAACCGGGCAGCTTGAATGTTAAAAAAGTTTTGGAGCCCACCATGGCAATGGCCTGGATGGTATCGGCAGATCACCCCATGCGCGGGGTCTGTGGTGGCGATGACGCCAGTGCTTATTCAAATCATTTTGAAGTGGGCACGCCCAATGAATACAAAATCGACCTTACCGTGAAAGCCCAATTGCCTGCAGGCGCCGTCATTGCCTATCAGCACGGCGGAGGCGCAGGATTTGGCTCTGCACTATTGCGTGATCCAGAAGCGGTTAAAGAAGATGCACTCGACGAATACATAAGTATTGCTGGGGCGCGGGAGCGTTATGGTGTGGTGTTGACGGGCTCATTAGATGAATACGATATTGAAGTGGATGTTGCGGCGACCGAAGCATTGCGACAAGAAATGAAAGCTGCCCGCGCAGCACAGGGAGCAAATTAATGACTTATCGAGTAGGTATTGATATCGGTGGCACATTCACGGACTTTGCGCTTCTCAAGGGGGCGGAAGTAATACTTCATAAAAACTTAAGTACGCCAGAAGACCGTTCAATCGGGGTAATGAATGGCTTGCAAAAATTGGCGGAAAAAGAAAGTTTGACGCTGGCGAATTTTTTTGCGCAGTGCGACGCTATTGTTCACGGCACCACCATTGCGGATAACACTTTAATTGAAATGAACGGAGCGGTAACCGGTTTAATAACAACCGAGGGATTCCGCGATGAGGTGGAGTATCGCCGTGGCTTTAAAGAAGATATTTGGGACGTTAGGCTGGCGCCGCCTAAGCAAATTACTCCTAGGCGTCGCCGTTTAACGGTACCTGAGCGGATTCTGTTTGATGGCTCGGTATACAAAGAGCTCGACGAAGATGCGGTCCGTGCCTGTTGTCGCCGTTTGAAAAAACAAAATGTCGAGTCAGTTGCGATTTCGCTGTTGTTTTCCTTTGTGAACCCAGCGCACGAGAAACGCGTTGCGGCCATCGTAGCTGAAGAAATGCCCGGCGTGTATATATCGGTTTCTCATGAGGTGCTGCCACGTGCGCCGGAATACGACCGTACGAGCACGACGGTCGTGAACGCCTACGTCGCACCGCGGGTGACTTCCTACCTAGAGAAGTTAGTGTCACGTCTGCAGGAAGGCGGCTACAGCAAACAGCTGATGGTGATGCAGGCCAGTGGCGGCGTAATGACAAAGGAATACATCAACGGTTCACCCATTCGCGTGTTGGCCTCTGGGCCGGCTGGTGGGGTGATGGGCTCAGCCCATGTTGGCGCTGCCAAGGGCTACCCGAACCTCTTGTGTGTGGATATGGGCGGTACCTCCTACGATATGTCAATGGTGTTAAATGGCGCTGCGCCGGCAGTTGCCGGTTGGAATATGCATCACCGCAATTTGGTGGGCGTGCCAATGGTTCAAGTCGAAACGCTCGGTGCTGGCGGTGGCTCAATTTGCCATGTTCATAAGGGCGAGTTACATGTCGGTCCGTCGTCAGCAGGATCAGAGCCGGGGCCAATTTGCTATGGTCGCGGAGGCACTCAGCCCACGGTAACCGATGCGCTGCTCATGCTGGGCATGTTATCTGCGGAAGCGGAATTTGCAGGCGGCAGCTTCTCACTAAATAAAGCCGGTGTAGAGGAGGCCTTCCACGCGATCGGCGAGCAAATGGGCTATAGCGCTGAAGACGCCGCTTTTGACTGCTGGCGCATGGTTAACGCCAATATGATTCAAGCGGTAAGGCGCACCACAGCCGGCAAGGGTATCGACCCCCAGGACATGGTAATGCTTGCCTACGGTGGTAACGGCCCCGCTTTTGCGGCGGTACACGCGGATGCATTAGGTATTAGCAAAGTGTTGGTGCCTAAGGCTTCGCCAACCTTCTCTGCACTTGGTACTCTCGTCGCTAAGCCGGGTATAGATGAAGAGCGCTCCTTTATCTGCTCCACTGAAAATCCCGATTTAGCCAAACTCCGAGAGTTGTGGCAGGACTTGGCCATACGCGCAGAAAAGTATTTTGCACAGGCGAATTTTGCGCAGGCTGACATCACTGCCAGCTACCAAATTAATATGCGTTATCGCGGCCAAAACTGGGCGCTGACCTTTGATATGAATACCAGTCAGGGTGAGTGGGACTTCTCCTTTGTTGACGATAGCTTTGGCGCCAAGGCGATAGCCGCCTTCAATGCGCGTCACATGGCGGAATACGGTCACATCCGCGAAGAAGAATTGCCAGAGATTATTGGGGTGCGTTTGGCGACGTCAGTGGATACGCCATCACCGCAAATAGCCAAGGGGTTTACTGCGTCGGCTACTGCTGCGACGCCAGTGAAAACGCGACGGGCCAATTTGGGTCAAGGTTATAGCGATACCCCAGTGTATCGCGGTGCAGATTTAAAGCCTGGCCATGAAATTAGCGGCCCCGCGATTGTCGAAGAGACTTTTACGACGATTGTGGTCTATCCCGATTGGTGCGCTTATGTCGACGATGCCGGGGATTATGAGTTGCGCCGGGTATAGCTGACGAGCGGTGGCGCCTTCAGTCTAGGGGCGCTGGTTTGACCTCAGCTTGTGTCTCTTCTGTTTCCGGGTGGGCAGCAACACCAAAATCGCGGCGGTAGAGTTTGGGGGTCATACCGGTCCAGCGCTTAAAGGCGCGGCCAAAGCTCGATTGCTCGGAATAGCCAAGATTTGCAGCGACGTCGTCTAAGCTAAATTGTTCTTGCTTGAGATAGGCTTTGGCGAGGTCGATGCGCTGATGTTCTAAAATATCGGAGAACATTAAATCAGCATCGCCCAGCTTTGCTTGTAGGGTGCGGACTGACATTCCCAATTTTTGGGCGCAGCGTTCTATTGAACAATTACCTGTGGGCAGCGAGCCCCGCACATAATCCTGCACCCTTTCGGTGAGGCTGGTGCGCGAGGCCATTTTAACTCGCTCTAAATAGCCGCCCAGTAGTTTGAATAGCAGGCGGCTGGCGCTGCTTACTGGGTGGTCAAGCATTGCCATCGGAAAAGCGATGGCATTTTCGGTGTGGGTGGGGTGGAAGCGGCAACCAATGCGGCGCTCCAGTTCCATAATATCTTTGTGGCGTGCGTCAACGGCGAGGTTTACATAGCTCGGGTGAAAGCCAGTCCCGCCAAGCTGTTTCAAAAGCTTTAGATTCAGCATGACCGCTTGATAATTGGCTTGGGTATTCATGCCAAGGTCGGTGCGCACATACCAGCGCAATTCCGCCACGTCGTCACCCTCGATCAGTTCCATTATTGCCGTGGGCGAGTGGGTACAGGGCAGATAGGCAATAAAGCTATTTATTGCTTCGCGGAAACTTGGTGCAGCACGGCACAGCGCGGTGACACAGCCAAAAACGTCAGGTTCTTGGAGTTGGGCGAGATCAATACCAAACAGCGGGCTGTGCAAAGACGTACTGCAATACTCCAGCAAATCGACGAGCGATTGGCAGTTGATATATTGATCGGGATCGCGGAGTAGGCGGGGATCTATATGAAAGCGTTCGAGTAAGGCGCGGGGGTCACCGCCAAGACTGCGAACAAGGCCGGAGAAGGCGTTGAGATTGGCACTGCGCATCTGGCTTTCGGTGGGCATCGCCTCCAACGGGCCGTCTAGGCTATAAAAATAATTGTCTTCCACTGCGCCCCGCTCCTTATTTTGCGCGTGACTAATCGTTTTTTCGTGCAATAGTCTCGGCGAATTTGCACCAACAGTACATCTTATCACGCGATATGTCAGGAATTAAGTTGTAGCCTATGGAAAAATCGATGGGCTATACAAAGGCTGATTTTAAAATAAACCTCATGAGAGGGATGTCAGTTAAGGTTCAAGTCAGTTCCGCGCTAGCCTTAAGTAGGCTGGCTCACTAACGTAACAATTCAAAAAAAATCAGTTAGCCGGGGTAGAGATGATCAATATTAACGATCTGAAAGAAGAAGCTAAAAAATATATTCGCTATGAAAAAAATCCCGAGACTAAAATCGCTTATCTGACTTTTAATCGGCCGGATAATCTTAACGCGACTACCGTAGGGATGCGGCAGTTGTACGCAGATTTAATTTTTCAGGCCAATGTCGACGACGATGTAAAAGTGCTTGTTATTCGCGGTGAGGGCGACAGCTTCGGCAGTGGTGGCGACTTGGGTGAGCAGGCTGATATGTTTTCTGATTCCGACGAAGACATGTCCCTGCTACATGAGTTTGGCATTACCGACCCATCGGTAAAATACCCGCCCAAGGGTTCATACCGTTTTCTTCACAGCATGACCGATCACTACGCCAAAGCGGCTGCTGGTAATCGCCCGCTGCAAGAGTTTAAAAAAATCAGCATTATCGAAGCCAAGGGCTACTGCTACGGCTGGCATTTTTATCAGGCGGCAGATGCCGATTTGTTGGTGTGTTCAGACGATACCCTGTTTGGTCATCCCGCCTTTCGCTATGCAGGCTGGGGCCCGCGGCTGTGGACGTGGATCGAAACCATGGGGCTGCGCAAATTCCAAGAGATGCTATTCACCGGCAGACCGTTTACCGCGAAAGAGATGCAGGACTGCAATTTTATTAATAGCGTTGTACCTCGCGACCAACTTGAGGCAGAAGTATCAAAGTATGCCAAGGCGTGTGCCCGCACCCGTCCTACCGATGTTATTCAAGTGCAAAAAACCTATATCGAACTGTATAAGCAATACCGTGGTGAATACCTTGGTAGTCTGCTCACGGGTTTTGTCGAAGGCATGTTGCCGATGATGAAAAGTGATCGCAAAGGTGAGGCTGAGGTTGGCGATGACACCTTTGAGAAGGGCTTGAACAACGTCGTTAAAGATATTGATATGGACTATCCGCCGGAGTGGCGCTTAGGTCGCTCTAACCGCAAAAAGCCGTAAGCGAGGCTTTCGCGTATCAGTAATACTCTGCCCAGCTCGGTGCTAACACGAGTTGGTGCAGGAAATAATCGCCAATAAAAGTCGAGAGTTGTATGTCTGCCTTACGTGGAATCAGAGTGCTAGAGCTGTCTGAAAGTGTCTGCGGTGAATACTGCGGCAAGCTGCTTGCTGATTTTGGTGCTGAAATCATCAAAATTGAAAAGCCAGGGTGTGGCAGTCCAACGCGTCGATTCGGGCCATTTGCGGGTAATGAAGCGGGCGATGAACGCAGTGGCTTATTCGCTTACCTCAATACTAATAAACAGTCGCTGGCATTGGATTGTACTGCTAGCGAAAATCGTGCGACCTTGTCGGCGCTATTTGCGCGAGTAGACGTTGTTGTCGATGATCATTCTCTCAGTTTTCTGCAAGGCTTGGGTTTAGATCCGGACACGTTAGCGAATGATTATCCCGGTTTAGTTCTATGCTCAATCAGCCCCTACGGTTTAAATCCGCCGGATGAGCGTCGCCACGCCGAGGATATTAATGTCTTCCACAGTAGCGGTTGGGGCTACCACACCCCCAGCAACGCCCCCGTGGATCAGCCGCCATTAAGTGGCGCCGGACGCTTTATGCCCAGCTACGAGGCGGGGGTGGAGGCGGCGATGTGTGTCGCGGCGGCGCTCTACGACAAGCAAGACTCGGGTCTTGGTCAGTTTATTGAAATCGCGATGCAGGAGGTCTTGGCCTCCCGCGTTGACTATGTGCTTGGGCAAATGATTGCTGGCGATATGGACGTGAGTACAGAGCGTAGTGCTTTTGATCTGTTTGGCCCCGCAGGTATTTTTGCCTGCCAAGATGGCTATGCCTATATTTGGATGTCAGCGCCTGCGCACTGGGACGGCCTTCGGCAATTGCTTGGTGATCCGGCGTGGATGGCTAGTTTTCCGGAGCGCTGGTTGGAGCGCGAATGCACGCCGGAGCGCGTTGCCCAGTGTCGCCTGCATATCGGTGAGTGGCTGAAAACCCAGAATAAACATGAAGTGGCCGAGGCCGCGCAAAAGCTGGGTTTGATTTTGGTGGCGGTGAACAATGCTGGGGATCTTATGGCGTCGCCGCAATATCAATTCCGTAAGTTCTTTGCGGAGTTAGACCACCCCGTGCTGGGTAAAGTGAGCTATCCCACAGTGCCCTATAAGCTAAGTGCAACACCCGCGGCCTTAACCTCACCAGCGCCCCTGTTGGGTCGTCATTCGGCGGAACAGTTGGCGGCTTGGCTGAGTGAGCAGGCGAATACGACGGAGGCGACGAAATGACTAGTGTTAAGCGCGGCGGTCCGCTGCAAGGTGTTCGTGTTATCGAATTAACCAAGGTCTGGGCGGGGCCTTATATCGGTAAATTACTGGCATTTCTGGGTGCTGAAGTTATTCGCATTGAGAGTGATGGCTCCCTCGATGTCACCCGTACTTTCGGTGTGGATGACATCAACAAGGCGCCGGGTTTTATGGCCGTGAACCCGCAAAAGCTCAGCATGCAGATTGATGTTAAAACCGAAGCTGGTGTCGGGCTGTTAATGGATTTGCTCAAAGAGTCGGATATCTTAATCGAGAATTTACGGCCCGGTGCCGCTAAGCGGCTAGGTTTTGGCTATGAGCAAGTAAAGGCGGTGAAGCCGGATATTATCTGCGTTTCAATGGGAATGCATGGCACAGAGGGTCCTCTGAGCTACCAAACTGGTTATGCACCTTGTTTTGCCGCTTTAGGTGGTTTGAGTTCGCTGGTGGGCTACGAAGGTGGTCCACCAGCGGGCATGAATGTGCGCTATGCAGATTCCACCTTTGGCGCAGTGGCCGCGTATGCGGCGGTTATAGCCTTAAATCACCGGCGCCGCACCGGCGAAGGCCAGTTTGTTGATGTGTCTGCCGTAGAAAGCATGAGTAGCATGATTGGCGACGCGATTATGGATTATTCGCTTAATGGCACCGTGCGCGAATGTGACAACAATAAGCATCCGGAAATGGCGCCCCACGGCGTATATCCTTGTCGCGACGGCGAGTGGCTCAGCCTCGCTGTCAGTGAGGCCAATTGGCCGGTGCTGCTTGAGAAAATGGATCGCCAAGCATGGCGCGATGATTCACGGTTTGCCAATTTGGCGGCGCGCAAAGCCAATGAGCAAGCGTTGAATACCCTGATTGCAGAGTGGACTTTGAGTCGTGATGCCCAAGCTGTGAGTGAGCTATTGCAAGCCGCAGGCATCGCCGCGACCAAAAGTGCCAGCTCGGTAGACTTGATTTCAGATCAGCATTTGTGGGCGCGTGGCTTTTACCACGACGTCACTAGCGGCGACGGTGAGTCGCGGCCAATACTGGGGCCGGGCTGGCATATGTCCAGAGGGGCAGACATTAACGCCGCTGCGCCGCGCCTCGGGGAGCACAATGCCTATGTGCTGGGTGAAATCCTTGGCTTATCGGCAGAAGAGCAAGAAAAACTAGGGAGTTCGGGGGTGGTACGCTGAGGGCCGCTCGTGGAGTGCGCGAAATGTACATGGATTAACATAAAGTGGCGAGATAGTGGGGCCTTGGCGGGATATTGTTGATCATCACTGTTGAGTGTTGCTAGACTGCTTTGCGGTTTATAGTGCGGTCCCCAGTGTGAGCGCAATCCGGCTCCTGGCTGGAGAGCAGAAAGTTACTATAATTAAGGGGAATAACAAGTGACTGAAACTCTCTTTGCATTCGATGAACGTAACTATCACGAATGCCAAACCGCGTTTCGCGGTGACAATAATCAGGAATACTACCTCGGCGATTACACCATCGAGGCGGGATCGATCATTGACGTTCGCGCTGAAAAAAAGGCGGTGGGCGCTTGCTCTATTATTCTTTTGCGCTCCAAGTCGAAACTTAGTTTTCGGCGCTCTATAAATCATATTCGCGAAGACGCCACAGATGTCACTGTGCTTTGGTTTGTAAAGCGCGGTAGTCTCTGCGTGACTCATCAGAGCGGTAATAGTATTGCTCGCGCCGGCGACTTTGCCATTACTAAATCCATGTCGCCCTTCACCATCGAATGTAAAACCGACGATGAAGGTGTGCATGAGGTAATGCATGTCATCATACCGACTCATATATTTAGGCGTTTTATTCCAAGTGAAATCAACGCCGGTTTTACCGTGGCGGCGGAAGGGCGCGAGTTCTTAATCGCCGAGCGTATACTCACCGATGTCTTTGAAGATGCCGACGAGCTTGCCGAGCATATAGAGCAGCTCCTAGTCGACAGCGCCCTGTCGGTATTAACCGATGCGATAAAAGATTGTGATAACTGTACTCAGGAACGCCAATCACTGTCTGAACGCCGCTTACAAGATGTGTTGCGCTATATTGAAATTCATCTTTCCGATCCAAAGCTCAATGCGGCAATGGTCGCCGAAGCCAGTGGTATTTCACCGCGCTATTTGTCCCATTTACTGCGTCAACATGGCACGTCCTTTTCAACCATGGTTTGGGACTGGCGCTTAAAAACTGCGCATCAGTGGTTATCGACGACCAAAGCCAGCGATATTTCTATCGCTGAAATCGCTTTTCGGGTTGGCTTCAAAAGCCCAGCGCATTTTAGCCGCTTGTTTAAACGGGTATACAAACAGGGGCCCCGGGAATACCGCACCAGTCGCGCCGATGAGATAGCAAGTCCGCCAGCGCCAAAATTGCAGCCACCAAAATTTATAAGCAGCGGCCCGAGTTCGCTGCAGTAATTTTTACACACCAATAAAATCGTATTGCGAGGCAAGAAATGAGTTCCAGTGAATCAGAAGTAAAAACGGGCTGCCCAGTGGCACACAAAGTTGTGCTTTCAGAGGCCTCGCTGACCGATCCGATCATTCAAGCCTACCCGCAGGATTTTTATCAAACGCTGCGTAGCGAAGAACCTGTTCATTTTGATGAGAAGCTCGGTATGTGGCTGGTGTCGCGTTACGAAGATATTGTGACGCTGCTTCGCGATCCAGACACCTATTCAGATAAGCATGGCTATGAGGCGCAGTACGCTAGCGGTCACTTTGACGAGTTTAAAGAAATCATTGAGCGCGACGGCGGCGGATTTTTTGCTGACGCAATTAAAAGTGACCCGCCGTACCACACTCGTATCAGAAAACTTTTAGAGCAGGCATTCACTGCCCACCGCGTTAAAACATTAGAGCCAGGTATTACCAAAATTGTATCTGACCTCGCTGATAAGTTTGCAGAAAAGGCGGCAAATGGCAATGTCGTTGATGGCGTGAAAGAGTTTGCTATCCCTCTCACGATCGCAGTGATTTGCGAACAAATGGGTATAGATCAATACAACGGCGAAAAGATATCGCGTTGGTCGGTGGCGATTACCGCCCAGATTGGTCGTATGCAGAATCGCGAGTCAATGATCGAGAACGCCAAGGAAATTTGCGATCTGCAAAACTTCATCATTGCGCAGATGAAAGACCGTGAAGAAAACCCCCGCGAAGATATGATATCTGACTTGGTTCACGCGGTGACTGACGATGGTGAAAAGCTCACTTTTGCTGAAGCGGTATCACTTGTTCGTGCCTTAATTATTGCTGGCAACGACACCACGGCAACAGCGATTGGTAACTTGCTGTTTATCCTTGCCACCAAGCCGGAGATCGCGCAAGAGCTTTACGATAATGTCGATGACAGCCGCTACATGAATCGCTTTGTCGAGGAGCTGTTGCGCTACGCACCGCCGGTCCGGGGTTTGGCGAAAATGACCACCTGTGAGACTGAACTGGGTGGCCAGAAACTTCCCAAAGGCGCGCATATGTTGGTTTTATATGCGTCAGGTAATGCTGATGAAACTCGCTTTGAGTGTCCTCAGCAGTTTGACACCAGTCGCGGTAATATCGGTTCGCATGTTGCTTTTGGTGTGGGCATCCACCGCTGTATTGGCGCTTCGTTAGCGCGCATGGAAATTAATGTCGCTGCGAAGGAACTGATCAAACGGGTTAAAAATATCAAACTCGCTGTTCCTGCATCTGAACTTAAATACCAGCCGACCGTGGCGACGCACACAATAGAAAGTTTGCCGATGTTATTAGAGCGCAGAGGCTAGAGCTTAGCTCGTGAAAACAGGCAGATGCCTAGGAATTGGTGGAGAGTGAGATGAGTCAAGAGTTAGCGGGCAAAGTTGCCATTATCACCGGTGGCGGCAGTGGTATTGGTGAAGCAACAGCTGAGCTGTTTGTAGCGCAGGGCGCTAAAGTCGTTATCGCGGATATTAATGAAGAAACTGGACAGGCACTTGCAAAGCGGCTTGGTGACAATGCTCGATTTCAGCGTACCGACACGGCAAGCAAAGAAGATGTGGAAAGTCTTGTTGAATATACGATAGCGACCTTTAATGGTCTCGATATCATGTTTAATAACGCCGGGATTTCTGGTGCGCAATATCCGCGTTTTCTAGATGATGACATGGCGGATTTCGATAAAGTTATTGGCGTTAATTTGCGCGGTGTCATGATGGGAACCCACTGCGCGGGCCGTTATATGTCGAAAAACGGCGGCGGTGTTATTTTAAATAACGCCTCTATTGCCGGTATTCTGCCGGGCCAGGCATTAATGAGTTATCGCGTTTCCAAAGCCGCCGTGATTCATTTCACCAAGTGCTCGGCAATCGACTTTGCGGAGTATGGCATTCGCGTTTGTGCAATGGCGCCGGGCCATATTAGAACACCATTAACGGCGTTCACCATTCCAGGTATGAGCAGTGAGCAGATGGTTAAAATCCGCGAAGCATTGGCACCGGTGTGGGATTCGAATCAGCCGTTGAAGCGTCACGGTCGGCCAATTGACGTTGCGCAAACGGCCTTGTTCTTATGCAGTGATAAGGCGGCGCAGATTACCGGTGCGGTAATGCCAATTGATGGCGGCATTACCGCCGGCGACCCGGTCAATCACTTACAAGAGTTGTTTGATGTAAGAGCCGCTGCAATTGCGTCGTTTGAGTAAAATTAAAGACGTGTTTTTAACGCGACAAAAATAAAAGGGCGCAATCGCGCGAGTAAGTTTGTGTTAGCTGTGATCGGAGATATCGCAATGAATAATAAGAGAAAACACAAGATAACCGCCACTGGCGGTTTATTGGTTTCGGCATTACTGGTAGGCCCAGTTCATGCGGCAGCGGCCAGTGACGAGAGCGGACAATCTGCCAGAGCGGAAATAGAAGAAGTAATGGTGACGGCGCGTCGCCGCGATGAAAGCTTGGCGAATGTACCCATCGCGGTATCCGCGATAGGCGGCGAGCAGCTTAATGAGCGCCAAGTGCGCACTGATTCCGACTTGCAACTGGCCGTACCGGGTCTGACTATTCGGCAGACCCAAGGCAATAACTCCCTAACCTATTCCATACGCGGTCAGTCGGCAGACACTTTTAGCGGTTCGCCGTCTGCTGTTATTGCCTATATGAATGAAGTGCCACTGACCATTGGCAGTGCCTCGTCATTTTACGATTTAGCATCAGTGCAGGCTTTAAAAGGACCACAGGGAACCTTGTTTGGTCGCAACGCCACAGGCGGCGCGGTGCTTTACACCAGTGCTAAGCCGAGTATTGAGTCAGAGGCAATGCTCAAGGCGCGGCTGGGCAATTTTAATCTGCGCGAATTGGAAGGCATGGTCAATATCCCCCTCGTTGGTGATACCGTTTTGCTGCGAATTGCCGCCAATGCCTTAGAGCGCGATGGCTACATTGATAATTTATATAACGGTGACGAATTAGGCGAGCTAGACCGCCAAAGTGGCCGTGTGTCTTTGAGCTTTGCCCCGAATGATCGCTATCAAAATACCACGGTTGCGCAGTATTCCCGTATTGGCGGCACCAATACCGGTGCGTCCTATACCTATAGCGTCTACTCCTGTGGTGATACCAATAATGGCGTACCGCTTAATTGTGGGGCAGGCTTATTATTTGGTCCCGGTTTAGATTCAATTTCCTATGCCGGCGCGTGGAATGACTATTTGGCAGCGCATCCTAAAGCCTACGCGCCGGGTTTAATTGCCTATGTCGACGAGCAGCGTCGCATGGGGCCATATAAAACTCGTCATGCTGGCGACGCCAATCACGATGGCCGCGACTGGCTAATCAGCAATACCACGACCTTTGAAATCAGCGACACCTTGAGTTTGAAAAATATTCTCGGCGCATCGCACTCCTCTACTGATTCGGAACAGCCGCAATCAGGTGCGCCATTTGTCACCATTCTCACCGCCAATGCCGCGGCGGGGCAATCGGGTAATGAGTTAGTGGTCGACTCTTTTTCTGAAGAGTTTCAGCTACAGGGTACGGCCTTCAACGAACGGCTTGATTATATCGTCGGTGTTTATCTTCAGCGTATGACCAGCGATACCCTGTGGCCCCAGACGTATTTTGATGTGGCGCCGGTAATTCAGCCAGCCTACGTGACGAATGCCTTTAGTATTAGCAATGAGACTGATGCGCTTTACGCGCAGGGTAGCTATGACCTTGCTGGCTTGACGGGCGTGGAATCACTGACCCTAACAGCAGGTTTGCGTTATACCTGGGAGCGAGTAGAGATAGAGCAACTCGATGAGGCAACCTACACAGCGACGTTGCCAAATCAAAAATCCCATTTTCACGACCCCAGCTGGGAACTTGGCTTGGAGTATCAAGCCAGCGATAGCACGCTGGCTTACTTGAAAACCCGTGGCAGTTTCCGCAGCGGTGGTTTTAATGGCGCGGCACCGCCAGTGAATGCCAACGCTACCGGCGGCGGCAACGAGTTTGAGTCTGAACATGTAAAAGATATTGAACTCGGTTTTAAATTCCGTGGTTCCGTGGCTGATATGCCGGCAATGCTAAATATCGCACTATACCAGCAGTGGGTAGACGATGTGCAGCGCGTAGAATTTCCGGACCCAGATGGCCCAGGCGGCTTGGCCTCAATTGCGGTTACCGCAAACGTGCCAGAAGAGGTGGTTAAAGGCGTGGAAGTCGAAGCCTCTATTTTACCGGTCTCATGGCTAGAACTTGGCCTGTCGGGTGCGTTTACGGACGCGGAATTTACCGACGGTAAAATAAATTTATTCGGCACGCCCTACAGCTATGGCCCAGTGGGTGATACTCCAGAAAGTTCGGGTGTTGCTTACGTGCAAATCAATGTGCCGACCAGCGATACCATTGGTCAAATTAGCATTCGCAGTGAAGTGTACGCCCAGAGTGCTCAGTATTTTTCTAATGCCGCAGACTCGGTGGCACCGGGCACCAAATTGCCAAGCTATGAGCTAGTGAACGCCAGGTTAAGTTGGGAGGCCATAATGGGCAGCCCATTTAATGCTGCGCTGTTTGGTAAAAACTTGGCCGACGAAGAGTACTTTGCCGGTGGTATGACCTTGGCCGCAGCGCTGGGGCATAACGCCGCCGCCGTTGGTGAACCGCGTACTTTTGGAATGGAAGTGAGCTATCAGTTTTAATTGATCGTTTCACATTCAACTTGTGAGTACTCGAACGTTTGTTGTGTGTCTGGCGCTAAGACCAGGCATTGAAGTGAGTGTATGGAGATAAAAGGCGTAATGAGTGCGATCAAGATAACCTTCGTAGAATTGGATGGCGAAGAAAAAGTAATAGAAAACGCGAAACCTGGGACAACGTTAATGGAATTAGCGAAGGCCCATGGCGTAGACGGCATCTTAGCTGATTGTGGTGGCGGCTGTGCCTGTGCAACCTGTCATGTATACGTAGACGCCGAGTGGCAGGATGTACTCGGTGCACCAGACGAAATAGAAGAAATGACCTTAGACATGGTGGCCGAAATTACCAAGCCCAATAGCCGCCTGAGTTGCCAAGTGATCGTCAGCGACAAAATGAATGGTCTAAAGGTGTCTGTGGCACCCTGTGATTTTTAAATAAAAACCTAAACTAGCCGGTGCTGAACTGGGAGAAGCAAAATGAGTGGAACTGAGAGCTATGACCTGATTGTTGTCGGCTCGGGATCAGCAGGGGCCATGGCGGCACTGCGTGCTGCGGAGTTGGGCCTGTCGGTGCTGATTGTTGAAAAAGCCCATAAATACGGCGGCACCTCGGCAACCTCGGGCGGCGTTTTGTGGATTCCCAATAATCAGTTAGATCCAAGCAGCGACGATAGCCGTGAGAAATCACTGGAGTACATCGACAGTCTGCTCAAAGGCCCAGTGCAGCGTGACCGCCTAGAAGCCTATGTCGATCAAGCGGCGGATATGACCCAGTTCATGAAAAAGATCGGCATTCCCGTAGCGCTAGCAATGTGGCCCGACTACTTTACTGAGGCACCGAGCGCCCGCAATGATCGCTCGGTGGTATGCGATACCTTTGACGGGCGTGAGCTTGGCGAGCACTTCATCACTATGCGCGAGCAGTACACGCGATTTAAATTATTAAACCGCTACTCAATGGACCTCCCTGAATTTTTCTCAATATCCACTCGCGGGCCGGGCTATATAAAAGCCTTTATGAAAATATTGTGGCGGTACTGGACCGATATCAGTACCCGCAAAATTGGGCGCCGCGATCGCCGCTTTACTAATGGGGGTGCCCTTATGGGTCATCTCTATAAGCAGATTTTTGCGCGTGGTGTAGAAGTGCGTTTAGACACCAAATTAGAAGAACTGTTACTCACCGATGGCGAAGTTAGTGGCGTAAAAGTTTCTCACTTTGGCCGCAACTATGAAATTCACGCTAAGCACGGTGTTGTCTTGGGCGCAGGCGGTTTTGAGTGGAATCAGGAATTACGTGACCGCTTCTTTGCGGTGCCTGGCCTCACCCGTCACAGCAGTACACCAGAAGACGCTAACCGTGGCGAAACCTTAATTGCCGGGATGAAGATCGGTGCGGCTACTGAGCACACAGAAAGCGGCTGGTGGATACCTACCATGCATATGCCCATGCCCAAGGTCTCTAATTTTGAAGAAATTCACCAAGCTGCCTTCGATGTTGGTCGTCCCCACAGCGTGTGTGTAAACCGCAAAGGCCTTCGTTTTGTTGACGAAGCCTGCAGTTACGACGAATTTGGCGAGGCAATGGTAAAAGATCAATTAGCGACAGGTGATAACTCACCATGCTGGCTAGTGTTCGATGCCACCTTCCGCAGCAAGTTTACCGCTGGTGGTTTTATGCCCACAGCCATTATGCCTGACTGGATGATTTCGGCAGATTGCTGGGATCACTATATATTTAAGGCTGACACCCTCGCCGGCCTGGCAGATAAAATTCACATTCCCTACGACACCCTCAGCACCACCGTCGCCAATATGAATAACTACGCTAAATCCGGTGTCGATCCCGAGTTTGGTCGCGGTAGTAATGCCTATGACCAGATGTTCGGTGACCCATCAGTCACGCCCAACCCCTGTCTTGGTGAAATTGGCAAAGCGCCGTTTTATGCAGTGCCAATTAATCTTGGTGACCTTGGTACTAAAGGCGGCTTAAAGGCCGATGCTAAAGGTCGCGTAGTTGATGCGGCGGATAAGCCCATTCCAAAACTGTACGCGGCGGGTAATAACTCTGGCAGTCCTTTCGGAAATCTCTACCCTGGTGCGGGTGCTACCATTGGCCCAGCAATGACTTTTGGTTATATTGCAGCCAACGATGTTGCTGAGCGCGCTGCCAAAGCGGCGGATGCAAAACCAAAAGAGAGTGTTACCTGATATGCCAGAGAGCGATAAGGCCGGTTTGCCGGCCTATGAAACCCTATTACTCAGCCGTGCTGGACGGCGGCTGACCATCAGTTTTAACCGCCCCGACTTTATGAATGCGGTTAACCTAAAGATGCATGAAGAGCTGGCGCAAGTGTTTAGCTTTGCCAATGCCGACAAACAATCAGATGTAATCGTGCTTACCGGGGAAGGTCGCGCTTTTTCGGCGGGTGGCGATCTCGACCACATCACCAATAGCGCTAATAATCCGGACTCCTTTGATGAAGAGTGCCGGCTGGCCAAGCGCATTGTATTTGCCCTGCTTGACCTTGATAAACCCCTAATTTGTCGCCTCAATGGTCACGCAGTTGGCCTTGGTGCCACACTCGCCCTGTTCTGTGATGTTATCTTTGCCAGCGAAAAAGCCAAAATAGGCGACCCTCATGTCTCAATCGGTTTAGTTGCCGGTGACGGCGGCGCGGTTATTTGGCCCCAGCTCATTGGCCTGAACCGCGCCAAGGAGTATCTGCTGGCGGGCGACTTACTCACTGCACCCCAAGCGGCGAGCATTGGCTTGATTAACCACAGCCTGCCCTTAGATGAACTTGATGTGGCGGTAGATGCCTACTGCAATAAACTGCTGGCAGGTGCAACCAAAGCGATTTCTTGGACCAAGGTATTGCTGAATCAAGAACTGAAACGCACTGCGCAATCGCTAATGGATGCGGGCCTCGCCTATGAAGCCTTGGCTGTGCGCTCTGCTGATCATCGCGAGGCAATCACTGCGCTGAAGGAAAAGCGCAAGCCCGTGTTTGGGGGGAAGTGAGTAGAAAAGATTAACTTTAGGGTGGCTATCTTGCTACCCGACAGTTTAATGGCGGACTGAGTCCTACAGAAAATACGCACCCCTCCAATCCGTTTGCCTCATCAAGTCACTAAACCTCAGTTATTACGCAGCCCCAATAGCGCATTAAACTCGCTTCGGAAATGGCGTAATGCCTCAGCGGGGATCTTCATCCCCTGATGTTAAATTTCTCGCAGTTTTCGGTGGTGTAATGATCCATGTTGTAATGTTGTCAAATACGCCAAGCGCTAAGGCTTTTTGACACTGATGTTTTGTTTGCACCACGTGTACTTAGGATTACTGAAATGGATTTTCAAACAATACCCATTATGCGTATCTTTGACGAAGAAAAAGCCAAGGATTTCTATCTTGGCTACCTGGGTATGCAGCTCGATTGGGCGCATCGCTTCGCAGCCGAATTACCGAATTACCGATTTACATGCAGGCGACAAAAGATAATTTTGTCCTGCACTTGAGTGAGCACTCCGGCGACTGTACGCCGGGAAGTAAGGTTTTCGTGAATGTCAGTGACATCCAAAAACTTTATGATGAGCTGACTGCCAAGAATTACAGCTACTGTCGACCAAATCTGGAGACTGCGCCATGGGGTGGCCGATGTTTTACCGTGACAGATCCCTTCTCAAATAAGATACTGTTCAATGAATCTCAGCCGAAATAACACAATAAGAAGGAAAGCATAATGAGTGCAAACACAGACCTAATCTCCCAGTTCATCGGTAGTTTTCAGGACAAAGACGTCGACAAAATTCTTGAGTATTTTACCGAAGACGCCGTGTATACTAATATCCCAATGGATCCGCCAAACCGTGGTAAAGCTGAGATTCGCGTCATACTTGAGATGTTTATGGGCATGGCTGAAGCCATGGAATTTGTCGTGCATCATCAATCCGAGACGGCGGACGGAGTGGTAATGAATGAGCGATCAGATCGTTTTTTTGTGAATGGCCAGTGGATCACTTTGCCGGTAATGGGCGTGTTTGAAATAGATAACGGCAAAATTAAAGCATGGCGAGATTACTTTGATCTAAACCAATTCACCAGTCAGATGGCTAGCTGAATAATATCGGTGGGCGTGTTCGCAACACCAAGTAAGCTACAAGGAATCCGCGAATGAGAACAACAACAAAAAGCAGCTTGATCCTCGTGCTGTGTTCGCTGAGTGCCTGCGCCAGCGTAATGGGCCCAAGTCAGGAAGAAATTGACCGGGAACGGGCTTTCCAGGAACAAGTCAGGGCCGAGAACACCGATCGTCTGGTTGAGCTATTCGTCGACAGTGTCTGGAGCAAGTCCGGCAGGGAGCTCTTCGAACACCGAAAGTTCCACGAGTCATTTTCGGCGTTCTCCGACAAGAACTTCTTGTATGCAAACGGGGAGCGTCGGTGTCAGCCCGATCGGTATCCCGAGGGGTATAACAGTTCCAAAAGGGACCAGTATGGGGAAGCGCCACCACACTTGTATGTAAAGAAAACGGGGGGGGAGCCAACCGTCATTCAAGGCGAGTTTGGATTCAGGGGCGTGGGTTGCACGCCTGGATTCCTCGGTCCCTACAATGCGAAAACAGAATTTTCTGTCGAGGATGCAGATACGTTCAGGGAAAGAATGATTGCGGCGGGCGTGCCGCTGCTGTATTGCGTTGAAAATCCCCAGGACCGGCTTCAGTGGGTCGGAGAAACACTTGAGTTCTCTGATGATGACAGGCTGAAAACCTTAACGTGTTTGTTGCCTGACCATCCCAAGAACGAATGGGGGAACTGGGTGCGAATCAAGGTTGGGAACAACGTGCTGGGACTGTTCGACTTCCATTTGTATTTGCACAGAAGCCAACTTGAAAGACCCATCGGCGATGAAATCGACCGGATGCTTTCTGATCAAAAAACTCTGAAGGACCTCCAGCTCAGACATACCATGGTGAGCGCGGCGACAATCAAGGACGCAGAGGACGTGAGGACGAGACACAACAGAGAGAACGCCGAAGTTCAAGCGTATCTTCGTGCGTATCAACGTCGAGTGGATGCCGCCGGCAGGGAGATGCTTGGCGAGGCGGTGATGTCTTCGCTGGCCGAGTCCAATGCTGATCATGCGAAGTTTGACAGCATCCAGAGCCAGACCATGAAGGATATCCGTAGCTACCAGGCCGCCCGTGCAACAACGGGCGAGCGAGCAAGCTCCGGATACAAACCGCGCGACAGGACGAAAGCCAACGCCGCTGGATCCGGGTCTGGAGCTGCGTCCGGTCCAAAAAGCGGGACTACGAACGGTGCAGGTGCAGAGGGAGGGAAGCTCTCCAACTACGAGGCCGAGAAGCAAAACTGCCTGAATGCCGGGAAGAAGTGGGACAAGGGCTGCGACTACAGCACCACGGTAGAGATTCAGGGATGGAAGGACGGCAATCGCGCCGTCGTCCAGCCAACCGGGCAAGGAACAAGGTCAACGACTGGCGGCGCCACCGGCAGCAGAACCAATACCACCGATCCCACCGGTAGCACCGCTACAGGCAGCCCACAAGGCACGGGTGGCGGTTCTACCGGAACCAGTTATGTCACCAACAAAACAGCCGAGGCACTCTGCCGCAAGACCAAGTCGGGCAACTTTGCCTGTGACGGGCCGATGCACAGGGACCTGTCTTCATGGTCCACGATTGAGCAGGCATTGAAGTCGGTGGACTGTGTAGGTGGCCGACGCATTCAGGGCACGGACTGGTATGACTGCGGAAGACTGCTGAAAACCCATGACCGGGATGTTCGTGATCTGGTGACGCGGTACGAATAAAGGGGGCAGAGCCCTTTTTTGCTCTGTTTGCGCCCGAGGGAATCGGACGCTCAAAGCTGGTGGTAAACCTTGAGCGGTGCGTGGGAGTTGCCGCGACGGGCCGGAATCTTAATACCATCCATAAAATACAAGAAATGCTGGCAGAATAAAGCTATTCCCATTTGGGAGCTGCGGCAGGGCGTCGTCATTCGCTACAGTGATAAACGTATAAATTGCTTTTGGTCGAGTGCCGGCCAATAAAAATAAATTAGTAAAATAGGACGGAAGCAATGCAACAGCAATCAAACAGTAAAACGCCGAAACGCTACCGAGTAGTGCAGTGGGCAACGGGCAATGTCGGCTCTAGGTCGCTGCGCCGCGCGATTGAACACCCCGATTTGGAGTTGGTTGGTGTCTTAGTTCACAATCCAGAAAAGCTTGGCCGTGACGCTGGCGAGCTTGTTGGCATCGCGCCAGTGGGTGTTGCTGCGATTAGCAGTATTGACGAGGTTGTCGCCCTTAAACCTGACTGCGTCTTGTATATGCCCCATGTTTGTAACTTCGATGAGATCTGCCAGATCCTCGCCTCCGGCGCAAATATTGTAACAACCCGCATGGAACTACAGAATCCGGCGGCGCTGGATGCCGCGACTTGCGCACGGGTAGAGGCGGCATGCCAACAGGGCAATAGTTCGATACATGCAACCGGTTCCAGTCCGGGTTTTATTACGGAAGCGCTGCCGATTGTGCTGGCATCAATACAGCGTCGCTTAGACACACTCACCATTAACGAGTTCGCCGATTGCTCCTCGCGCAATTCACCAGAAATGCTATTTCAGATGATGGGCTTTGGTCGGCCCGCCGGCCCCGCACATCCCGCCCAGCTTGAGCATACTAAAAATAGTTTTGGGCCATCACTGCAGATGGTGGCGACCGCACTGGGTTTGCCAATGGATGATTTTGACGTAGTTGGCGAGGTGGGCTTGGCCCGCAATGATGTGCATATTGCCGCGGGCGTCGTGCCAGCCGGTACCGTCGCGGCCATGAAAACAACCCTAACCGGCATGCGTAATGGCAAACCGCTAATGAGCTTTACCTCCACTTGGTTTGTGTCAACGGACGTGGAAACCAGCGACGGCAAAGAGTGGAAGTTTGTCTCACCCTCGGGCTGGCACGTGGTGTTGCAGGGTGACTGCCCGCTGGACGTGTTGATTACCTTCCCCGTAGAGGCTGAAGATTACGCCGACATGACCCCGGGTTTAACCGCACATCGTCCCATTAACGCAGTGCCTTATGTTTGCGAAGCGCCTGCGGGCATTCGCACTACGGCAGACCTACCGCAGATCATTGCTAGACTCGGTTGAATTGTTTTCACTCAAACTAATCGTCGATGACCTTATTGGTCGTCGACCTAGGTCATCAAGAGCATAGTTTGTCAGTAGCGGCAGATAGTGCCTTTCTTGTCACGATTTCGGTCCTGTTTAAATCTGAATGCCCGAGAAGCGCTGGGGGTGTGGTACGACCATATCTAGACTCGAGTCGGTGCGTCACAAAATTATGCGTGAAACGCGGCGATTTGAAGAGTTTAAGAGCGCCCCGAGGATCTTGACCAATTCGGGGTGAGAGTAGTCAGCAATGCCAGGCGTTTTCCTCTTGCCTTACTCCCATTGGCATAAATCAATAGTTTACATCGTATAATATACGTCGTAATATCTATTGATGCCAAGAAAGCCACTGACCGACATTGATATTGAAAATTTCCGCAAGTCCTACTGCGAGCAGGCCTATGCGCTCTATCAGCAAGAGGACTACGATGCGGTGACGATACGCGGAATCGCTAAGGCTATGGGCTGTAGCCCGATGATGGCTTACCGATATTTCGAAAACAAAGAAGCCGTCTTTGCCCTCCTGCGCGCGACCTTGTTCCACCGTCTAGCCGATGCGCTGGAAGCTGTTCCGCTCACCTTGCCGCCGCTGGAGTACCTTACTGCATTGGTCGTGGCCTATGCTGGGTTTGCGCACGACGAACCCCATGCCTACCGCTTGCTCTACATGATTCATGTCCACCAGGCGCAGGACTACCCAGAGACAGAACTCGCCCAGAAACGCACACGCAAAATTCTATTCGATGCGACCCGCAAGGCCATCGACGTTGGCGATCTTCAGGGTGACGCGACATTGATCGCTCATTCCATCTGGGCTTGCGTGCACGGACTGGTATCTTTGGAACTTGCAAACCAACTCACTCAGGGCGCTGGGTTCGATCAGTTATTTCCAGTGATGCTGGAAAACATTTTGAAAAGACACAATCCGAGAAATTTAGCATGAATCAATTTGCAGGAAAGACCGCAGTTATCAGTGGTGGAGCCGAAGGTATTGGCTTTGCTATCGCAACAGCCTTGGGTGAAGAAGGAATGAATATCGTTCTGGCCGACATTGACCCCAACAGTCTTGCAAAAGCGACGGAAGTGCTAGAGCGCTCAGGTGTCGCGGTGTTAGCCGTCGCACTGGATGTCGCCTCTGAGGCCCAATGGCAGCTGGTGGCTGAACAGGCTTTGGCTCGATTCGGCAAAGTTCATATGCTCGTGAACAATGCAGGCATCGGCGGCGAGCCAGGGCCCCTTGAAAAGCAAAACGCCAAAGCGTGGCAATGGACTCTTGATGTGAACCTTATGGGGGTCGTTTACGGCGCCAAGACGATGGTGCCGCTAATCAAAGAACACGGTGAAGGCGGCTGGATTGTCAACGTTGCCTCCATGGCCGGTATGGGCGGTGTTCCATACAACAGCGCTTACAGCGCTACGAAAACGGCAGTAGTCGCTCTATCAGAAGGCTGGGCTGGCGAGCTTGAAAAGGAAGATATAGCTGTATCAGTATTATGCCCTGCGTTTGTTCAAACCCGAATTTACGAATCGCACCGAAATCGTCAGGACATTTATCGTTCGGAAAGTGCGAGCCACGGCGGAGTGAGCCAAGTGGCAATCAATATGATCAAAGCAGTGGAAAATGGCATTGATCCTGCGATTGTAGGCAAGCGAGTGGTAGAGGCCCTTAACGCTGGCGAGCTCTACATTTTTACCCATCCAAATTATCGCCGCGTACTTCAACATCGCGCTAAAAAAATCGACGAGGCATTTGAGCGGGCGGCACAAAGTCCCTTGTTACAAGATATCGTCAATCAAAAAATCGACATGCTTTGAAAGACTCACTATGACAAAAGAAGGAGACCTCAATGCCTGAGATTACATTGCTTGGTTGGATACACACCATAATCGCAATCGTTGCCCTACTGGCTGGTTTTTACACACTGGCGATTCACAAAGTGATAACGCCCGAACACAAAACAGGCCAATTGTATCTGGTTTGTACATTAATCGCGGCGGTAACGGCGCTGATGATATACAAGCATGGCGGCTTCGGCGCTGCACATTTTCTTGCTGTGCTGACTTTGCTGGCGTTGATCGCTGGTTATTTCGTTACGAAAATTACGGCGCTCTCCCCGATAGCAGATTACTTTCAAGCTTTCTGCTTCTCGGGGACTTTGCTGTTTCATATGATTCCGGCCATCACCGATGGACTGCTACGCCTTCCGGTATCAGATCCAATACTGACGAGCCATGAAGCCCCTTTACTTAAACAATTCTATTTAAGTTTTCTTGTGATTTTTTTCGTGGGCTACATATGTCAGTTTTTCTGGCTTAAAAATCGCAAACAATCAAACGCAGTCTAAATCAGTATTCATCATTAAGGATATTTAGAACTATGAAAAAAAAATCGTGAATTAGACATCGTCGTATACGGCGCAACCGGATATACCGGAAAACTGGTTGCTGAATATCTGCACGCACAATATGGCGTCGGTGGTGAAGTGTCCTGGGCAATGGCCGGCCGCAGCCAGGAAAAGCTAGAAGCTGTGCGCAAGGACCTGGGCATACCTGATAGCCTACCTTTGCTTGTGGCTGACGCGAGTGACCCAATGTCAGTTACCGCCATGGTAGAGCGCACTTCAGTTGTGCTCACCACGGTTGGGCCTTATCAGCTTTACGGTTCTGATCTGGTTGCTGCCTGTGTTAAAGCGGGCACAGACTACGTCGATCTATGCGGCGAGCCCAACTGGATGAACGAAATGATTGAGGCACACAACGAAGCGGCTCAGAAGAGCGGTGCGAGAATCGTTTTTTCCTGCGGCTTCGACTCAATTCCTTTCGATCTGGGCGTGCTCTTTTTGCAAGAAAGGGCACAGGCGCAATTTGGGAAGGTACTTCCCAGAGTCAGAGGCAGAGTCCGCAGCATGAAGGGCGTGTGGTCAGGCGGTACCTTAGCTAGCTTCAAAGCAACCATGGCCGCAGCCGCAGCAAACCCCGAGCTCGTAGCCGTTCTCACAAACCCCTTCGCCCTTACCCCTGGTTTTACTGGCGCAGAGCAGCCTACCGGGATGAAGCCCATGTACGACGAGGTACTGAAAAGCTGGGTTGCGCCCTTCATGATGGCGACCATCAACACCAAGAATATTCACCGCTCCAACTTCCTGCAAGATCACGGCTACGGTGAAGATTTCGTCTACGACGAAATGTTGCTAACAGGCCCCGGTGAGGAAGGTGAAGCGATCGCGAAAGCTGTGGCCGCCGATACATCAATGGCCACCGACCAAACACAACCAGGCGAGGGCCCGACAAAAGAGCAGCGGGAAACTGGCCACTACGACATATTGTTTGTTGGCGAGGCAGCGGGTGGCGAAACATTGCGTGCAGCCGTCAAAGGCGACATGGATCCCGGCTACGGTTCAACCTCTAAAATGATCGCGGAAGCTGCCGTATGCCTTGTTAAAAACCCAACCTTGGGTGGAGGTGGCGTCACGACACCTGCTGCGGCCTTGGGCAGTCATCTTATTGAGCGATTGCAGCGTAATGCAGGGCTCACTTTTCAACTAGAGGCGAATTGATCGCGAGTCGAACCTGATAGCCAGATAGGACGGGTGTTCAATACTAACTTATACGCAGTCGCTCTTGTTCTACTGGCTATATTTCAGAATTTTGTTTAGGTCATGTATTTCCGGGCGAAGTGCCTAGGAGCTAAGCGCGTCATTCAGCTATGCTTTACGTAGGAGAGTATAGTCGCGCCAGTCGAACTCGAACCAGCGGCCCAATAATTAACAGTTATCAGCCCCAACAATCGGTTCCGAATCGGCGTGTGAGTCGGTCAGTACGCCCAAGGCCAACAGGGAGCAAATTTTTTGAAATTGACTAGCATTGAGCAGGTGCAGAAGCGGGTTGGCAGATTGCCGGCGCCTCGTGACCTTAAAGTTATCGATCATATCGACGAACATGCTAGGCGCTGGCTGTCATATACCTGCTTCGGATTTTTAGGGTTTGGTAGGGCGGGACATATTACGATGTCACCTGTGGGCGGTGAAGAAAACGTCATTACTGTTTTCGACACTAAGCATTTGCACATACCTTTACGTGCCTTAGACGCTGGAAGTATTGTTGAGATAGGCGCATCTTTTGGCGCTTTATTTATCGTCAGCGGTATGGACGAAACACTGCGCGTTAATGGCACGGTCTCTGATATATCAGACGGGCGGCTAAGCTTAAAAGTTGATGAGTGTTATCTGCATTGTGCCAAGGCGTTCCGCCGCGCGAATTTTTGGTTGCCCTGCTCGCCTGACCAATCTAACGACGACCTATCGAAATATGTAAAGCAATCGACATTTTTAGCATTGGCGACCATTAATAGTAACGGAGAAGCGGATATCAGTCCTAAGGGCGATCCGGAAAACTTCCTAATCCAAGAGCACGAAGGCTTTATTTTTTTAGCGGATCGACCCGGTAATCGGCGAATTGATAGTTTTCGCAATATTATTGAGCAGCCAGAAGTGGCCATTATAGCCATGGTGCCCGGCGCTAAGAGCATACTCACGTTACAAGGCACTGCCGAGCTTTGTATTGATGAAGATCTACTGCAACGATTCAGCGTCCAAGGTAAGGAGCCAATGATCGTTACAAAAATCAAACCTAACGCTATGCAAATAAAGTCGAGCATGGCACTTGCTAAATCTCCATTGTGGCCGCCAAAGCAAACGCCTAAGGATTTGATTCCTTCAGAAATATTTAAGTCCCATATAAAACAAAGTAAAGAGAGTTCCATACAAGCAAAAATTGCTCGGGCCGCGGTATCGTTGCCCGGTGCAATGGCGAAAGGTTTGGACGCGGACTATAAAAACAACATGTATTGAGGTGCTAGTGTCGCGCAGTCCGAATGCCGCCTATTAACTTGGCCTTGGGCCGATAAAACAAGCTACGCACTAAATTTACCAAATTAATCTTGGCTACAAAGCGCTGCAATCTCCTGCATTTGCTCGCCACTCAAT
>NZ_JBFJWS010000010.1:0-46128 GCF_041623545.1 Zhongshania sp. | reverse complement strand
TGCAGTAATACCTGCAAATAGCGACGCGCCGACAAACGTGGAACAGGAGCAGAGTGAAGTTACTACGGCAATTGTAGAAGCGCCTGCCGATGGTGAGTTAATTAATAAATCTCCGCAAGTTGATGAACCGCCATTAATCGCGGCAACGGAGACGAGGGCGCAAGCGCCTGTGGTTAAATCGGCAACTGCAGAAAGTTCCAGCGGCACTTGGCGCTGGCTACTGCCTCTTGCCGCGCTCGGTTTAGCGCTGCTGTTTTGGGTACGCCGTCGGCGGGAAGCGAAAGATGCAGCGTTTAATGTTGATTTGGGCGATGTGAATGCAGCTGTTGCGGCCAGAGCGAATACAAAGGAAGCATTTAATGACGTATTTACGTCGCTCGATTCTCAGGCGAGTGTGGTTTTAAAGCCCAGTCCTAATCCATTTGCTGAAGCGCCGAGTCGTGAAGAAACGAACGAGTCTGACGTTTTTGATGTGGCACCGCCGGAATCAAAGCCGGTAGACGACATTGCTCAAGTCAATGCGACCATCGACGAGGATCTTATTGCGGCATTGAATCACGCGTCTGATGATACTGCTGAAGAACATACCGACCAGTTGTTTCTTGATTCTAGTGATATTGAAGACGGTACTCGTATTGAAGAAATTGAATTAGATGATGAGCTATTTGCAAACTTAGAAGATGACGAAACCGAAGCCCCAGTGTTGAAAGATTCAGAATTAGTCGATTTTGATCTGTCCGCGATCGATGACGATTGGCTTGGTGATTCTAAAGATGACGCTCTGCATGGTGCGGACGGATTGGATAGCGACGGCGATGCGCATCATCGTGCAGCAGCGGCGATTGAACTTGGGGATCTCGCAGGTGCTAAAATCATACTTGAAAGTGCCATCCTTGAAGACGACGATATCGATCTGAAAGTTCAATTACTCGATGTGCTCGCGCGCAGTGGCGATAGTGACGGTTTTGAGGCCGTGGCCTTACAACTCGAGTTTGCAGAGGTGGATGACGAGGTTATGCGCGAAGTAGATATTTTGCGGGCCTTGCTTGACGGAGGCGGTCAAGGGAATGGTAAGCGCCACGCTGAGTAAAGTGAATGGCGTGGTACCACAAGACAGTTATGCTTTAATAAAGGATGCTGGGGACTATATTGTTATTAATAAAAGTCCTGGCGCTAACCTCCATCGCAATCATACCAAGCAGAGTTTAGTTGATATCCTCAATGCTGACTTTGCTGGTGAGTCGCTACACTTGGTACACCGTTTAGATGACGCAACCTCGGGCCTTTTAATCCTAGCGAAAACCCCTACTGCGGCCGCTGAATTAGGGGCCTTGTTTGCGAATCGTGAAATCGAGAAATACTATTTCGCAATTGCCGATGGCAAACCGCTTAAAAAGCAGGGGACGGTCGTTGGCGATATAAAAAAAAGTCGCAGTGGCAGTTATCTGCTTAGCCGTACCCGTATTAACCCGTCTCTGACACAGTTTTTTAGTTATAGCCTTGGCAGCGGGCGAAGAGCCTACCTATTGAAACCCTACACAGGTAAAACCCATCAGTTGCGGGTGGTGATGAAAAGCCTTGGGGTGCCTATTTTGGGGGATCGTCGCTACGGGCCTTCTGTTCAAGACTTTGACCGGATGTATCTCCATGCCGCTGCGCTGCGCTTTAAGTTTCGCGGTGAGGAGTGCCAGTATGTGTCCCTGCCAGAGTCAGGGGAATTATTTGGCGATGGAGGCTTGGCAGCGGCTTTGTTAGACTGCCAAACTCCGTGGGCCCTGCAATGGCCTAGTTTAAATCGCTGACAACTCTGTGGCAGTATGACCGAGCGTACAGCGTTGATGGATATTGTGTATGACCGACCCTACATCTGAATTAATGATTAAACTTAATCGCGAAACTTCCAAAATCGATTGGCAGGCGCTACAGCGCTTTTACGCCCAAGGGGCGGTATTGGTCGTGGCTGCAGATCAGGATTTAGTCGCAACCGCTGCAGCCTTCGCCGAAGATAATACTCAGCATATCGCGTCCTTACTCGAAAAAGGCCTGCTCCAGAAGGCAGATGAAGCACAGGCCAAAACCTGGCTGACGGAAAAGTGTGAAGTGTGGGCTGTGGTTGTTGCACCGTGGGTGCTTGTGCAACGTGAACGAAAATTAGCAAGTTAATGAATCCTGGCGCGAGTTACCAAACGGAATTGGCACAAAAATTACAGTGTTTCTTTAGTGATCAGCAGCAAGGGCTAGATATCCCTCCAGCTCAGCTCTATCGCATTGAAGGCTTTATCGAGGCCGGCTTGCTAGCAGGGTTTATCACTGAATTGGGGCTGAAACAAACCCTCGTCGATAGTGCTAAGCAGTATCTTAATGTCGAAGTCGCTGATTTTTATCAGCAGGATTATCGACTTATTTTGCATATGCGTATGCACGAAGCGCCGGTTTACCCCAGCAGTAATCCACCGTGCCCCCAATCGTAGGCAGTGATTCAATTTCTAGCGTAGCCGATATCTACGCACAGCTGCAGCAGCAAGGCCGCAGCAGTGGTCATCGTTACCTGATCTTTGTGTCGGGGACAGAATCTTGGTGTGAAACACAATTATTGAGTTTGCCTGGTGCCCTAGATAAGTGCCTGCTCGTGGCTAATCAGGTCTTGTGTGGGGTGGCACCGAGTCACTCAGAGAATACACTTGGTAGTGAATTTTCGTCTCTGATTGTAAATGCCCACAACCACCAAAAACTCAATGAGTGGTTGGCGGCCGCGGGTTGTTTAACCTCCGGCGGGATATTGTTGTTACTGTGCCCACCGTTTTCGCAATGGCCAATGCATTTTGCTGCCCAGTCTGGGCAGAGAAGCAATCTCCCGTCATCATTTATACGTCGACTACTCAGTATTGCAACTAGGTGTAATGGTGTTCTGTGCTTGGAACAGAGCACGGGGCTCAGTGGTGATATTCCCAACATGGCAGCCCCCTGGCAACAAAAACTGCCAACGGCGGATCAACAAGCAGCATTAGCGGCGATTAAGCGTGTTGTCACCGGCCGAGCAAAACGTCCCTTGGTCATTCGCTCGGATCGCGGTCGCGGTAAAACGAGTGTCTTGGGACTAGCGCTGGCCGATTTGTTTCTATCGCAAAATAATAGCGGCGGAATTTGCCGCCGAGTATTAATTACTGCGCCGAGTTTATCCGCGGTTGAGGGCGCGTTTGCACATTTGTCGGCAGCGTTGCCAGCAGCGCGATGGGAAGACGGGAATCTGGTATTTGAATCCTGCAATTTAAGGTATTTACCCATAGATGCTGCGCTACAAAGTCGCCAGCTTTGGGATTTGGTATTAGTAGATGAGGCCGCGGCATTGCCGGTGGCGGCGCTACGC
The DNA here is from genome assembly GCF_041623545.1 of Zhongshania sp. Classification (GTDB taxonomy): domain Bacteria; phylum Pseudomonadota; class Gammaproteobacteria; order Pseudomonadales; family Spongiibacteraceae; genus Spongiibacter. Next base: position 42,761 of record NZ_JBFJWS010000010.1, on the reverse strand, counting down.
TTGCTGTTATTGCGCTATCCGCGCATTGTTTTTTCCAGCACTGTACATGGCTACGAGGGTAGTGGTCGTGGCTTTGATATTCGCTTTCGAGAAATACTCGACGAGGAAAGGCCTCAGTGGCGGCGTCAGACCCTAAAGGAGCCGATTCGGTGGTCAGTAGGTGACCCCCTGGAGCAGACCTTAAATCAATTGTTTTTACTGGACGCAGAACCAAGGTCTCCCGAGTATGAGCCTGAGGGTGTCGATGTCCGGCTGGTCAGTGGCGACGAGTTACGAAATGACGATTTATTACGCCAAATTTTCGGCTTGCTCGTACAGGCTCATTATCAAACGACCCCACAAGACCTACAATATTTGCTCGACGGCGACGCGGTAATAATCATTGCATGTGTTGGTGCATGCGTATTGGGTGTATGCCAATTACTGCCGGAAGGTGGCTTCCCTGAACGTTTGGCGGTAGAGGTTGTGAATGGGCGTCGACGTCCTCCTGGGCATTTGGCGGCGCAGCGTCTAGCTAATAGCACGGCTAAAACTGCTTATCTGACGTCGCAAAGCCTGCGAATTAATCGAATCGCAGTGATGGCTGGCTCGCGACGTAAGGGGCTAGGCCGCGCAATGCTAAACGCTGCTGAAGGGTACGCGCGCGGTCGTAATCTTGCCTATTTGTCATCCAGTTTTGCGGCAGATGCGCAGCTAATCGAATTTTGGCTTGCGCAAGATTTCTCTCCTGCTTATCTTGGTAGCCGCCGCGACAGTGCCAGCGGCTTGTACTCGCTCATCGTGGTGAAGGCGCTTAGCCCCACGCTAGACGTTTTGCAATTGGCTCAACGGCTTCACAATGATTTACTCTTGAGCTTAACAAGTGTGTACCCAACGATCAGCGCAGAGTTGCTGATTAGTTTGCTCGCAGCGAGTGGGCGGCCATCTCGAAATGTGCCTTATTCAGCTATTAGCACTGTACAGCGGTATTGCACTGGGGCACTAACTTTTGAGCAAGCTGCAGCGAGTATGGCGCGATTATGCATCACTGTGGATATGCGCACTCTAGTTGGTGCTGAGTTAGTGTTTGCAAGGGTGCTGTTAGGTCATGACTGGCTTGTGCTTGCTGAGCGATTTGAACTTGCCGGTCGGGCAGAGGTAGAAAGTTGCCTAAAACAATTTTTCCAATATTTGATTTCTACATTAGTGTGAGGTTTTACGATGTCGACGCTCTTTACTAAAATTATTCAGCGCGAAATACCGGGGCATTTTGTTTGGGAAGACGAACAGGCGGTAGCTATTATGACAATTGCGCCGATAAAAACGGGGCATGTGCTCGTTATTCCGCGCCAGGAGGTGGATCATTGGGACGATTTGCCAGAGGCCCTCGCTGCGCACTTAATGAGTGTTGCACAAACGATTGCAAAGGCGCTTAAGCGGGCATTTGTCTGCGAGCGAGTGAGCATGATGATTGTGGGACTTGAAGTACCCCATACCCATTTGCATTTGGTGCCGATAAATAGCATGGCAGACGCGAATTTCGGCAATGCAAAAATGGCTGAGCAAGCAGACTTAGCGGCGGCGGCGGATAAAATTAGATCCGCCTTGGCTGCCGTGTAACCTTATAAGCTTACTTTTTCATCGAGTTGAGGTTTAACGTTGGGGTGCATAATTCTAACAGTTTGCACCTCACTTGGCGGATTGAGAATCTCGCCCCGCAGCCAGCCACCACCATCAGGGTCTTTTAAGATGGTGCCAACGCCACCGGGGCTCTTGATAGTAAAGCGTTGAGCTTGGGGGCTTAGGTCTTCGGGTTCAGGTAAGCTCAGGCAGTCAAGCGCCGCTTTACTGCTTATTACATCAAAGTTGAAGCTGTATTCCGTTTCTGTTGGGCCACCAACGCGGGGTGATAAAGCCTGATCTAAATCGATAATATTTGCTACCGCAGCGCTATGCTGGCAAGCGTTTTCGGCGTTTAAATACCCAAGCACTTGTTCTCGAAGTAAAGTGTATAAGCGTTCGGGATTTTGCAATATCGCCGTGTATAAGCGGGCTCTGTTTTCATAGACCATCATACGGTCACTTAAATCAATATCACTTAATTCTGCTTGGTATGCTGCACATACTGCGCGCAGTAAATTACGGAGCAGAGGAGCCGTGGTGATATTGTCTTGCAGCGCTAAATAGCGAATAGACAGGGGTAGAAGGTGGCCGTGGGCAAATATTATGTGCGCGGTTATCAGGAAGTAGCCCTCAATGCCCTCGTCGCGATCAAAGGTGTGGCAGGCAACGACATATTCACCCTTGGCCTTGCCGTAGCCCGCGACCGGGATTGTTTCGATTTGATATTCTTCGCGCTTTTCGTAAAACTCAGTACCGGGTAGCAGGGTATAAGCGAAGATATTTAAATTTGGAAAAGTACGCAATAACTGGTCTAGATTTCGCTCGAATTCTGGCAGATTGTCGCCCGGTAAGCCCCAAATTAATTCTGCTGCGATAGGTACGCCTTCGCTGGCCATTTGCTTGGCAATGGGCTCGTATTTATTCGCGCCCATATTTTTGCGATTACTTAACTCCAGGGCTAAGGGTGTTAGCGTTTGCAGGGCGAGTTGGTAGTGGGGGAGTAGGCCGTTGCGGTGCAGTAGAAGTACGATTTCTTGCACTCTTGGGCTATGCTTTTTGGACCAAGAGGTGGCAAAACTATTGGGTAATCCGGTCTCTGCCTTTAATTCACAAATTAGTTGGGCTTTTTCGAGGTCTTCTTTTAACGCGCCAAAATTTGAGTCCGCCAGCCAAATATCTTTGATGCCTGCATCGACAATTCGCCGCCAATCACTGCGCACGCGATCCATAGAAAACTGATACATTTTGGTGCCAATAGCACCGGTGCCCCACTCGCAAAAGGCGCATTTAAATGGACAGCCGCGACTGGTTTCGTATGAGATCGAGTCGTATATACAATTTCCTTTGGTATCAACCAAATCAATCACATCAAGTGCAGATGGCAGTTCATCGAGATAAGTGCGGCGCTGACGCTCACCTGTTTTGTGCAGTACACCGTTCTGTAGGTAGGCTAGACCCTTAACGTTTGTCCAATCCTCCGTTTGCGGGGTATCGAGTATTTCCTGAAAAGTAGTTTCGCCTTCGCCGAGAATGATGAGGTCAATGGGGTCTTCAAAAAGATAATCTTCGGCCTGTTGTACATGGGGGCCGCCGGCAATACAGAGCACGTCGGGGCAGGCCGTTTTTATTTGGTGAATTAAGCTTAAAAACTCAGCGGCATTCCATGTGTACATACTAAAGCCGACAACGGGCCTTTGCCCCGCGCTAAGGGCCGCTTCTAATTGGGGTAGAACGGTTTTCAGCCACTCCTGCTGCCATGTGGCAACCGCCTCGCTGTCACGAAAGTGGATTAGTTCGAGTTGATATTGCGCTTTTTGTTTACCGTAGGCTTGATAATAAGCCTTGAGTCCGCCGGTAGTCGTTGGGGCAGCCCAGAATTGGTCGGAATCCATGCTGAATAGGTAAACAGGGCAGGGTGATGCGTTCATTATTATTTCATTCCGGCAAAGGCCAAGGTCTTGCCTAGGCGCAGCATAATTCATTGATATTGACGTTTAACTTTACACAAGAGTAGCAGCCTTTTGAATGGCTACCTATTACTGAATTGTCATATATCCCGCGGCGGGCTAAGCCGTTCGGGGGAGGAGTAAATCGTTATAATCGGTCATGATTGCGGCTTTTATACATCTGAAATAAATGGGCAAAAAATGGTAAACGTACATTTAGCACGCGAATTTGATATTGCTGCCGACAAAGTCTGGGCACTACTGGAAAATTTCGGTGACATTGGCTGGGCGCCAGGCATTGATAAGACGGAGTTAATCGGAGACGGTATTGGCATGACACGTCGCCTCCACCTCGCTGGTATGGAGCCCATAGACGAGGTTTTAACTGCTATGGATAAAGCGGCCATGACGTTTGCCTATGATATTCCTCGCGGTATTCCGATTCCGGTGACGGCCTACTCTGCGAACGCCAAGGTAACCTCCTTAGGCGATGATCGTTGCCGTGTTGACTGGTATGGTCGCGCTGAGCCTGCCGGCGTGAGCGATGACGATGCCATCGCTATGATTCAGGGTACTTATGAAATGCTGCTGCAGTGGGTTGGTGAGCACTTGGCGGCCGCGTCGTAAACTAGCGCTGATATCTTTTCATTAATTCAGAACCCTCCGGCAGTTTGAGGATATAGCGGCGCACTAAGTCTAGGCTTAGCGCTGCAACCCAATTCTGAAAGCCATTGCGCTCAAAGGGCAAGTGGAAACACTGGCTTTTTAGTTGGTCTGCCGTTCCCCAGGCAATCCACACAGTGCCTACAGGCTTCTCTGGAGTCCCCCCATCTGGGCCGGCTATGCCCGTGACCGCAATCGCGAGATCGGCGCCGGTGCTAGCTATGGCCCCCAGCGCCATCTGCCGAACAACAGCCTCGCTGACAGCACCTTCTTTTGCCAAGTCAGCTTCAGACACACTGAGTAGGCGATGCTTCACCGCATTGGAATAGCTGACAATCGCGCCGGGAAAAACCTGTGATGCGCCTGGCACACCTGTCAGTTGTGAGGCGATTAATCCGCCGGTGCAGGACTCGGCCGTGCAAATTTGCAAATTGTGTTCTTTGAGCGCCGCAACGGTTGCAGAGGGTAGGCTAATCGGCAATTCGCCTAAAAGGTGGTCGCCAAGGAGTTCCCCTACTTTTGTACGCCATAGCGGCAGCTTCGTTTTGGCAAGTTCGCCTCTGGCGGTGAGTTTAACTTCAAGAACGGGCATAGATGCCCGAAAACCCAATTCGATGTCTTCGGGCCAATCTCCTAAATGCTCATTAACCAGCTCCTGGATTGCCGACTCACCCAATCCAAATGCACCTAAGCGAAGCGTTTCAATGTGGTCTGAGTGATATGAACCTTCGAGTATTGGGGTGATTTCATTTGTTAGCATCGGCCGCAATTCGCTGGGAACGCCGGGGGTCGCGAAAATTAGGCAGCCTCGATGTTTTAATTTGATTCCGACTGCACTGCCACGTGCATTGGCGATAATTTCGCAGCCTTTAGGCAGCATGGCCTGCTTGTGGTTCGATGAATTAAGTCCGTAACCCCGCTTGGCGCACCACTGTGTTAGATGGGCGAGGGCATCGGGGTGCTCAGCAATTTCTGTATTAGTTACCTTGGCGAGTGCGACAGCAGTGAGATCGTCCACAGTGGGGCCGAGGCCGCCGTTAATAATGAGAACGTCTGCGCTAGTGCAGAGCTGATCTATTTCCTCACAAAGCAAGGCTAGGTCATCGCCGACGGTGACTTTTTTGTTAATGCGCCAGCCAAAATATTTGAATTGTTCAGCGATCATGGCGGAGTTCGAATCAATAATGTCGCCGGCCATGAGTTCATTGCCGGTAAGAAGTAAGTTCAGCTTCATTCAAGTCATTTCCATTTTGGCCATTGTTGAACACTGGCGCTAAGCGGTATATTGAACGGCGCTGCCAAGTGAGTCACGAACAGCAATAGTAATGTTTTTTTGCGGATATGCCCAAATGAATGTCAGTGTTATGCGAGGAGGGGTACGATGAAATTGTCGTCAGGTGAGGTTCTTGCGGGGGTTATTGTGTTTGTTTTGGTGGTTTTTGAGGTTTGGCAATACTTGGATGCCAAGGCGTATCGAGAAACCATGAATGCTCAGTTAGTGATTTTGTCTAGTCGCGTCGACGGCGTTGACGAGCGGGTTCAGCAGGCTAGGGAAAAATTAGAGACGCTTGAACAATCCTCCCTAGGCGGATTAATTGAGAATGCCAATGACGCGCTCATCCAAGGTTGGTCGGCAATGATTGATACTGTTGAAAAAGAATTGCAGCGTGCGAAAAAGGGCTTTGATAATCAGGGCAATAGTGCCGGTACAAGCGGAAATTCCCAGTCAACGCCAACGCCCGGCCCGAGCGGCGCCGGTCCACTGTAGTTTTAGCGGTCGAATATGCTAGGCGTCAGGCCGTCGGTGTGCGCAATTGCGTAAATTATATTTGCGATTAATGTGGGCGCGGAGTCGCGAAGTCCGTTAGGGATATGGGCTTCAGTCGTGGCTTGGTCCTGACAAATATATAATTTACAGTCACGAACAAAGCTTTAAGGGTTTGTTTTGTCCGAAGATTGCTCTATTGGCTTGGACTAAAACTGTGATTAAAACCTTGTTCGGGATTAGTTTTGCCAGCTTTCTAATAGCGTAATCGGGCGTCTAGTTCGTCGACGATTTCGGCCCACTCGGCGTCAAGGTCAATGGATTCTTTGAGCAGCTTTGCCTGTGCTGGCTTCCAAAAACTGGCTTCATGAATCATTAGGCCGCGCGGAAGCGGGCGGTGGCGAACAATGAATCGTTCCACTTCTTCATCGCTGTCGGGCAGGCCGAGCTGCTGAAAAAGCATATTCATTGTATGTAATTCGGTTTCCATTTTGTCCTCCGTAAGTTATAGCCGTAGCTAAGTGCAATATAGAAGACCCTGCTCTACCTTTCCAGTATTTGTCTAAGCAGCTTGAATTAAAAGCGCTTAGGAAGTTGGTAAAAGGTCTAAGCGCATCCCTGCGTTCCAGCCCCCGTCGACTATAAATTCAGAGCCAGTGGAATAGCTGCTGTCGTCTGACGCCAGAAACAGGCTCATGTTTGCAACTTCGATCGGTAGGCCGACGCGAGGTAGGGCGTGGTTTGCGTAAAAGGCATTATCTTCCGCGGAGGGAGTCGTTCGGCCTTCGGCGCCATGCATTGCCGTAAATACCCCGCCAGGGTGAACCGTATTGACGCGGATATTGTAGGGCCCGAGCTCGAGTGCGGCGGATTTACTCATGCCGCGCACAGCCCATTTACTCGAAACATAGGCCGATAAGCCATTTTTAGCCTGCAAGCCATCGACTGAGGAAATGTTGATTATTGAACCGCTACCGGCGCGCTTCATAGGTTCAATTGCCGCGCGAATACCGAGGTATGTACCTAGCTGATTTATTTCAATCACCCGCATATAATCCGCGGCGTCTGAGTCTTTGATGGCGGCGAAGTGAAGAATGCCTGCGTTGTTTACTAGGGTGGTTAGCGGACCGATTGACTCCGCCGTGTTAATTAATCTGGCCCAGTCAGCTTCCTTAGATACGTCGGCGTGAACGTAATGGGCTTGGCACCCTAATTCTTCTGCGAGTTTTTCACCTGCGTCATCGAGTATGTCGGAGATGATGACGCTGGCACCGTGTTCTATGAAGAGCTTGGCTGTAACAGCGCCCATACCACGTGCCGCACCAGTGATAATGGCGACTTTACCAGTGAGTCTTTTCATAGCGTTAGTATCTTCATTATTTAGGTTGGTCAATATCTTACTTTAGCGGTGGCATTTCTGACAGGCTATGCCCCAAGTGGACGATGTCTGTGCAGATAGGTTTAATTTTTTTGGGGTATATTGATGCGTGCGGTACTTATATTGGCGATTCTTAGTGTATTACTTGCTTGTCAGCAGGGTGAAAGGGCAGCTGAAAGCCAATCAGCAAAGATAGCGCCGATGCCGACTGCGCCGCCGAAGAAGACTGTAAGGGCGGGGCAGGAAGACAATCATCCGCAGGCTCTAAACTTGGGTTTGCCCGCAGAGCGAGGCGGCGTTGATCTTGCTAGGTGGAGTGGGGATATTAGTGGTCGTTATCGGACGGCCGAGTGGTTTAATGCGGAAGGTAGTAAAGAAAATAGTCGTCTTAAAATCAAATCCAAATTGCTGTTGAAAGAGAGCCGAGACGGAGAGGCTTCGCTAAGTGCCTACGCTGATGCTATTGGCGGCGCGGAAATTGGTTTTGAGTACAAAACTCGCTGATTAATATGTGGGTTGAGACAAATTATGTGGCGTGAAATTGTCAAATTTCGAACATAAAAAAAGGTCGCTGCGGCGACCTTTTTTTATTGCAGAAATAAGCTATTAGCGCTTATCGAGACTGACGAAATCACGCTGCGCTGGCCCAGTATAGAGCTGGCGTGGGCGACCGATACGGTAGCTGCCACTGATCATTTCATTCCAGTGCGCAATCCAGCCTGGGGTGCGGCCTAGGGCAAAGATAACGGTAAACATACTAGTGGGGATGCCAATAGCTTTAAGAATGATACCTGAGTAGAAGTCGACATTTGGATAGAGTTTTCTTTCAATAAAGTACTCATCTTCCAGCGCGATTTGCTCTAAGCGCTTGGCGATTTTCAGCAGTGGATCGTTTTCTAGACCGAGCTCAGCCAGAACTTCGTCAGCAGCCAGTTTCATAACCTTTGCACGGGGATCGAAGTTCTTGTAAACCCGGTGGCCGAAGCCCATTAGCCGGAATGGGTCATCCTTGTCTTTTGCTTTGGCAACGAATTCGTCGATGCGAGAGGCGTCGCCAATTTCATTTAGCATGTCCAGTACTGCTTCGTTGGCGCCGCCATGCGAGGGTCCCCAAAGTGCAGCAATACCCGCTGAAATACAGGCGAACGGGTTGGCACCCGTTGAACCAGCGAGGCGCACGGTCGAGGTAGATGCATTTTGCTCATGATCTGCGTGCAATAGGAAGATTTTATCCATTGCTTTGGCGAGTACGGGGTTTACGTTGCTTGGCTCGCAGGGGTTGCCGAACATCATGTGCAGGAAGTTTTCTGAGTAGCTCAGGTGATTCTGCGGGTACATGAAGGGCTGGCCGATGGTGTATTTGTAGGTCATGGCCGCCAATGTTGGCATTTTTGCGATTAGGCGAATAGCTGAAATCTCGCGGTGTTTTTCGTCGGTAATGTCGAGTGAATCGTGGTAGAAAGCTGACAGAGCGCCGACTACGCCACACATGATGGCCATAGGGTGGGCGTCGCGGCGGAAACCCTTGAAGAACGTGCTCATTTGGTCGTTGACCATGGTGTGCATGCGGACTTTATTGAAAAAGGCTTCTTTTTGATCCGCATTAGGCAGCTCGCCGTAAAGAAGTAGAAAACAGGTTTCTAGGTAATCTGATTGCTCTGCCAGTTGCTCAATTGGGTAGCCACCATGGAGCAGTACGCCTTTGTCACCATCGATATAAGTGATTTTTGATTCGCAGGCTGCGGTGGAGACGAATCCTGGGTCATAGGTAAAGTAACCATTGCCCGTCAGGGCGCTGACTTCGATGACGTCGGGGCCGATGGTGCCGGAATGGACTTTAAGGTCCAGTGTTTTTCCATCGATACTCAGACTTGCTTTCTTATCGCTCATTGTGACGGGCTCCTGTAACTTTTAGCTAGCTTGTGGCGTTAGCTCCCTATGTCTAGCATTCTGCATGGTATCGCGTGAATGTAACACTGGAAGGTCCGCTTACGCGGGAGTGACAAATATAGAGAGATGAAATGTTTTGTCAACGGTGAGAACATTTTATCGTGCAATTGTAATAGATGGAATTCCAATTGTCTTTGAATCGTTGATTTTCTTGGCGAAATTAGATTTTGCACCAAATTGTGGCGCCTTGTGCTGCTGATTCGGCTTTGTATGGCGCCATAATGGTGCGAAATGGTGGCTTAAGCCCTTGATATTGGAGTTTTTTGCTGTGCTTTGATCCTACTTGTTGGGGTTTGTAATTGGGCCAGCTTGGCCCTATAATGCGCGGCGTTTCTCACGGGGTTTGTTAAAGCCTTGTGAATAGTGAAGCGCAGCCGGATATGAGATTCGGAGATTGATTGATCCACTCCCTTTAAACCGCTCGAATTTTGGGCCAGAAATTAAAAGTGTGGCAAACCGTGAACGATAAACGACCTGTAAATCTGGATATCGGGACAATCGCGCTGCCGATTACCGCATATACCTCTATTTTGCACCGCGTCAGTGGTGTGTTTCTTGTGGCTGGCGTTGCCCTGCTGTTTTGGTTGCTTGGTACGAGTCTCAATGGCCCCGAGGGCTTTGAACAGGCTAAGGCGTGCTTGGCTTCATTTTGGGGTAAGTTGAGCTTGTGGGCCGTGTTAATCGGTTTGAGCTATCACTCTGCTGCCGGGGTTAAGCACTTGGTGATGGACGCCGGTATAGGCGAGACGATGGAAGGCGGTGAAACTGGCGCGAAATTAGTGTTAGGTGTCACAGCGGTGTTGGTTGTGCTTACGGGGTTGTGGATATGGTAAATTCAGTAACGAATTTTGGTCGCAGCGGCTTGTCCGATTGGCTCGTGCAGCGCGTAAGCGGCGTGGTGCTGTTGGCGTATATGCTGGTGGTCGGTTTCTATGTGTTGTGTAGCGGTTCGGATTTGAGCTACGAGCAGTGGAGCGGCTATTTCGATAGCACCTTCATGCGAGTGTTTAGCACTGCGGCGGTATTGTCTATTGTGGCGCATGCATGGATTGGTTTGTGGTCTGTTTCTACTGACTATTTAACTGAGCGAATGATGGGTGGTCGGGGTACAGTTTTACGCTTGGCATTTCAGGCAGCGTCGGCTGTTGTTTTATTCACCTACCTCGTTTGGGGCATCCAGATTCTTTGGAGTTAAGCAATGGCTAATATTCGTACAATTTCTTTTGATGGCGTGATTGTTGGTGGTGGCGGTGCAGGTATGCGCGCGGCACTGCAGTTGGCGCAATCAGGCTACAAAACAGCAGTAATCTCTAAAGTATTCCCCACCCGCTCACATACCGTGTCGGCTCAGGGTGGTATTACCTGTGCAATCGCCAGTTCGGATCCCCAGGATCAGTGGCAGTGGCATATGTATGACACCGTTAAAGGCTCCGATTATATCGGTGACCAAGAAGCCATCGAATATATGTGTCAAGTTGGCCCAGAAGCGGTTTACGAACTGGACCATATGGGTATGCCTTTTTCGCGTACCGAAGAAGGCCGTATTTATCAGCGCCCTTTTGGTGGGCAGTCTAAGAATTTTGGTGAGGGCGGTCAGGCTGCTCGTACCTGTGCTGCCGCTGACCGCACTGGTCACGCACTGCTGCACACGCTTTACCAAGGCAACCTTAAAAACAATACTGTATTTTTCAATGAGTGGTACGCCACTGATTTGGTGAAGAACGAAGACGGCGAAGTCGTTGGTGTTATCGCGATTTGCATTGAGACTGGTGAAGTCGTTTACGTTAAGTCTAAGGCTACCGTATTTGCGACCGGTGGTGCTGGTCGTATTTATGCGTCGACTACCAATGCACACATCAACACTGGTGACGGCGTTGGTATGGCTTTGCGAGCTGGTTTCCCAGTACAAGATATCGAAATGTGGCAGTTCCATCCCACCGGTATTGCTGGCGCGGGTGTACTTGTTACTGAAGGCTGTCGTGGTGAGGGTGGTTACCTCGTCAATAAAGACGGCGAGCGGTTCATGGAGCGTTACGCACCTAATGCTAAAGATTTGGCTGGTCGTGACGTTGTTGCCCGCTCTATGACGCTTGAAATTTTAGAAGGTCGCGGTTGTGGCCCCAATGGTGATCACGTATATCTGAAGCTGGATCATCTCGGTGAAGAAGTGCTTGAGAGCCGTCTGCCAGGTATTTGCGAATTGTCTCGTACATTCGCTCACGCTGACCCAGTAAAAGAGCCTGTTCCAGTTGTGCCGACTTGTCACTACATGATGGGTGGTATCCCCACCAATGTTAACGGACAGGCGCTAACTGTTGATGCTGACGGTAATGACACAGTTATTCCTGGTTTGTTCGCCTGTGGTGAAGTCGCTTGTGTATCTGTACACGGCGCTAACCGTTTGGGTGGTAACTCACTGCTAGATCTCGTGGTGTTTGGTCGTTCAGCTGGTTTGTTTATCGAGAAGAGTCTGCGTGAAGGCGTTGAAATGCGTGATGCTTCCGAGGCCGACATCGAGCGTGCGATGAGCCGCTTGAATAAGATCAACAATACTACCGGGGGCGAAAGCGTTTCGGCACTGCGCACTGAGCTGCAGACCATCATGCAAAATCATTTCGGCGTCTTCCGTCGCGGTGACTTTATGCAAGAAGGCATCAAGAAGCTTGCTGAGCTGCGGGTGCGTATTGATAACGCGCACTTGGAAGACAAGAGCAACGCCTACAATACCGCGCGTATTGAAGCTCTAGAGCTGCATAACTTGTTTGAAGTGGCTGAGGCTACAGCGATTGCAGCTGAAGCGCGTACCGAAAGCCGCGGCGCTCACGCTCGCGAAGACTTCACTGACCGCGACGACGAAAATTGGTTGTGCCACTCGGTCTACTTCCCCAATGAAAAGCGGGTAGGTAAGCGGGCGGTTAACTTCACGCCGAAAACCCGTGAAGCGTTTGCACCAAAAATTCGTACGTACTGATTCAGGGGAAAACGAACATGTTGAAAGTCAGTCTCTATCGTTACAATCCTGAAGTAGATCAGGAACCGTACATGCAAGAAGTGGAACTGGATACCGGTGGTAAAGACCTCATGGTATTGGACGTTCTTGAACTGTTAAAAGGCAGCGATCCGTCGCTGGCTTACCGTCGCTCATGCCGTGAAGGTGTGTGTGGTTCCGATGGTATGAATATCAACGGTAAAAACGGTTTGGCCTGTGTAACGCCTATTTCAGAAGCCCTGAAAAACGGCAAAGGCGGTAATAAGCTGGTTTTGCGCCCGCTACCAGGCCTGCCTGTTATTCGTGATCTCGTTATCGATATGAGTCTTTTCTATAAACAGTATGAAAAGATCAAACCTTTCTTGTTGAATGACACGCCAGCGCCCGCCATTGAGCGTCTGCAGTCACCAGAAGAGCGTGCTAAGCTGGATGGCTTGTACGAGTGTATTTTATGCGCTTGTTGCTCAACCGCTTGTCCGTCATTTTGGTGGAATCCAGATCGCTTTATCGGCCCTAGCGGTTTGTTACAGGCTTACCGCTTTTTGGCGGACAGCCGTGATACCGCAACTGAAGAGCGCCTAAGTGATTTGGATGACCCATTCAGCGTCTTCCGCTGTCATGGCATTCAAAACTGTGTGAACGTTTGTCCTAAAGGTTTAAACCCGACAAAGGCAATTGGTCACATCCGGAATATGTTGCTAAGCAGAGCGACTTAAGTATTCCCCCGGCCTTGGCCGGGCATAAAAAATTCTGCGAAATGTAAGTCCTAAGGCGCTGTTTACGAACAGCGCTAGAACAATACAACTCGGTGCTTACCGGCACTTTACGAGCTAAAAAGCGTATTAAGAGGGAAGGGACGTTCCCTGTGGTGCGAGTCGGTTCTGCGGCGTACACTGAATGCTGCTGGACTTCACAGGATGAAAGGGGCCTTATCGGGCAACAATCATTCGGACTGCCACTTCCCTTGCTACTAGGTGGACAGGAATGCAGAAAAATTCGATGGAGCTCCTCTGGAAAAGCTCCCATATATCAGGCGGAAATGCGACTTACGTAGAAGAGTTGTATGAGGCCTTCCTCACTGATCCAAATGCCGTTTCTGACGAATGGCGCAGCTATTTTCAACAATTACCCCGCGTTAGTGAAAGCACAACTCACGATATACCCCATTCGCCAATTCGCGAACATTTTGCGCAGTTAGCAAAAACCCCCGTTCGTTATAATGGCGCAGTCAATAATGAAGTTAGTGATCACGAGCGCAAACAGGTTCGCGTTATCCAATTGGTGAGCGCCTATCGCCAGCGTGGCCATCAGGAAGCGCAATTAGACCCGCTGGGTCTCTGGCAACGGCCCAGAGTGCCAGATCTCGAGTTGCAGTATCACCAGTTAAGCGAAGCCGATTTTGACACCGTATTTCAAACTGGCAGTCTTTATATTGGTAAAGATCAAGCAACATTGCGTGAGATCTATGACTCACTGCGCGCGACCTACTGCCGCTCGGTTGGTACTGAGTTTATGCATATAGTGGATACCCGTGAGCGCACGTGGATCCAGCAGCGTATGGAGAGTGTTCGCTCCCAGCCGCAGTACGGCTTAGAAACCTGCACCCACCTTTTGGAGCGTTTAACTGCTGCCGAAGGTTTAGAAAAGTCTTTGGGCTCGAAATACCCAGGCACCAAACGTTTTGGCTTGGAAGGCGGCGAAAGCTTAATTCCGATGATGGACGCAATGATTCAGCGCGCCGGCGCTTACGGTGCCAAAGAAATCGTAATCGGCATGGCTCACCGCGGCCGCCTTAATCTGTTGGTTAATATTCTTGGTAAGAACCCAGCCGAGCTGTTTGACGAGTTCGAAGGCAAGGTCAAATATCAGGGTTCAGCAGATGTAAAATATCACCAAGGTTTCTCGTCGAATGTCATGACACCGGGCGGTGAAGTGCATTTAGCGCTGGCGTTTAACCCCTCGCATTTGGAAATTGTATCTCCTGTTGTAGAAGGGTCTGTGCGGGCTCGTCAAGATCGTCGTGATGATCCTATCGGTGACAAAGTCGTGCCCATTGTTCTGCACGGAGACGCGGCGTTTGCCGGTCAAGGTGTGGTTATGGAAACCTTTCAGATGTCGCAAACACGTGCCTATAAAACTGGCGGCACCGTTCATATTGTTATTAACAATCAGGTTGGTTTCACAACGAGCTTGCAGGAAGACGCTCGGTCGACAGAATACTGTACCGATGTGGCAAAAATGGTGCAGGCGCCAATCTTCCACGTCAACGGCGATGATCCAGAGGCGGTCTTGTTCGTTAGCCAAATGGCCGCTGACTTCCGTCAGGAATTTAAGAAAGACGTCGTTGTCGATCTGATTTGCTATCGACGCCGAGGTCACAATGAGGCCGATGAGCCCTCAGGCACTCAGCCCTTGATGTACAGTAAAATCGCAAAGCAGAAAACTACGCGTGAGCTGTATGTAACTAAATTGGATGCCGAGGGTATTATCGAAAAAGCCCTCGCCGACAAAATGGCCGATGATTACCGCCAGGCGCTAGACAATGGCGAGCACGTTGCCAAAAGTCTGGTTATGCAGCCAAATTCGCAAATGTTTGTCGACTGGACGCCTTATTTGGGTCACGCATGGGATGTTGCTGGCGACACATCAATCGATGCGAAAGTGTTAAAAGAAGTTGCTGAAGCGGTAAACACCGTACCAGAAGGAATTGTCGTCCAGCGTCAGGTCGCCAAAATTTACGAAGATCGCCGGAAAATGGCGGTTGGTGCAATGGATATCAACTGGGGCTTTGCCGAAGTCCTTGCTTATGGCACCTTGCTTAAGCAGGGGCATAAGGTGCGCCTTACTGGGCAAGATGTTGGGCGGGGTACTTTCTCGCACCGCCACGCGGTATTGCACAGTCAGAACGACGGTAGCCGCTACGTACCATTGCAAAATATGAGTGCCGACCAGCCGAGTTTTTCGATTTTTGACTCATTGCTGTCCGAGGAAGCCGTACTGGCCTTTGAGTACGGTTATTCAACAACCCAGCCGGACTCACTGGTTATTTGGGAGGCGCAATTCGGTGATTTTGCTAATGGCGCCCAGGTTGTTGTCGATCAGTTCATTAGCAGTGGCGAATTGAAGTGGGGTCGCTTATGTGGTCTTACCATGCTGCTGCCTCATGGGTATGAGGGGCAGGGCCCAGAGCATTCATCTGCTCGTTTAGAGCGTTTCTTGCAGTTATGTGCTGAGCACAATATTCAGGTGTGTATCCCATCAACACCGGCTCAGGTTTACCATATGCTGCGCCGTCAGGCGATTCGGCCCCTGCGTCGTCCGCTAGTGGTGATGTCGCCCAAGAGTTTGCTGCGTCATAAAGAGGCGGTTTCGACGCTTGAGGAATTAACCACTGGCCAATTCCAAAATGTGATTGATGAGACGGACGACATCGATAAGTCCAAAGTCACGCGGATGATATTGTGTAGCGGTAAGGTCTATTACGATCTACGTGCCGCTCGTCGAGAACACGGCAAGGATTCTATTGCTATAGTACGTCTGGAACAGGTTTATCCATTCCCTTACGACGATTTGCGTAATGCGATTGCCCAGTACCCCAACTTGAAGAAAGTGGTTTGGTGTCAGGAAGAGCCGCGCAACCAAGGTGCGTGGTATAACAGTCGCCACCGCATGGCCCGGGTAATTCGCAGCTTTAAGCCTGAGAAAAACCTGCTGCTAGGGTATGTTGGGCGAGAGCCTTCGGCTTCGCCAGCGGCGGGTTATATGGCTTTGCACTTAGCTCAGCAAGAGAAATTCATCACGCAGGCACTTAAGCTTTAAAGTGTGTCTGGAAACTTATAGAGACTGTCTCGTACAGCAATATTAATTGACAGGAAAGATAATGAGCATAGAAATTAAAGCGCCAACATTTCCGGAATCCATTGCTGATGGTTCAATAGCGACGTGGCATAAACAAGTGGGTGAGGCAGTTCTACGTGATGAGCCGCTTGTTGATATTGAAACCGATAAAGTGGTGTTAGAAGTTGTCGCCCCGGCCGATGGCGTATTGAAAGAAATTTTGAAGCCGGAAGGCGATACGGTATTGAGTGATGAAGTTGTTGCCTTGTTTGTTGAAGGTGGCGCAGCCTCGGCAAGCACTGGGGCAGCACCAGCAGAAGCAGAATCGTCCGCCAGTACGCAAGATTTAAAAGTGAGCCCTGCTGCTCGCAAAATGCTTGAAGAAAAGGGCATTGAGGCCTCCGCGGTGACAGGCACCGGTAAGGGCGGTGTTATCACGAAGGAAGATGTCGTGAATTACAAACCGGCGGCATCGGCTGCTCCTGCGGCAGCTGCGGCCAAGCCTAATGTCGCTCCGGCAGCAGCCGTAGATGTACCTGCGGGTGAGCGGGTTGAAAAACGCGTGCCAATGACTCGTCTACGCAAGCGTATAGCTGAGCGTTTGCTGGAAGCAACCCATACTACTGCAATGTTGACGACCTTCAATGAAGTCAATATGAAGCCGGTTATGGATCTGCGGAGTCAGTACAAAGACTTGTTTGAAAAGTCACACAACGGCACCCGTCTTGGCTTTATGGGCTTTTTTGTAAAAGCCGCCTGTGAGGCCTTGAAGCGCTTCCCAGCTGTTAACGCATCAATCGACGGCGACGACATTGTCTATCACGGTTTCCAAGATGTTGGTGTTGCGGTATCGACAGAGAAAGGTTTGGTTGTACCCGTGCTGCGCGATGCTGAAAACATGAGCATGGCCAAAATCGAAGAGAAAATCCGTGAATATGGCCTGCGCGCCAAAGACGGCAAGCTCAGCATGGAAGACATGACTGGAGGTACCTTTACGATCACCAATGGTGGCGTGTTCGGGTCGCTGTTGTCTACGCCTATTCTAAACCCGCCACAAACGGCGATTTTGGGAATGCACAAAATCCAAGATCGACCCATGGCGGTAAATGGGGAAGTGGTTATTCTGCCAATGATGTACCTAGCTTTGTCCTATGACCACCGCTTGGTTGACGGCAAAGACGCAGTGCAATTTTTAGTAGCGATCAAAGACCTTATCGAAGATCCAGCGCGTATTTTGCTGGAAGTGTAACCTCTTCACCGACCATTTAGTGAGTTTGATTGCGGGGCGTGTTACTTGCTCCCCGCACAAAAGGAGATAGGACGAAACAATGTCAAAATTTGATGTGGTAGTGATTGGCTCCGGCCCGGCGGGCTATGTCGCGGCGATACGCGCAGCTCAGTTGGGTTTAAAAACCGCGTGTATAGAAAAGAATCGCAACAAAGAAGATAAATTAGCCCTTGGCGGCACCTGCCTAAATGTAGGCTGCATTCCATCTAAAGCACTTTTAGATAGCAGTTATAAATACCACGAAGCTAAAGATGCCCTCGGTGTTCACGGTATTGCTACTGGTGATGTCAGCATTGATGTGCCCGCCATGATTAAGCGCAAAGACGGCGTTGTAGCGCAAATGATCGGCGGCATTGGCGGTTTATTTCAGGCCAATGGCGTAACCGCCATCGAAGGTGCTGGCAAAGTATTAGCGGGTAAAAAAGTGGAAGTTACCGCTGCTGATGGCAGTGTTTCTATTTTGGACGCAGAGAATATTATTATCGCCGCGGGCTCCGTGCCGGTAGCGATACCCCCTGCACCAGTCGATCAAAACATCATTGTCGATTCGACGGGTGCGCTTGAGTTTCAAAGCGTACCGGGTAAATTAGGCGTTATCGGTGCGGGCGTAATCGGCCTGGAACTGGGTAGTGTTTGGGCCCGCCTCGGTAGTGACGTCGTGTTGCTAGAAGCGCTGGAAAGCTTTTTGCCTGCAGTAGATGGTCAAATCGCCAAGGAAGCAGCCAAAGTCTTTAAAAAGCAGGGGCTTGATATCCGCTTAGGCGCCCGCGTTACCGGCACCAAGATTGTCAAAAAGCAGGTTGAAGTTAGCTATACATTTAAAGATGAAGAAAAAACTGAAACCTTCGACAAATTGATTGTTTGCGTTGGTCGCAAGCCCTTGAGTAATGGTTTATTGGCCGCTGATTGTGGTGTGAACTTGGACGAGCGCGGCTTTATCTTTGTTAATGACTACTGTGAAACCGATGCGGCAGGTATTTACGCCGTCGGTGATATCGTTCGCGGGCCAATGTTAGCCCATAAAGGCTCGGAAGAAGGCGTAATGGTTGCCGAGCGCATCGCTGGCCATAAAATCGCAATGAACTATGACTGTATCCCCGCGGTTATTTATACCCATCCAGAAGTTGCTGGGGTTGGTAAAACTGAGGAGCAGCTCAAAGCTGACGGTATTCCCTATAAAGTGGGTACATTCCCCTTTATGGCGATCGGCCGTGCGGTAGCGGCAAATGACACAACGGGCATGGTGAAAATGCTAGCCCACGAAGACACTGACCGTATCCTTGGCTGCCATATCATTGGCGCCAGCGCTGCCGACTTGGTGCAACAGGTTGTAATCGCTATGGAATTTGGCTCATCAGCAGAAGACATTGGCCTGACCGTCTTTGGTCACCCAACGCTTTCTGAAGCTGTTCATGAAGCTGCTTTGGCAGTTAATGGTCAAGCGATACACATGCCAAATCGCAAGAAGCGTAAATAGATTTGCGGTAGTGCGTGAAATTCGGGAAAATACGCATCCCGATTTCGCGTTGTTACTGCAATGTGCAGAGGGAGCGGGCCAAGTCACTGACAGGATTTATCTCGCTTAACACTTCCACAGACCGAGATGGTAATTCCAACATGAACCTTCACGAGTACCAGGGCAAACAGTTGTTTGCTGAATACGGGCTACCTGTTTCTACAGGATATGCCTGTGATACCCCAGACGAGGCTGCAGCCGCAGCTGATAAAATTGGCGGAGACAAATGGGTGGTTAAAGCCCAGGTTCACGCCGGTGGTCGGGGCAAAGCTGGCGGCGTCAAGCTAGTTAGCAGCAAAGAAGAGATCAAAGCATTTGCTGAAAAGTGGCTGGGCAAAAACCTGGTAACCTATCAGACTGATGAACACGGTCAGCCAGTGTCAAAAATCCTGGTTGAATCTTGCACCGATATCGACCAAGAACTTTACTTGGGCGCGGTTGTAGACCGTTCTTCACGTCGCATTGTTTTCATGGCATCGACCGAAGGTGGTGTTGAGATCGAGAAAGTTGCAGAAGAGACTCCAGAGAAGATTCTCAAAGCAATTATCGATCCAATGACCGGCGCTCAGCCATACCAGGGTCGCGAACTGGCTTTCCAACTGGGTTTGAACCAAACTCAAATTAAGCAGTTTGTTAAAATTTTCATGGGCTTGGCGCAATTATTCCAAGACAAAGACTTAGCCCTTATGGAAATTAATCCATTGGTTATCACCAGCGAAGGCAATTTACACTGCTTGGACGCCAAGCTAGTCGTAGATGGCAACGCTATGTACCGTCACCCTGAGCTGAAGGCAATGCATGATCCTTCACAGGAAGATGAGCGTGAAGCACGTGCCGCCGAGTGGGACCTAAACTACGTTGCCCTGACGGGTAATATTGGTTGTATGGTCAACGGCGCGGGCTTGGCCATGGGTACTATGGACATCGTTTCTTTGCATGGCGGTTTCCCTGCTAACTTCCTCGACGTAGGTGGTGGTGCAACTAAAGAGCGTGTTACTGAAGCCTTCAAAATTATCCTCGAAGACACGAATGTTAAAGCTGTTCTGGTTAACATTTTCGGCGGTATTGTGCGCTGTGACCTGATTGCCGAAGGTATTATCGGGGCAGTGAAGGAAGTGGGCGTTAGCGTACCGGTTGTGGTTCGCTTAGAAGGTAACAATGCAGAGCTGGGTTCTAAACTGCTGTCTGACTCAGGCCTCGATATCATCGCGGCTACCAGTCTAACTGACGCGGCTCAGCAAGCTGTTAAAGCAGCGGGGGGCAAATAATGTCTATTCTTATCGACAAAAACACTAAGGTTATCTGTCAAGGTTTCACTGGTGGTCAGGGTACTTTCCACTCTGAGCAAGCGATTGCATACGGTACGCAAATGGTTGGCGGTGTAACGCCAGGCAAAGGCGGTACCGAGCATCTAGGTCTGCCGGTGTTTAACACGGTTAAGGAAGCGGTAGAAGCTACTGGCGCAACCGCCTCGGTAATTTACGTACCGGCAGCTTTCTGCAAAGACTCTATTCTGGAAGCCGCAAATTCAGGCATCAAGCTTATCGTATGTATCACTGAGCACATTCCAGTAATGGATATGCTTGAGTGCAAAGTGAAGTGCGATGAAAATGGCGTTCGCCTGATTGGACCAAACTGCCCTGGCGTTATCACTCCCGGTGAGTGCAAGATCGGTATCATGCCCGGTCACATTCATTTGCCAGGTAAAGTCGGCATTGTTTCGCGCTCCGGTACCCTGACGTACGAAGCGGTTAAGCAGACTACAGATCACGGTTTTGGCCAGTCTACTTGTGTAGGTATTGGTGGTGACCCGATTCCTGGCTCTAACTTCATCGATATTCTCGCTTTGTTCGAGAAAGATCCTGCGACTGAAGCGATTGTCATGATCGGTGAAATCGGTGGTTCAGCTGAAGAAGAAGCTGCTGCGTATATTAAAGCAAACGTGACTAAGCCTGTTGTGTCTTACATCGCTGGTGTTACTGCACCTGCTGGTAAGCGTATGGGCCACGCTGGCGCCATTATTTCTGGTGGTAAAGGTACTGCAGACGAGAAGTTTGCGGCGCTGGAAGATGCTGGTGTTAAAACAGTTCGCTCATTGGCGGATATCGGTAAGGCACTGAAGGCAATTACCGGCTGGTAAGTTCAATCTGCATTGCTAGAAAAGGCGGCTTCGGCCGCCTTTTTGCATTCTGACTATTCACTTTATGGCGATGTTTCTGGTTTATAGGAATGGCGCTTGCGCAAAGAAGTGAATGATGGTTCACTTGTTGCTATATAAGGCGGTAAAACAACATGGCGTATCGTGAGACGGATTTAGTTAGGCAGCGCAAAGTGGCGCAAAAATCCGGTTTGTTGCACACGGCTGAAGCCTTGGTTCGTGAGGGGGGCTTTGGTGCTTTAACAATACAGGCGGTGGCTGAAGGCGCAGGTGTCGGGGTGGGTACAGTTTATCGCTACTTTAGTGGCAAAGATGAACTCGCGACTGAAGTATTTAAACGCGCAACTGGCCGTGAAGTTGCCGCCGTTAGAGAAGTGTTGACTGGCTCGGGCGGTCCTACAGCGTGCTTGGCGGCGGCGGCGGAAGTTTTCGCAGTGCGCGCATTCGGGGCACCTAAGTTAGCTTGGGCGCTTATCGCAGAGCCGGTTGATCCTGCGGTGGACCTCGCGAGATTACAGTATAGAAAAACCTACACTGCTTTGTTTGAAGCGGTGGTTCAAGCCGGGATTGATAATGGCGAATTTGTGCCTCAGAGTGCGGCGCTATCAGCAGCGGCCTTAGTCGGCGCTATGGCAGAAAGCCTGTTGGGGCCATTGGATAAACACGCATGTGACGGAGATACGATTGCCGCCCTGCGCCTATTTTGTCTGCGTGCTGTTGGTGCGCAGTGTTGAAGTTTTAGAGGATTAAATGATGTCAGTGACCAATTTAAATGTGGATCAAGATGGGCTGAGCTCGACGGATACCCATGACGTTTTTAATCAATCGCTGGCGCTCGAAAACTATAATCTTTATGGCAGCGATGTGCCTTTACAGGAGGCTGTCCGGGCAAACGGGACAGTAGATGAAGGCGTATTGCGTGCCTACGGTCAGATGTGCGGTCGGGCCGATGTAATCAATTGGGGCTATGAGGCTAATGAGAGTAAGCCGCAGTTGGATACGCACGACCGTTTCGGACATCGGGTCGATTTAGTGCGTTTTCACCCGGCATATCACCAACTAATGGATATGGCATTAAGCGCCGGTATTCACTCCGGTCCATGGCAAGCAGATGCTAAGCATGCCCACGTAAAGCGCGCGGCCTTAAGCTTTATGCAGTCACAAATTGATGCTGGTCACGGCTGTCCTTTAACAATGACATTCGCGGCGGTGCCAACCTTAAAATTAACGCCCAGTGTGGCTGAGGTCTGGCTGCCTAAAGTTCTAAAGAACGCCTATCAGCCAGATAATATTCCCTATTATGAAAAGCGCGCGGTAACCATCGGTATGGGCATGACGGAGAAGCAAGGCGGCTCCGATGTCCAGGCGAATACGACCAGTGCTCGGCCTATAAACGGCAGCGGCAGCGGTGCGTTATATGCGCTAAATGGACATAAATGGTTTTTGTCCGCGCCAATGTGCGATGCCTTTTTGATGTTAGCGAAAACTGACGGCGGCTTGAGCTGTTTTCTGGTGCCGCGCTGGCGTGAAGACGGTCAAAAAAATGGCCTGTATTTACAGCGTCTCAAAAACAAAATGGGTAATGTGTCTAATGCTTCTTCTGAAGTTGAGCTGAGGGATGCTCATGGCTGGATGGTCGGGGAGGAGGGCCGGGGCGTGCCAGCCATTATTGAGATGGTCGCGCTGACGCGTTTCGATTGCATGGTCGGCTCTAGCGCGGGTCAGCGTCAGGCCGTTGTCCAGGCAGTGCATCATGCTCGTCGGCGCCAGGCTTTTGGCGCTCGCTTGATCGACCAGCCGCTGATGCAGAATGTATTGGCTGACCTGCAATTGGAGGCCGAGGGTTCCTTAGCATTGACCATGCGTATGGCGAGGGCTTTGGATAATGCCGATGATCCTGCCGAACAATTACTGATGCGCCTCGGTACTGCCGTTGGCAAATTCTGGATCTGCAAGCGCACCCCGGGCCATGCTTACGAGGCCATGGAGTGCCTAGGTGGCAATGGTGTTATTGAAAATTGCATCATGCCGAGGCTTTACCGCGAGGCACCAATCAATGCTATTTGGGAAGGTTCAGGGAATATCCAGGCCTTGGATGTATTGCGAGCAATCGGTAAAACCCCCGCTGTATTGGATCAGTGGTTCACTGAATTGGCGACATCGACGGGTATATTCCCAGACTTAGACCTCGCAGTGAGTAAATTGCGGGAAGCTTTCGATGGTTTGCGAGACCCAGTCTATCAAGCCCGACAATTAGTCCAGCAGCTGGCCTTAACGATGCAGGCGTCGTTATTGGCACGTTATGCGCCTAAAGCGGTTGCTGAAGCCTTCGTACGCTCTCGTTTAGCCGGTGGTCAGGCAATTTACGGCTGCCTTCCCGACGGTCTAAATATTGCGGCCATTTTGGATCGGGTGCTCCCTGAGCAATATTAAGTCTATCGAACTCTTGAAATGCCCCTAAAAGTCCCCATCTTTCAAATACTGTCCGTTTTAAGCGGCGGGCATACTTAATTCAGTATTAAAAGGTGGAAATAATGTCAACAGCAGAAAAAGAAACGCTGGGTTTTCAAACTGAAGCCAAACAAATGCTTCAGCTTATGATTCACTCGATGTATAGCAATAAGGAAATCTTTCTTCGTGAGTTGGTTTCTAATGCCTCTGATGCCGCGGACAAGCTTCGTTATGAGGCGCTAGCGGATGGCGCGCTGTACGAAAACGATCCTGATTTACGCATTCGTATTACCCTAGATAAAGAAGCCAATACCCTGACTCTGAGCGATAATGGCATTGGTATGTCCCGCGACGAAGTTATCAATAATTTGGGCACGATCGCCCGCTCCGGTACGGCTGAGTTTTTGAAGAATCTCAGCGGTGACGGCAAGAAAGATTCTCAGTTAATAGGTCAGTTCGGTGTTGGTTTTTACTCAGCCTTTATCGTGGCCGAGCGGGTTGAGGTGTTTACTCGCCGCGCTGGTTTGACGGCTGCAGACGCCGTACATTGGGAGTCGACCGGGGAAGCAGACTTCTCTATTGAATCTTGTGAGAAGGCGGACCGCGGTACTACCGTCGTGCTGCACTTGCGCAAAGAAGACACTGAGTTTGCTGATGACTGGCGCGTACGCTCAATCATTAAAAAATACTCGGATCACATCAGCATTCCAGTGCAAATGCTGGAAAATGTACCTCCTGCAAAAGAGGGTGAAGAGCAAAAAGTCGCTGAATTTGAAGCGGTAAACAGCGCTACAGCACTGTGGACGCGCTCACGTAGTGACGTCACTGATGATGAATACCAAGCGTTTTACAAGCATGTAAGCCACGACTTTAGTCCAGCGCTGCACTGGAGCCACAATAAAGTCGAAGGTAAGTTGGAGTACACCAGCTTGCTTTATCTGCCGGGTCAAGCGCCGATGGATTTGTGGAATCGCGACGCTGCGCGGGGTTTAAAGCTCTATGTCCAGCGCACGTTTATCATGGACGATGCTGAACAGTTCCTGCCGCTTTACCTGCGTTTCGTGAAAGGGGTGATTGACTCAAACGATTTGTCATTGAATGTTTCTCGCGAGATTCTGCAGCAGGATCCTGCGGTTGATGCCATGAAGAGCGCGCTAACCAAGCGCGTATTGGATATGCTGAGCAAACTTGCCAAGAGTGATGCTGAGAAATATCAGCAATTTTGGAAAGCCTTTGGTCAGGTGTTAAAAGAGGGGCCGGCGGAAGACTTCAGCAATAAAGAGAAAATCGCCAAATTGCTGCGTTTTGCCACGACCCATGACAATAAGGCCGAGCAGACTCATTCACTGGAAGACTATGTCGCTCGAATGAAGGAAGGCCAGAACAAAATTTACTATGTGGTTGGTGAAAGCCACAAAACAGCCTCGAGCAGTCCACACCTTGAAGTATTCCGTAAAAAGGGTGTTGAGGTCTTGTTACTATCTGAGCGGGTGGATGATTGGTTGATGAACCATCTTGCCGAGTTTGACGGTAAATCCTTCTTGGATGTTGGCCGTGGCGAGCTGGACTTAGGCGACCTTGAAGACGAATCAGAGAAAAAAGCCCAAGAAGTCTTGGCTGAAGAGCATAAAGATCTTGTTGAGCGGGTTAACACCGTTTTGACTGAAAAAGTAGAGAAGGTGCGAGTGACCAGTCGTTTAACTGAGTCGCCAGCATGTTTGGTGGTTACTGAAGATGATATGGGTGCGCAAATGCGCAGAATGCTAGAGGCCGCGGGCCAGGCATTACCGCCAAGCAAGCCTATTTTTGAGTTGAATCCAGAGCATCCACTGGTCCAGAAGCTTGATAAAGAAGCTGATGAGGATCGTTTTGCTGATCTGGTTGGGATTCTCTTTGATCAAGCTCATTTGGCAGAAGGCGCTCAGCTGGAGGACCCGGCTGGTTACGTGCACAAACTGAATAAATTGCTTTTAGAGCTAAGTGCGTAAACAATGAACTAAGGCGGCGAAAGCCGCCTTTTTTGTTTTAGGGCCTATTGCAGCAGTGGTAGACTCACAAATAATAAATAGTGAGTAGAAGTAAACTATGGCGAAAAAACACAAGGTTGCCATTATTGGTGGTGGTAGTTTCGGTACTGCCATTGCAAATATTATTGCCGATAATGGCCACAGCACCTGTCAGTGGATGCGTACCCCAGAGCGAGTTAAAGAGGTCAATGAGCTTCATACTAATGAGGTTTATCTGCCAGGAATTAAACTCAACCCAGCGCTACGTGCCACCGCTGATCTACAGGAAGCAGTAGCAGGCTGCGATACGGTATTTTTTTCGATTCCCAGCAAGTCCAGTCGAGAAGTTGCTCGCCAGCTCGCTGACTGTATCGCACCGGGGACAATTCTGATTAGTACCACAAAGGGAATCGAGTTCGAAACTAATAAGTTAATGAGCGAAGTTCTACTAGAAGAATTGCCACAGGTTAGGATTGGTATTTTGAGTGGCCCGAATTTGGCGAAGGAGCTCGCGGCCCGAATGATTACGGGTACCGTTGTCGCGAGCAACGACGCCGATGTCACCAGCACCATTCAGGATTTGTTGCAGTGTTCCTACTTTCGGGTCTACGCGGGTAGTGATATGTACGGCGTAGAGTTGGCCGGGGCACTAAAAAATGTCTACGCGATTACCGCCGGGATGGCTGCAGCCCTGGGCTGCGGCCATAACACCATTAGTATGTTAATTACTCGCAGCTTGGCTGAAATGAGTCGCTATGCGGTAATTAAGGGCGCGGATCCACTTACTTTTCTGGGCTTAGCTGGCGTTGGCGATTTATTTGTGACCTGTACGTCGCCATTGAGTCGCAATTATCGAGTCGGCTTTGAGCTGGGGCAGGGGCGAGACTTGAATGAGGTGGTGGCAAGCCTCGGGCAAGTGGCTGAAGGTGTAAATACCCTTAGGCTGATGAAAGAGCAGTCCGAGCTTCTTAATATCTATATGCCGCTGGTGCAGGGACTTTACGACATTATCTATAATGGCCGTAAGGTTGCCGACGTAATCGGTACGATGATGTGCGCCGAACAAAATCGCGATGTGGAATTTACTCTGCAATAAGTGATACTTAAATTTAGGGAATGTCAGATATAGGCTTATGGAAATATTGTTAGTTCGCCACGGGGCAGCGTCCTGGGACACCAAAACCGATATTGAACGCACCTTGACCGATGTTGGTAAAGCCGAAATTAATGCTGCGGCACAGTGGTTGAGTGCAAATAATTGGCAACCCGAAGCGTTGTGGGTTAGTCCCTATAAGCGTGCCGCTGAGAGTGCCGCGATCCTTAATGAACAATGGCAGTTGCGACCGCGTATAAAGTCCTCGCTTACCCCAGATACGCCCCTGTCCGAATTAGAGGCGATGTTGGCGACCTTTCGGGGGGAGCGCCTCATGCTAGTGGCTCACAACCCACTATTGAGTAATGCTATAAATCATTGGCACGGCAGCGAGGCGCAAAGTTACTGGGGTATGCAAACTGCTAGCATGGCCCTGTTAGAAGGCGATGTATTCAGTCAGGGCTGCGCGAGCTTGCAATGGCTGCGTCATTACCCAAATTACGATCATAACGGCCGTTAAATTGAGATTGCTTGATGTCTGATGCAAAAGAGCGCCAATTTTTAATCGACGGCATGACGATTTGTGCCAAACAATGGGGGGATGCCGGCATACCAGCCATTGCGCTACATGGCTGGCTGGACAACGCCGCCAGCTTCGACACCTTGGCCAAGGTATTACCTGAATTACAGATTCTCGCCTTGGATATGCCCGGTCACGGTTTAAGTGATCACAAACCTGCTTCTGGCAACTACGCTATTTGGGATGATTTGCGGTTCGTACTCGGCGTTGCAGAGCAAATGGGCTGGTCAAGCTTTGTATTGATTGGTCATTCCCGTGGGGCAATGATGGCTAGCTTGCTGGCAGGCGCGGCCCCTGAACGTGTTTCGCATTTGATTTGCGTCGACGGCTTAGTGCCTATGCCTGAGGCGCCAGAGAATTTTCCGGCCCAGCTTGGCCGCTATTTAAAGGATTTTGCGCAAGCGGGTAGCAGTGATAAAGGCCATCCAAATTTTGCAGCGGCCTTAGCCGCCAGGCGCGCGGCAACGCCAATGTCAGAGTTCGCGGCCCAGCTTATTGTTGAGCGCGGCAGCTATTGTGACCCAAATGGAAGGGTGTTTTGGCGCAGCGATCGTCGGGTGAAGCTAGCATCTCCAGTAAAGTTAAGTTTTGCCCAGCTGCAAGCCAATATGGCCGCGATAAGTGCGCCCAGTTTACTGATCATTGCGGACCAAGGCTTGGGGCGCTGGTTGCCGAAGTTGCCCGTGAATTTGCTTGAGCGGTTTGAAATTAAGCATATTGAAGGGGATCATCATTGTCATATGGACGAGCAGGCAACGGAAATGGCGCGCTGGATAAAAGAATTTCTAGGTGTCTGCGGATGAACTGGTAAATAAACTGCTTGTTTAAATGTAAAAAGCCCCTTTAAAGGGGCTTTTTACATTTAACGATTCGCGGTGTACTAGGCTGGTCGGTTAATGAGCGCCAGAAACTCAGTACGAGTCGCATTATTGTCTTTAAACACGCCGAGCATTGCGCTGGTACGCATAACCGAATTTTGTTTTTCGACGCCGCGCATCATCATGCACATGTGGCGGGCTTCAATAATAACGCCGACGCCTTCAGA
Source organism: Zhongshania sp. (assembly GCF_041623545.1). GTDB lineage: Bacteria > Pseudomonadota > Gammaproteobacteria > Pseudomonadales > Spongiibacteraceae > Spongiibacter. Next base: position 14,494 of record NZ_JBFJWS010000010.1, on the reverse strand, counting down.
GCCGGTGACTTCCATGATGGTATTAGCGATCTGGGTGGTGAGACCTTCCTGAATTTGTAGGCGGCGGGCATACAAATCGACAATTCGTGCAACCTTCGACAGGCCAAGAACCTTACCGCTGGGTATATAGGCGACGTGGCATTTTCCGATAAAAGGTAGCAAGTGGTGCTCGCACAGCGAGTACAGTTCAATGTCGGAAACCACCACCATCTCATTGCAATCTGAGTCAAATAACGCGTCATTGACTACGTCTTTGACATTGCGGCGGTAGCCTTCGGTTAAAAACTCAAAGGCTTTAGCGGCGCGAGCAGGGGTGTCAAGTAAGCCATCTCTGCTGGGATCTTCGCCAATTTTTTTTATGATATCTGCAAACGCTTGTTCCACGGGACTTCCTTCGCGCGTTGTCGGGGAAGGAATAGTAACAAACGGGCCTCTGGCTGCCAAACACTGTGGCGTCTTTATAGGTAAATAATAGGTGCAGGATTATTCTGCTTGAGCAGTGTAAAATCGTGTTTTTGGGTGGGGAGTGGCTTTGTGACAGGTAACGACGAGATTGCGCAGGAGCTGTTTTCGCTCCGTGATTATTTGCGTTGGGCCATTAGCGAATTTGGGCGTGCTGGCTTATTTTTTGGTCACGGTACCGATAATGCTTTTGATGAGGCGCGTGTTCTCATCTTTCATGGCCTCAATTTGCCATTGGCGATTGATCCAGCCTTGCTCGACGCGCGCCTGACGTTGGATGAGCGACATAAAGTAATTCACCTTATACAGCGCCGCGTAGAGGAACGCCTGCCAGCGGCATACCTCACCCATGAAGCGTGGTTTGCGGGGCTGTCCTTTTATGTGGACGAGCGGGTTTTGGTGCCGCGCTCACCGATTGCCGAGCTCATTGCCCAAGATTTTGAGCCTTGGCTCTCAGGTTCTCGGCCGCAGCGGATCCTTGATCTGTGCACGGGAAGCGGTTGTATTGGTATAGCATGCGCCTATCAATTTGAAGACGCCTATGTTGATTTGGTAGACATTTCCTTAGATGCGCTGAATGTTGCTGATATTAATATTGCCCGTCATGAACTGGGCGATCGCGTGAGTGCGGTGCAATCGGATGTCTTTGATTTATTAGAGGGCCAACAATACGACCTCATTGTGAGTAATCCACCCTACGTCGATGCCCAAGATTTAGCGACAATGCCCGCAGAGTACCAGCGCGAACCCGCGCTGGGTTTAGCGTCAGGCCCAGATGGATTGGATATCACGCGGCGAATCCTTCGGGAGGCGGCTAACTACCTCACTGATGAAGGGGTGTTGATCGTCGAAGTAGGCAATAGCTGTATAGCTTTAGACGAGGCCTTTCCTACGGTGCCTTTCATGTGGCTTGAGTTTGAACACGGTGGCCATGGCGTATTTGTGATGAGCCGCGAGCAATTAATTGAAAATGCGGAGAGTTTTGCCTGAGGCTCTGACCTTGGCAGTGCTTTGCCGTATAATTCGTCATCAGTGAGATTTGGTCGCCATCGCCTAACAGGCTTGTCGGTCGTACATGAACAGTTTTGGGATAATCAATGTCAGGTAATAGCATCGGTAAATTATTCTCTGTCACCACCTTTGGTGAGAGCCACGGCCTCGCTCTGGGCGCCATTATAGACGGCTGTCCACCTGGCCTGGAGCTGAGTGAAGAAGACCTGCAAATCGACCTTGACCGTCGCAAGCCTGGCACCTCGCGCTACACCACTCAGCGTCGTGAAGATGACGTGGTTAAAATTCTGTCTGGGGTTTTTGAAGGCAAGACCACCGGAACCTCGATTGGTTTGTTAATTGAAAATACCGATCAACGCTCAAAGGATTACGGCAAGATAAAGGACCGTTTTCGGCCCATGCATGCCGACTACACTTACCAGCAGAAATACGGTGCACGGGATTATCGCGGCGGCGGCCGTTCGTCAGCAAGAGAAACGGCCATGCGGGTGGCCGCTGGGGCTGTCGCGAAAAAGTACTTGGCAAGTCAATGTGGTATAGCGGTGCGTGGTTACTTGTCTCAGCTGGGTCCAATTGCGATTGATACGGTCGATTGGAGTTTGGTGGAAACCAATCCCTTTTTCTGCCCTGATGCCGATAAAATTCCTTTAATGGAAGAGTATATGCAGAAATTGCGTAAATCTGGCGATTCGGTGGGTGCTAAGCTGACGGTAGTGGCCAGTGGTATGCCGGTAGGACTCGGCGAGCCGGTTTTTGATCGATTAGACGCCGACATCGCGCACGCGCTGATGGGTATTAATGCAGTGAAGGGGGTCGAGATTGGCGCGGGCTTTGACTGCGTGGATGCCCTTGGTAGCGAGCACCGTGACGAGTTGACGCCACAGGGCTTTACTTCAAACAATGCTGGCGGCATTTTAGGGGGCATTTCCAGTGGGCAAGATTTGGTAGCCCATCTTGCATTGAAGCCTACGTCCAGCATATTGGTGCCCGGTAAAACCGTTGATATCGATGGTAAGCCAGTTGAAGTAATAACCACTGGCCGGCACGACCCCTGTGTCGGTATTCGCGCCGTACCAATTGCCGAGGCAATGGTCGCTATTGTGTTAATGGACCACTTCTTGCGTAATCGTGGGCAGAACGGTGCAGTGAATTCCACAACTCCGGTTATTCCAGCAGCCGCGTCTTGAGCGCGGTATGAGTACCGCGCTGCCTTATTGGCGTTTATCTGGATTCTACTTCTTTTATTTTGCGCTCCTAGGTACTTGGGTTCCGTATTGGTCTTTGTACTTAAAGTCCTTGAGTTTTAGCTCCGAAGAAATTGGAATATTGACGTCCTTAGTGATGGTCACCAAAATTCTGGCGCCAAGTTTATGGGGCTGGCTGGCTGATAGTTTTGGCTACCGTACTCGCATTATTCGTGCGGGCGCTTTTATGGCGATGCTCGCTTTTACAGGCGCTTTTCTACGCTCGGACTTTTGGTGGTTAGCTGGCATCATTATCACTTATAGCTTCTTTTGGAACGCAGTGCTGGCGCAGTTTGACGTGTTGACCTTGTCTCACCTAACTGGTCGTTATGGGCGTTATAGCTTGATTCGGGTGTGGGGCTCGATCGGTTTTATCGTCGCCGTTGTTGGTATCGGGTGGTGGCTGGATCACCATCCCATCGGCCAGTTACTTTACCTCATCACCATTTTATTGAGCGGCATTTGGCTGGCCAGTTTATTAGTTAGTGAGAAGCCTGGCGGTTTACGTCAAGACGCGCAGCGGCAGTCGCTTGCCGGTATCCTCCGTAAGCCGGCGGTGATAGCATTTTTTGCAGTAAGTTTTTTCCTGCAGTTATCCCATGGTCCGTACTACACATTTTTTAGTATTTATCTGGAATCTCAGAGCTATACGCGAACGTTGATTGGCGGTTTGTGGTCACTTGGCGTAGTTGCCGAAGTGCTCCTGTTCTTGTTTATGCACCGCCTGCTTGCCCGCTGCAGCCTGCGTAGTATTGTCCTTTGGAGTTTGGGTTTGGCGGCGCTACGCTGGCTGCTAATCGCGTATTTTGTAGAATACCCTGCAATTTTAGTGTTGGCACAGTGTTTACATGCAGCGAGCTTTGGCAGTTTTCATGCCGCCGGTATTGAAGTTATTCGCCACTGGTTTACGGGGCACCACGGCCAGGGCATGGCGCTATACAGCGGCTTAAGCTTTGGTTTAGGTGGCGCTTGTGGCGCATTATTAAGTGGTTGGGCATGGGATATTAGCGCAGCCCAGTGTTTTGTCGCGGCTGCGGTGGCTGCAGGGGTGGCATACCTAGTTGCGTGGCGGTGGTTTGATGTGAAAGTAGGGCAAGAACCAGCGTTAGGTCAATAATCTGCTGGCTGACGGGCATTAGCTTTTGTAGACTCCCTGAGAGCATTTTTAATAGGTATTTCCATGGCCCAAGAATCCGTCGTTTACGGTTGTATTACCGACATGTTGTTTGCCCGCGATCTCAATGAATTTGACAGTCGCCGAGACAATAATCAATTAGTCACGGCTTTACTGCCCGCCGCTGAAGATTGGCCGCTGCTGTGTCGAGAAATGTTTTCGGCGCCCCGGCCAGCCTTTGATTTTGGCGACTGCCAGACCGATGTAATCCATTTTGGCAGTTCATATAAGGCGATTGAACACGAGTGGGATGAATGGTTGCGGCAGTTCGAAAACATGCTTCATAAAATGTATTGGGTAAGTGCCACTGTGCATTTGCAAACCGCGTATAACGGTACTCACACTTTTGTCTGGCAGGCGGAAGAGGACTTTCACGCGCCGGGGCAGGGTGCGGGTAAATTGCGTTGCGAGTGGGTCCGTGAAGACACCTTGGGATAGATTGCGCTATGACGCGGTCTACGACAAGGCAAGGGGTTTCCCAAATAAAAGGTTTAGCGTACGTGAATAGCAGTGTGATTCAGGATTATATTAAAATCGTCAAGCGCTACCGAACGCCGGTATTAGCCGTGCTGGCAACGCTTATGTTGGTCGGCTCTGCGGTGTGGAGCTTTGAGATACCGTGGCAAGATATTGCCCAGTATTTTTTACTCTGTGTTGCCGGTGTTGGGTTCGTGGTAATACTGTCGGCCGGATTGGTTTTTGTAGCAAAGCGGCTGCGGGGCTAGTTTTCGCCGCTTTGGGTTTACCGGCTAACTTAAAACAATATCGACACTCAACTGCTCGGCAATTTGATCCAAGCTGTCTTCTAGTTCGTCAAAATCGCAGCCTGCGGGCATTTCCGCGCTGACATGGGCCTCAAATAGAGCGTCCCCACTCATGGCTGCACTGGTAATATTTGAACTCATTTCAATCACGTTTATTTGTTGCTGTTTGAGGGCGCGGCTGACCTCGCGGACAATGCCGGGGCGGTCATTACCTAAAATATGCAACTTGCATAATTTGCTAGTTGCGCCGGGTGCTGGGCTGGTCGCGCCCGCTTGTATGTGGATAGTTAAGCCCTCAATATTTAAACTACAGAGGGCGTTGCTGAGTTCGTCGACATCGGCATCGGCTACCGCAACCCTGACAATGCCGGCAAACTGGCCTGCAAGTTGAGTCATACGGCTTTCTAACCAATTACCTTGGTGATCTGCAACGATGTCGGCCAAGCGTTCAACGAGGCCGGGGCGGTCCTGGCCAAGAAAAGTAAAAACCAATGAGCTATTCACGGCGTACCCTTATTCTTTATTGGTGTGCTGATATTAGAGTATAGTCCGAGCAGAATGCGAGTGTAAGTGAGGATTAGCATGAAGGTGATTGTCGATTTTTGCATTATTCCCCTTGGCACAGAATTGTCATTGACGCCGTATATCGCTGAGTGCCAGAAAATCATCGCTGACGCCGGTCTAGTTCACCAGTTGCACGCCTACGGTACCAATATTGAAGGTGAATGGGAGGGCGTTATGGACGTGGTGAAGCGTTGTCACATGCGTGTGCATGAAATGGGCGCGCCGCGGATATCGACTCAATTAAAAATTGCGACCCGCTGTGATCGTGAGCAAACTATGGCAGAGAAAGTCGAACATGTGCAGGACTATTTGGCTGGGCCGCGAGCTTAGCCAGCAACAAGGGGAAGGGTTTGGTCATGACAAAAACATTATCTGTGCGGCGCTGGGTACTTATTGGTGTATTTGGATTACTTGCCTTAAACGGTGCTGCAGCTGACTTAGTTGCCCAGATGCCAAGCTGGTCGGGCGTTGTCGATGCTAGTCATCGCAGTGCAGAGAATCGCGCGCGCGATGGTTTTCGGCACCCAGTGCAAACCTTAATGTTCTTTGGCGTGCAGCCCTGCGACACTGTAGTCGAATTGTGGCCGGGGGCGGGCGGCTGGTATACCGAAGTGCTAGCACCGTTGGTGCGTGACTGCGGGAAGCTCTACGCCGCGCAATTCGCGGTGGACAGTGAAGTTCCCTATTATCAAAAATCCCTACTTGCCTATGAAAAAAAGCTCGCGGCCACCCCTGATGTGTATAACAAGGTAACGGTAACAAGCTTACAAGCGCCAAAGTACCTGTCGATAGCGCCAGCGGGAAGCGCCGATCAGGTGCTAACGTTTCGAAATGTCCACAATTGGTTAAAGGCCGGCGTTGCTGATCAAGTCTTTTCGGCGGCTTTTACCGCCTTGAAACCGGGTGGGGTTTTCGGCGTTGTTGAACACCGAGCAGACCCCGATGCAAGTGTCGCTGAGATGATTGAAAGTGGCTATGTCAGTGAACAAAAGGTGATCGCCTTGGCCGAAGCCGCTGGCTTTTTGTTGCTTGACAGCAGTGAAATTAATGCGAACGCCAAGGATAATCACCACCACCCCAAGGGCGTTTGGACCTTGCCTCCCAGTTTGCGGCTAGGGGAGGAGCAACGCGCGAAATATTTGGCTATTGGCGAAAGTGATCGAATGACTCTTAAATTTGGTAAACCTGTACATGAATGATAATGATTATGTCGAAATTCCTTGGCAAAAACTCAGCCCCGAGGCTTTTCAGGGGATGTTAGAGGAGTTGGTTAGTAGGGATGGCACTGACTACGGTGAGCAGGAACTTAGCACCGAAGCTAAAATAAGCCAGTTACGGCAGGCTCTGGCGCAAAAGCGGGCTGCGATTGCATTTTGCCCCGACAGTGAAAGCTGGACAGTGATTGCTAAGACCTCGTAGTGCGGTGGAGCGCTTTGCAATGGTGCCCTGAACGGTGAGAATAAGCCGACGTTAAAAATTGAGTGGACGTGTTAATGACGATAGCAGTAGATCACACGCTGGATACCTGCGGTTTATTTTGCCCGGAGCCGGTGATGATGTTGCACAATAAAATTCGCGATATTGCCTCGGGGGAGGTCTTGGAAGTAATCGCTACGGATCCCGCGACAACAAGAGATATTCCCAAGTTTTGTAACTTCTTGGGCCACACCTTACTTGGCCAAGAAGAGGGCGCTAAGGAGTACCGCTATTTTGTACAAAAAGCCTAAACAGATTTAAGCTTAGTTAGCCTGGTTTAGGACTGAAATAGTTGTGTCAGTGCTCGCGTAGCGACTCGCCCTCCGGCCTTGATTTGATTGGCGATGTGGTATTGGAAAAAATAGCGGAACGCTGAACTTTTCTGGACGGTGAACAAGCATGCATCGCCGGGTAAAATAGGGAAGTCGGTTGCTTTGCTAATATCGGCCACCATGGCATCTAAATCGCCATTTTGTTGTAAACGCCAGCTGATAACTGGCTGCAGCTCAAACTCCCTTTTTTCGCTAAGCAAGGCGGCATGACTGCCGATTAAATCTGGGAATTCTTGTACGAAGCCACCTGCTATCGGTTCGGGGTAGTGACTCATGGCGTCCAATGCGGCGCAATGATGCTGCGGTGTGTCGCTAAATCGGCGCTCGCTGGCGGGGTCGTAATAGCCTTGGGATTGGCCTGATTCAGGGTCAACAAGATCAATGCAGCGCGATATGCCATTGAGCCAAGGGAGAAGGGCGACATTTTTACCGTTGGCGAGTCGTGCCCAGCCAAGAATTTTGACCGCATAGAGTTTGTCACGGCTAAGGGCGTGGTGAGCGTAGAGTAGGCAGAGGCCTTCATACTCGGGAGAAACCCGGAGAATTCTGTGCTGCTCAACGCGGGAGGGCCGCTGAGGAAATGGGAGTATCTTCGCTGACGAAGATTTGCCTAGGTTACGTGGAGCCATAACATCATTCCTCACGTAGCGGGCGGTACATCTCGCTGCTAAGGATTTAAACATGTGGCTTGAGGCGCTATTTACCTCGTTGCTCGCCATGCTCATTCGCAAAGACCGTGCGCGGATGTCCCTTTCTGTTAAAATTACTCCCTGTTTCCACTTTTGCCAAGTGCTTCTTGATGAGTCTTTGTTATTTTGCCTACGGTTCCAATATGAATCCCGCTCGGATGCAGGCGCGGGGGCTTATGTTTATATCTGCTGAACGTGCCGAGTTACGTGGTTATCGGCTAGTGTTTAATAAGCGCTCCCACTGCACGCCCGGTGTCGCATATGCCAATGTCGTGCACAGTAGTTTAAGTGCGGTAGAAGGCGTTTTGTACACGCTGGCGGATCAATTCGCCCTTAATATCATGGATGGCTTCGAAGGCACGCCGGTACGATATAGCCGCGAGTGCATGGCCTTCCAGACGGCATCGGGCTTGCGTTCGGCATGGATTTACGTGGCCAACCCAGCCTATGTAGAAAGTGGACTACTGCCTGAGAGCAATTATTTGGCGCATTTACTAGCCGGTGCGGCGCATTTGTCGGCGGAATATTTAACAATGCTACAAGGGCAATCCTGTCTTGCATCGTCCAGTACCTTGGGCGAAAGCGGTTTGCTTTATAATGCTTGAGTCGCGCCGAATAAGCCTTGGATCAAAAACCGAGCAAATCTGTGCGGTCTTTACCGCGTGTTTTACCGGGAGTCATAGAGCTGCATTAATTAGTGGTGGCGAGGAACCTTTTTACCAGCCTGCGGCAAGCGACAGAGAATTTCATCAGATTGTTTTTCGCGCCGATTACGCTGCCAGTGCACTACATGAAGTCGCGCATTGGTGTATTGCCGGGGAGGCGAGGCGGCAGCGGCCAGATTATGGTTATTGGTATGAGCCCGACGGCCGCAATCGTGAAAGCCAAGGTATTTTTGAGCGCGTTGAAGTGCGCCCCCAAGCGCTGGAGTGTTTGTTTAGTCTTGCGGCGGCTATGCCCTTCCAAGTTAGTGTCGACAATCTAGGCGGTGAGGAGATTGATCCCTTTCCTTTTCAGCTGGCGGTTTGGCAGCAAGTGCAGGTGTATTTGCACGGTGGCTTACCCCCTCGTGGGGAGCAATTCAGGCGGGCGCTGGCGGCGCACTTCGGTACTGAGCTTGCGTTGACGACATTAGAGGTCCCATTAAAATACATAGCTAAATTTTAATGTTGTTATTAATCAGAGCGTTATAAGTATTACCTAAAGTAATTAATAGAGATAATCGATTGAAAATAGTGGTGGATGAAAACATTCCTGGCGCGGCCAAATGCTTTGGTCAATTTGGTGAGGTCGTCACGCGCAGCGGTCGGCAAATTGGTGCAGCGGATTTACAGGATGTCGACATCTTAATTGTGCGTTCAGTTACCAAGGTAAATAAATCCTTGCTAGCTGGCTCACGAGTTAAATTTGTCGGGTCGACGACGATTGGCAGTGATCACCTTGATACGGAGTACCTGCGTAGCCAAAATATTCAGTTTTGCACTGCGCCTGGCTCTAATGCTGATTCGGTTGTGGATTACGTGCTTAGCGTCACATGCCGGATAGACGGTTTGCTAGAATCTTTGCTCGGCGGTGGCCGTGTCGGCATTGTCGGCTATGGCAATGTGGGGAAACGACTGGGGCAGAGACTAAGTGCTATAGGCATTCCCTGGTTGGCCTATGATCCGCTGCTCGACCCGAAACAATACCCCTGTTTGCGTTCGCTCGAGGAGGTTGTCGATAGCAATCTGCTTAGTCTACACACCCCGTTGACTACGTCGGGGCCTTTTCCGAGTTTTCACATGCTCGATGCGAAAATCTTGCGAGCTATACCCCAAAACGGTGTAGTGCTGAACGCGGGCCGCGGGGAAGTTGTCGCGACCGCAGAGTTGCTGGCCTTGCTTGATAGCCGCCCGGATATTAGGCTCGCCCTCGATGTATGGGAGGGCGAGCCTAATTTTTCCCCAGATTTAGCGGAACGCTGCGTCATTGCTACCCCGCATATTGCCGGCTATAGCGTCGACGGAAAAAAGGCTGGCTTGCGGATGGTTGCCACTGAATTAGCGTGCTTTTTAGGCGAAGCGGAGCAATTCAATGCGGATGTCGACGATATCAATGCCGCGCCACAGGTACTCTGCACGGGCAGTGATGTCGCTACGGTGCTGCGAGAGGCGGTTTTAGGAGTTTATGACGTGGCGGAAGACTGCCAGCGCTTCCTGTCAATTATTCAGGATTCAGAGCGTGGCGCACGGTTTGATTTGCTACGGAAGCATTACCCAATTCGCCGAGAGCTGGGCTATAGCAAGTTACTAACAAGCAATCTAGATATGGCTAGCTTGCTGCGCGCTGTGCAAGGCGGCAAATAAATTCGGCAGGCGTATCTTGCAAGGCTTGCAGGCTGTTTTCAATCATTGCATCGCTTATGGGGGTTTCACGGCCATTTTCATCGATGACTGCACCGAGGTAGTTCGGGGCTTGATGTGAATTTCCAGTGGCTTGATGGCTCACCCTGTATCTCCGCTGTTAGTTAAATAGTTAATATTGAGTATTGGTTTATTTGGCCATTTTTGCCAATTGATGTCCCTAGGTAATTTACGCAATAGCCAATGTTAATTGGCAATGTATTGCCTTTGTAAAAGGAACGGCATGTTTAAATTGGGAGTGATCGTTAATCCAGTGGCGGGTGCTGGTGGCCCGCTAGGCCTAAAGGGCAGCGACGCGCTGCACAGTAGCGATGGCCGTTCTGAAGCGCGCGCGGTGCGCTGTTTGGCGCATCTTGCCGCCGGCGCGTTGGGGCGGGTAACGCTATTCGGTTATGGTGGCGCCATGTCGGCGCAGACCTCAATAGGTGGCGAGGTGGCGGGCCTGCCCTTTGTGGCAGTCGGGCAGCCGCTTAGTGAGGCAGTCACTCAGGCAGCGGATACTAAAGCCGCTGCGCAGGCTTTATTAGCCGCGGGTGTGGATTTGCTACTCTTCGTCGGCGGTGATGGCACAGCGCGGGATGTCTTCTCTGCCATTGGTACGAGTTTACCTGCGCTAGGAGTGCCAGCAGGCGTGAAAATGCACTCTGGGGTTTACGCTGTTAGCCCAGAGAGTGCAGCAGATATCATTCTTGCTTTGCTTGATGGTGGCTTAGTAGATATTGAGCTGGCCGAGGTCCGCGATATTGATGAGCGCGCGTTCCAAGAGGGGCGAGTCCGCTCGCAGTTTTACGGCGAATTGCTCGTTCCCCGTATTGGCGGCTTTTTGCAGCACGTGAAAGCGGGTGGCCGGGAGGTCGAAGAGTTGGTGTTGGCTGAAATTGCCGACGAAGTCATCGCCGAAATGGACGCCGAAACCTTATATTTAGTGGGGCCGGGAAGCACCACGCAGGGGGTCATGCTAGCGCTAGGACTAGACAATACTTTATTGGGCTTTGACTTGATTAAGGATCAGCAATTACTGGCCACCGACCTTAATGCCGAGGATATTGGCCTCGCTTTAGCGAGACACCAGGGGCCTGTTAAGGTCTTGATCACCGCAATTGGCGGCCAGGGCCACATTCTTGGTCGCGGTAATCAACAGCTCAGCCCGAATCTCATCCGTCAGATAGGGAGGGAGAATTTTATGGTGCTGGCCACCAAAACCAAAATTAGCGGTCTCGCGGGACGGCCATTATTGGTCGACAGCAATGACTTGGCGTTGGACAAGTCTTGGGAAGGTTATATTAGGGTGATTACCGGCTACCGCGACTCTATTATGTACCGAGTGAGTGCATCCGGTGAATGATTTTAATCAGTTTGTTGCCGTGAGTGATTTCGCGACTTGGCCGGAGAAAATACAGCACAATAATGACGCCCTGAGGCTCTTTCATGGGCGTGGCCAGTGCTTTGCTGGCTTCGAATATTTTAGTGTCGACTACTTTGCTCCAGTATTGTGGATAGTGGTTTATCGTCAGCCGGAGCATCCGTTTTGGCTTGAGTTTTGCGCTGCGCTTGCTAGGTATTTTCGTGATAAATGCTCGGCTGCAATTGTTCAGAGCCGATATCGTGAGTCGCCAGCAACTTATTGTTTATGGGGAGATATTCCTAAAAATTTTTCGGTTAAAGAGGGTGCGGTAGAGTTCCTTGTTGACCTCAATGCCAAGCAAAATATCGGCTATTTTATGGACATGCAGCCAACTCGCCTTTGGTTGGCTGAGCGGGCGGAAAATGCGCGCATTTTAAATCTGTTCTCCTATACCTGTGCGTTCTCTGTGGCGGCTGAATTAGCCGGCGCAAGGCGATTGGTGAACGTGGATATGAGTAAGGGTGCACTGCAAGTTGGGCGGGAAAACCATCGTCGTAATGGTGGGCGGCTTAATGACCGCGGTGAGGGTGCCGATCTTAAATTCCTCAGTCACGATATTCTTAAGTCTTGGGGTCGATTACGAAAATTAGGTCCTTACGATATCGTAATTTGTGATCCCCCGTCCTCACAAAAGGGCAGTTTTGACGCGGTAAAAGACTACCCGAAACTTGCTCGGCGTTTCCGTGAATTACTCCCAGAGGGGGGGGATGTCTTAGTATGTTTGAATGCGCCGTATTTGGGCGAAGCATTTTTACAAGAAGTGCTTGAAAGCCATTGCCCTGACGCTGAGTTTATTGAGCGTCTAGCGGGTCGAGATGATTTTCCGGAGCAGAATCCAGATCGCGCGTTGAAAGTGCTGCATTATCGCCTCAAACCACTGGCCTAAGGCGGGTGGTTTGAGGGGGATGTAAACCGATTAACTGGCCTTGAGCTGCTTGCGATAGCGAGCTAGGAAATTGCCTAGGCGCTCAATTGCGTCGGCTAAGTCCAGCTTATTGGGCAGGAATACAAGGCGGAAGTGGTCGTTTTCTGGCCAGTTAAAGCCAGAGCCTGGCACCAACAGAATTCTTTCTTGGTTGAGGAGTTCAAGAATCATTTTTTCATCATCTTGAATTGGGTAGACCTCAGGATCAAGCCGCGGGAACATATAAATTGCCCCCTCCGGCTTCGTGCAGCTCACACCGGGGATTTCATTGAGCATCTTATGGGCTAAATCCCGCTGCTCAAGTAAACGACCGCCGGGTAGAATTAATTCATTGATGCTTTGATAGCCCCCAAGCGCCGTCTGAATCGCGTGCTGGGCAGGTACGTTGGCGCACAGGCGCATTGACGACAATATGTTTAGCCCTTCGATATAGTCGCCAGCGCGGTCTTTGGCGCCGGATACAATAAGCCAGCCACTGCGAAACCCGGCTAAGCGATAGGCTTTTGAGAGTCCATTGAAGGTCAGGCACAGAATATCGGCTTTTAAGCTGCCAATGGGAATGTGCACAGCCTCGTCATAGAGAATTTTGCTATAGATCTCATCGGCAAACACCACCAAATTATGTTCTTCAGCAATCGCGACGAGCTGCTCAAGCAATTCGCGGCTATAGACGGCACCCGTGGGGTTGTTGGGGTTAATGATGACGATTGCTTTGGTGTTAGCGGTGATTTTACTGAGAATATCGTCTATTGAGGGTTCCCAGTTCTTTTCTTCTTGGCAAAGATAGTGCACTGGCGTTGCGCCAGATAGCGAGACAACAGCGGTCCACAGTGGGTAATCCGGTGCTGGAATCAACACTTCGTCACCTTGATTCAGCAGTGCTTGAGTTGCCATGCTTATCAATTCACTGGCGCCATTGCCAAGGTAAATATCGCCAACTTCAACACCGGGGATGCCGATTTTTTGACACTCTTGCATAACTGCTTTGCGAGCGCTGTACAAACCTTTGGAGTCACTGTAACCCTCGCTATCCGGCAGCATGCGGATAACGTCCTGAATGATTTCATCCGGGGCGTTAAAGCCAAAAGGGGCAGGGTTGCCAATATTGAGTTTGAGGATCCGGTAACCTTCTTCTTCTAGCTCATTCGCCCGCTGTAGCACGGGTCCGCGAATGTCGTAGCACACATTGTTTAATTTTTTTGACTTGCTGTAGAGAGCCATGTCTTGCCTTCTTAATCGGCTGTAATGCCAGATTTTATGTCAGTGTTGGCGCTGACGCCTATCGGCGTTGCGCTGGAAGTGATAAATCTAGAGTGCTAAATTTGTTTGAGCAGTGTAATACTAATTGGTATACGCCGCGCTAAAACAGTGTGGAACGATTATACGGTGTTGTAGTACCCAAGGTGGAGAGCTTTTCGTGGAAAAAATAGTGAAATCTGAGCAAGAGTGGCAGGAACTTCTTTCTGATGAGGAGTTTCAGGTTTGTCGCCAGAAGGGGACTGAACGGGCATTTACGGGCGAGTATAACGATGAAAAGACCGCAGGGACCTATTTGTGCCGGTGCTGCGGCTTAGCCTTATTCAGTTCTGACACGAAATACGATTCCGGGTCAGGTTGGCCTAGCTTTTATCAACCTACACAGGCAGATGTGCTTGCGGTAAACCGGGATGTTAGCCACGGTATGGTGAGGGAGGAGGTTATATGTGCGCGTTGCGACGCTCATTTAGGGCATGTATTTCCTGATGGCCCCGCGCCAACGGGCCAACGTTATTGTATAAATTCCTTGTCACTAAAACTGGATCCTGAGCAGGCTGACTAATTGCTATACAGATTGATTGTAAAATAGGCAAATTTGCAGCTAAATCAGGTTTATTTCACTTTCAGGGCAAAAGCGACTTGACGTGAGCGCCTAAGGTTTTTAGAATTCGCGCCACTTTCAGACAACAAGTGACTCGGAGTCTGGAAGGTTTGCGGCGTCCCCTTCGTCTAGTGGCCTAGGACACTGCCCTTTCACGGCAGTAACAGGGGTTCGAGTCCCCTAGGGGA
>NZ_JBFJWS010000009.1:0-48397 GCF_041623545.1 Zhongshania sp. | reverse complement strand
TGCGCGCACCAATGACTAAGCTCATCTGCGGCTCGCTCATAACCGCTTTGTGCAGTGGCAAGTCTAGTCGTAACAATGCCGCAATTGGCACGCCCTGATTTTCTGCACTGATCAAGCCACTACTGAGCGCTAAATGATCCTCATCAAAGGCCCAGTTCAGCTCGGCCTTTATATTCTGCAAATCAAAGGCATTCTCGTACAAGTTAGGAAAAGCCAGCATTAGGCGTTCTGAGTCCAATAACAACAAGCCGCGTCGCGGCGCAATTTCCAAATAGCCCGATATGCCCTCCGCACCCGGCGCGCCCTGCCACGATTCGAGGCTTAATGCATCGGCTTCAGCTCGAAAATTAAATCCCTCAAAGCCAGCCGCTGAACGGTACAAATCAAACACGATATTGCGCAAGCGGCCCTTAGGCTTTAGCTCATCAAGTGTCGCCTGTAGCGCAGGACTGAGCGCCTCACTTTCAATGAGCAATGTATTAGCAACGTCTAGATCGAGTTCTGGCAAACTAAATTGCCACAGTGCGGCCTCGGGTCGCCGCACCGACACCCCAGCAAGATCTAGCGCCAAGTTTCGCCAGCGGGCATCAAACTCAGTGAAACCGATTTGCCAATTACCGTCGCGATGACTACCGGTAAATCGCATATTCACATCACTCAGTACCGCCGTCTGAGAATCCCACAACACACCTAAAGACAGCGCGGGTGCCTTTAGTACACCGCTAATATTAATGCGCTGCTCTCGACGCCAACTCAACCACACCTCACCACTAAGTTCGCTATTAATAAGCGGCGCGCTATCTTTAAATAGGGGCGCTAAGGCGTTTAAACGGCTATCTTCAATAGCCAAATACGCATTCGCGCTAAAGCGCTCAGCATTGCGAGGATCACCATAAGTCTCGAGTAATAATTGAATGTCGCCGTCACTGTCCGTGTTTAATTTGGCGTAGGCTCGGCGAAATTTGTCGTCGCTACGCAGGAAAAAATCACGTGTGCTGATCTGGGTTTGGTCACCATTAGCGTAATGTAATTTTACTGAAAACAATGCCAATGACGCATTGCGAACACCCAAAACCGAATCAATGAGGGTATCTGGATTACCTCCACCGGCAGTATTTAAATCGGGAATATGCCAATGACCAGCGCTGTCCTGCTGCAAATCTAAATCGAGTTTTGCCACCTTGATCTGGCGGATTTTAGGAGTACCGGAAAAGAGTGAGGCGAGCAAATCGATTTCAATACGGCCGCGATCAAAGCGCAGTGCGCCACTTTCACCAAGCTGAAAATCCCGCAGCTCGATAACGGGCGACAAGCCAGACCAGCTGCCCTGCATCGCACTGGCTCGCAGAGGTATGCCCGAGAAGGCTTCTGCATACTGAAATATTTCGTCCTGATAACGTTCGACTAAACCAATGTATTGCCTGCCAAGGCTGGCGTAGAGCGCCAGTAACACCAACACCAGCAGCGCCGCCCCCCAAGCCAAGGCGTACAATTGTCGAAATATGCGTCCCAACATCACTCTTCACCCACGATATTGGCCACACTTGTACGTGCAGGTCCCCAGCATCACAAAAGCACCACATCATATTGCTCTTGGGTGTAAACCGCCTCCACCTGAAAGCGAATACTGGCGCCGATAAACTCTTCTAGGTCCGCAACGCTGGACGACTCTTCATCGAGCAAGCGATCTACCACTTCTTGGGATGCCAACACCAGCAACCGTTTGCTCTCGTAGGCTCGGGCCTCGCGCAGTATTTCTCTAAACACTTCGTAGCACACAGTCTCAGGAGATTTCATTGAGCCACGACCATGGCAGTAGCGGCAACTCTCACAAAGCACATGTTCCAAACTCTCTCTGGTGCGCTTGCGGGTCATTTCGACCAAGCCTAATTCTGACACCCCTGTGATGGAGGTCTTAGCGTAATCCTTTTCCATGGCCTTTTCTAAGGCCCGCAAAACTTGGCGGCGATGCTCTGGGTCCTTCATATCGATAAAATCAATAATGATAATGCCACCGAGGTTACGCAAGCGCAGCTGCCTAGCCAAGGCCGCCGCTGCTTCAAGATTAGTTTTATAAATTGTCTCTTCAAGATTGCGGTGGCCAACAAAGGCACCAGTATTAATATCGATGGTGCTCATGGCCTCAGTCTGATCAATAATCAGATAACCACCTGACTTCAACTCTACCTTGCGACCAAGGGCCTTCTGAATTTCGTCTTCAACCCCATAAAGGTCAAAAATCGGCCGTTCACCGGGATAATATTCGAGTTGCGAGGCAATTTCTGGCAGGTAGTCCTCGGCAAACTGCGCCACCCGCTGAAAGCTTTCCTTGGAATCGATACGAATCTTTTCTAGACCGGGGCGCACCAAATCACGCATGGTCCGCATAAACAGTGGCAAGTCTTCGTATATCACACTCGGTGCCACATCCCGCTTCATGCGCCGCTCAACCGCCACCCATAGGCGTTTTAAAAACTGGACATCGGCGAGCATCTCCTCTTCGCCAGCGCCCTCTGCGGCAGTACGCAGAATATAGCCGTCGCGCAACTCGCCACTGTCCTCTAGGGCAGCAGACTCGAGTAATTGCCGCAGGCGTTGACGCTCCTCTTCATCGTCAATGCGGTGCGACACACCGATATGCGCAGCACCCGGCATATACACCAAATAGCGCGACGACACCGATAACCGCGTTGTTAAGCGGGCGCCCTTGGTACCCATCGGGTCTTTGCTCACCTGTACCGTGAGTAATTGACCCTCGCGAATCTTTGTGCGGATATCCGCGTGCTCACCGTCCGCATTATCCAAACAGGCAATGTCTGAGGCGTGAATAAACCCTGTGCGCTCCAAGCCAATATCCACAAAGGCAGCCTGCATACCGGGTAATACCCGAACCACCTTGCCCTGATAAATATTTCCCGCGATGCCCCGAGAGCGACTGCGTTCAATATATACTTCCTGTAATACGCCATTTTCGACCACCGCAACCCGGGTCTCGACCGGCGTAACATTGATCAGAATTTCTTCGCTCATGGTCTTACTCTTACCCGATTCCAGCTTCGCTCAGCAAAGCCGCTGTTTCATGCAAAGGAAGCCCCACCACCCCGGAATAACTACCGGAGATATGCTCTACAAATTGCCCGGCAAAGCCCTGAATACCATAGGCACCGGCCTTATCATCCGCCTCGCCAGTATCGACATAAGCGTAAATCTGCGCTGGGCTCAAGTTCGCGAAAACAACCTCAGTCACAGACAAGCGCTGCCGTAATTGACCGCCCACGTATAATGCTACTGCCGTCATGACCTGATGACCGCGACCGCTTAATCGCGTTAGCATTGCCACGGCGTGCGCTCGATTATCTGGCTTGCCTAAAATTTCGCCATCGACAATCACCGAGGTGTCAGCGGCCAGCACTGGTAAGCTAGCTGCGCGACTGACAACGGCCATCGCCTTCTCAGCAGCCATACGCTGCACATAGTCCACGGCATCTTCAGCAAAAAAAGGAGTTTCATCAATGTCAGCGGCAATGACCTGAAATTGGATGCCAATTTGCTGCAGCAACTCCCGCCGCCGCGGCGACTGCGATGCTAAGACCACTATTTCAGACATTTCAGTAGACCGCAAACATGCGCTGAAACCAAGCGATCGTCGGCCGCAGGAATAACCACAGAATTCCCGTTGTCACTATGGGGATAAACACCAGCCAATGAGTCTGGGCCACGCCATTAATATTTTGCGCCCACTGGTCGACCAGTATATGGAACAATTCCAACAAAGAAATAAACGCAGCCTGCTTGCGCAAACTAAACATGCGCAAACGCTGGTAGGAGACTTGGATCATGTAGGCAATCACTGCCAGTGCAAAGGCATTCTGCCCAAGTACCACGCCCTGCAAAATATCAAGGGTAATGCCACACAACCAGCTAACGAACACCCCAACCCGCTCTGGCAGCGCCAATAGCCAGTACACCAAGGTCAGCAGGACAAAATCCGGACGGGCCCAGGCCCAATCACCACTTAAAGGGGAAATACTCAGCAGCAGCGCTGCCACTAAACTTACTACGACAAACCACAGTCCGTGCGCATGCGATTCCACGCGCTACTCCTCCGACTTCTGCTCACTGAACACCAGCAAGACGTTGCGGCTGCGATCGAGCTGCGCCATTGGCCTAGCCCGCACTTCGGCAAAAGGTTGACCCGGATCAATCGACACGTCAGTGACCTCACCGACCGGA
Source organism: Zhongshania sp. (assembly GCF_041623545.1). GTDB lineage: Bacteria > Pseudomonadota > Gammaproteobacteria > Pseudomonadales > Spongiibacteraceae > Spongiibacter. The sequence continues at coordinate 44,164 of NZ_JBFJWS010000009.1, read as the reverse complement.
TACCCACCGGGAAAGCGACCGCCCAAACCGGAGCTAACCAATAAATCACCAACTTGGATATCGGTTGTGGCCGCCACATGGGTCAAGGTCAATTCATCAATCAGCCCAGTCCCCTCGGCTATCGCCCGGAGACCGTTGCGACTAACGCGCACGGGCAGAGCGTGAGCGCTATCTGTAATTAACAAAACCCGGCTCTGCAAAATGCCCACTTCAATAATTTGACCGAGCAAGCCTGTTGCATCAATCACTGGCTGACCGACAAAAGCACCATCGCGACTGCCTTTATCGACCACTAACTGATGTCTATTGGGGTCTGAAGCAACCGCAACCACTTCAGCAACGACGACGGTATCATTGAGTCGCTCAGCCGAGTTCATTAACTCGCGCAACCGCACATTCTCAGCCCGCAGTTCAATGTATTTTTGGAGTTTGGCGTTAAGGATTAAGGACTCGGCGCGCAATCGTTCGTTGTCTGCCATCAGTTCGCGACGCGAACTCAGCGTGTCATTGAACTCGCTCACCATACGACTTGGGACATCGACTACCCAGTAAAACGGCGCCGCCACGAGAGACAATTGGGTGCGAACTGGGGCCATAAAATCCAGTCGCTGACCGAGCAAGATGAGTGCGAGCGCCAAACCGCCAAACAGCAGTAGGCGCCCACCAACCGAGGACTCATTCGAGAATACCGGTTTAATTGCTGCGTCCTCCCTCTACAGGGCGAATCATTATTACTCTGCAGACAAGATGTCGAGGTGATGCCGATCCATCATTTCCAGCGCCTTGCCACCACCGCGGGCCACACAGGTCAGCGGATCTTCGGCGATAATAACAGGAAGTGCACTTTCATCGGCGATCAATTGATCGATACCCCGCAACAACGCGCCGCCACCGGTCAATACAATACCCGTTTCGGCAATATCCGCTGCCAATTCTGGCGGTGACTGCTCCAGCGCGCGCTTAACGCCCTGAATAATCACTTGCAAAGGCTCCTGCAGAGCTTCAAGAATTTCATCGCTATTCAAGGTGAAGCGACGAGGGATACCCTCGGCCAAATTCCGGCCGCGCACATCAATTTCACGCAATTCGCTGCCTGGGTAGGCGCAGCCAATTTCCTGTTTAATTCGCTCTGCAGTTGCATCGCCAATCAAGCTACCGTAGGTGCGGCGCACATGGGTGACAATGGCCTCGTCGAAGCGGTCACCACCAACGCGCACGGAATCGGAATACACGACACCGTTCAAAGAAATAATTGCAATTTCGGTGGTACCACCACCAATATCCACCACCATCGAACCTGAGGCTTCGCCAACCCGCAGGCCAGCACCTATCGCAGCCGCCATTGGCTCTTCAATCAAGCGCACTTCACGGGCACCGGCGCTGAGTACCGACTCGCGAATCGCGCGGCGCTCAACTTGGGTGCTTTTGCAGGGTACGCTAACCAATACCCGAGGGCTGGGACGAATAAAGCTGTTTTGGTGAACCAATTTAATAAAATGCTGCAGCATTTTTTCGGTCACTTGAAAGTCGGCAATAACACCGTCTTTTAATGGCCGAATGGCGGTGATATTTCCGGGCGTCCGTCCCAACATGCGCTTGGCTTCCATACCAACCGCCTCAATGGTTTTCTGACCATTGTGCACGCGAATAGCTACTACCGAGGGTTCATCGAGAACGATGCCCTGACCTCGAACATAAATAAGCGTATTTGCTGTTCCAAGATCGATAGATAAATCGTTGGAGAACATGCCACGAATTCGTTTAAACATTAGTATTTAACACCGTCTACGGCTCGTATTTTTAGAGTAGAGCCAGGCTATAGAGACTCGAAGAGATTGCCACCCGACAATTTTCGCATGCCCCTGAATTGAAAACTTTGCCACTCTATCAATGGCAGGGATTTAGGGCAAGGCGCAAATATGATAAGTTTACGGGTTTACTGCTGTCTGCAAAGCAATCTCGGTGCCACGCCCAAGTTAAACACCGAAAAAAGCCCGCGCCAGCCTCTTACAGATTAATTCAGGTGATCCATGAGTTTAGACCAGAACGAAATTAGCAAACTGGCCAGACTGGCGCGCATCAGCGTTGCCGACAGCGAAACTGAAGAACTCAGCCAGCGCATTGGCGACATTTTAAATATGGTCGATGTCATGCAGGCAGTGGATACGAAAAATGTCGTCGCCATGGCCAACCCCCACGATGCCGTTCAGCGCTTGCGCGCCGATATTGTCACCGAAGACGATCAGCGTGAACACTTTCAAGCCATTGCCCCGAAAACTGAAGATGGCCTGTACTTAGTGCCCCAAGTCATTGAGTGACCACAAAGGCCCCTCGCCGCTCGTTCATTAGCGCCTAAACATTATCATATTGCCAAGAGCCATTTATTTATGCCCAATCATACGGTTGCCGACATCCTTCGCGGACTGGAGGCCAAAACCTTCTCCAGCGCAGAAATCACCCAGCAGTATTTAGACGCCATCGTCGCGCACGACCCGCGCTATAACAGCTATATCACCGTAACCGCTGATGCCGCACTTACTCAGGCGCGCAATGCTGACCAAGCCCGCCAAAATGGCACTGGCGGGCTGTTATGCGGTGTACCCATTGCCCACAAAGACATTTTCTGCACCGAAGGCGTGCGTACCAGCTGCGCTTCAAAAATGCTCGACAACTTTATTGCCCCCTACAATGCTACCGTGGTCAGCAATATGGCACAGGCCGGTGCCGTGACCCTGGGTAAAACCAATATGGACGAGTTCGCCATGGGCTCGTCCAATGAAACCAGCTTTTACGGCGCGGTGCGCAACCCTTGGAATACCGACTGCGTTCCCGGTGGCTCCTCTGGCGGCTCAGCCGCGGCCATTGCCGCTGGTCTCGCTCCGGCAGCCACCGGCACCGACACCGGCGGCTCAATACGCCAACCCGCCGCACTGTGTGGCCTGACCGGCCTCAAGCCAAGCTATGGCCGCGTATCTCGCTACGGCATGATCGCCTTCGCCTCGAGCCTCGACCAAGCTGGCCCAATGGCCAAAACCGCCGAAGACAATGCCCTACTCCTGCAGGCCATGGCAGGATTTGATCCCCTCGACAGCACCAGCATGCAGCAAGCTGTACCTGATTTTGTCGGCGGCCTAAACAAAGACCTGAAAGGCTTAAAAATTGGCGTACCTAAAGAGTATTTCAGCGAGGGCCTAGACCCCGCGATTGGCGCGGCGGTTGAATCAGCACTGGACGAATACCGCAAACTCGGCGCTGAAATCAAGACCATTAGCCTGCCGCACACTCACTTGGCGGTACCTTGCTACTATATTATCGCTCCGGCGGAAGCCTCGGCGAATTTATCCCGCTTTGATGGCGTACGCTACGGCTATCGCTGCGAAAACCCCAGAGACCTTGACGATCTCTACACCCGCACCCGTGCTGAAGGCTTTGGCGCAGAGGTTAAGCGTCGCATTTTGATCGGCACCTACGCGTTGTCGTCTGGCTTCTACGATGCCTACTATCGCAAAGCCCAGCAAATTCGCCGCTTAATTAAGCAAGATTTCGATGAGGCATTTAAGGAAGTCGACATGATCGCTGGGCCCACCACCCCAAACCCCGCCTTTGCACTGGGCGAGAAAGTCAGCGACCCACTGACGATGTATCTTGAAGACATTTACACCATCGCCGTGAATTTGGCTGGCCTACCCGCCATCTCGCTACCGGTGGGCTTCACCCAAGGCAAACCCATTGGCCTGCAATTGATTGGCCGCGACTTTGACGAGGCGAGTTTACTCGCCGCCGCCCATCAATATCAGCAGCGCAGCGACTGGCACAGCCACGTTGCGCCCGGCAGCGTATAAGGAAAGCATTATGGAATGGGAAGTAGTTATTGGCCTGGAAGTCCACGTCCAGCTCAACACCAAATCAAAGATTTTTTCTGGCTCCAGCACAGCCTTTGGCTCTGCACCTAATACTCAGGCCAGCGCCGTAGATCTGGCCCTACCCGGCACCCTCCCGGTGCTCAATGAACAGGCATTAAAAAAAGCGATTTTGTTCGGCCTCGCCATTAATGCAGACATCTGCATGGCCTCAGTATTCGACCGCAAAAATTATTTTTACCCCGATTTACCTAAGGGCTACCAGACCACGCAAATGGATTTTCCCATTGTTGGCCCGGGCATTGTCACCATTAATCTAGCGGACGGCAGTAGCCGCGATATTCGCGTGCACCACGCTCACTTAGAAGAAGACGCTGGCAAGTCGCTGCACGAAGATTATCACGGCATGACCGGCATCGATCTCAATCGCGCGGGCACACCCTTGATTGAAATTGTGTCTGAACCGGATATGCGCAGTGCCGAAGAGGCCGTGGCTTATTTGCGCAAGATCCACTCTATAGTGACTTATCTGGATATTTCCGACGGCGACCTATCTCAGGGCTCCTTGCGCTGCGACGCCAACGTCTCGGTGCGACCCAAAGGCCAAGCCGAATACGGCACCCGCGCCGAGATCAAAAACATCAACTCTTTCCGCTTTGTTGAACGCGCCATTAAAGTTGAAGTACAACGACAAATTGAGCTCATTGAAGACGGCGGCAAAGTTAAGCAGGAAACCCGACTCTACGACAGCGACAAAAATGAAACCCGCGCCATGCGCAGCAAAGAAGAAGCCAATGACTACCGCTACTTCCCGTGCCCTGATTTGCTGCCCGTGGTTATTGAGCAGGACTTAATTGACCAGCTCAAGACCACCATGCCGGAATTACCCGATGCCAAGCGCCAGCGCTTTGAAGCCTCCTACGGCTTGTCAAGCTACGATGCCGCGCTACTCACCACCGAGCGCGCCATTGCCGATTATTTTGAGGCCACCGCCGACGTCACAGGTGACGCCAAGCTCGCCGCTAACTGGGTGAACGGCGAACTCTCCGCCGCGTTGAATCGCGACAACCTCAGTATCGCCGATAGCCCGGTTAGCGCGAGCCAGCTTGGCGGCTTAATACAGCGCATTATCGACAATAGCATCTCAGGTAAAATCGCCAAGCAGGTGTTTGAAGCACTGTGGAATGGTGAGGGCGACAGCGCCGATGCCATTATCGACAGCAAGGGCTTAAAGCAGGTTTCCGACACTGGCGCCCTCGGCGCGATGGTCGACGAGGTCTTGGCCGCCAACCCTGAGCAGGTTGAACAGTTCCGTGGCGCCGACGAAGGCAAACGCAAGAAAATGCTAGGCTTCTTTGTTGGTCAAATTATGAAAGCGTCCAAGGGCCAGGCCAACCCCGGCGTCATCAATAAACTTTTAAACGAAAAGCTGGGCAGCTAAACCCCGCCCCTACAAGGTAATGTAAATACGATGAAAAAAGATAAAGAGAAGGTTCTGGACGAAGTATGGACCGAAGATCGGGTGAGAGAGTTTTTGGATTCTGAGCCCAAAGCGGGCACCGACGCAGACTTTCACGCGCTACTCAAAGCATACCAAAGCATGCGAGCTGACGACTTCGAATTGTTTCTCGGCATGTTTTTAGAGACTAACCGCAATCTCAACGCCACTGACAAAGCGGGCCGCACCGTGCTTAGCTATGCAAAAGAACACCGCAACTCCGGTGAGCACGTCGCCGCTTTAGAGAAGATGGGCGCAGTGTAGAGGCTGGTTTAACTGCTGCGGCTGCGACTAAAGCGGTCGCGGTTCTCCTGCTTTTTAGCCTCACTTTTGCGCAGCATAATATATACCGCACCGGCCCCGCCATGTTGGGGCTGAGCACTGCAATAGGCCTGCACTTCCTCCAACTCGGGGAGCCAGCGATTCACATAAGACTTCAAGACCGCGCCATTGGAACTGCTATTATGGCCGCGACCGTGAACAATAATCACTGCCCGTAAATCTAGCTTCATGGCCTCGCGAATAAATTCAAACACCTGTAAGCGCGCCTGCTCCACCGTCATTTTATGCAAGTCTAAGCTTGCCTCAATACGATACTTACCCTGTTTCAAACGCCGAAACACACCGTGTTGCACGCCTTCGCGTTTAAACTCCACAATATGATAGGGGTCGAGTAATTCTATGTCGCCAGTCGATAAGAAGTTTTTACGCTCGCTTCTGGCGGTGGCAGCCTCGCGACGAGCAGCAATATTAACCTTATCTAAATCCAGTTTCTTCAATGCCACCCGCGCTTCCAGCTCGAGCGGTTTGACACCAGCCATCTCTTGGGCGAACAATTGCTCTTCGTCGTCCATGTTCACCTCCACTGCTAAATTCAGGAAAAACGATGCTTATCAATACAGCACCAGAACCCGCGACCCAATGCCCGCTCTGCGACCAAGATAATCAATGTGCTGTCGCAACGGGCCGCGAGTCTAGCAATTGTTGGTGCATGCAAGCCAGCCTCGACAACGCAGCAAAACAACAAGCCGCTAACCGCAGTGGACCACCGCGCTGTATTTGTCCGAAATGCGGGCGTGTCACTACGTAAAAACAATGTAAACAGGCATTGAAAATACGGCGCCAAGGCCATAAGGTCAACCTTGCCAATTCATTTCCGCCACCGGTAAAACACCATGACACCAAGCCCACTGAGTGGCCCCGATTATTTGTTACGTGGCTTTAAAATGCTTAGCCAACCAGGCATTCGCCTGTTTGTCGCCATTCCCTTGCTGATAAATATTCTTATATTTGGCGCGTTCACCACCCTGACCTTGGAAGCCATGAGCGGCTGGATCAATCAGGTCATTGAATGGCTACCGAGCTGGTTGGATTTTTTGCGCTGGGTTCTGTGGCCCTTAGCAGTGATTTTAGTACTTGCGATTGTCATGTATATCTTTAGTACGGTGGCCAATATTATCGCCTCGCCCTTTAACGGCTTACTCTCAGAAAAAGTCGAGGAAATGCTAACCGGCGAAGAGGTAGCCGGCCGCGAAACCATTGCCATGGCCATCGCCAGCTTTCCCAAAAGCATAGGACGGGAATGCCAAAAACTCTTCTACTACCTAGGCTTTGCGATACTGACATTAATCGCCAGCTTTGTGATCTCGCCCTTGGCACCACTGCTGTGGTTCGCGCTCAACGCGTGGATGATGGCGCTAGCCTATTGTGACTACCCAATGGACAATCACAAACTGAGCTTTAAAGAAGCCCGCACACGGATTAGTAGTCAACGCGGCAGTAGCTTCAGCTTTGGCGCCTTGGTGATGTTAGGCACCATGGTGCCCATTTTGAACCTAATAATAATGCCCGCCGCCGTGTGCGGCGGCACTTTAATGTGGGTGGAGCGCTTTAAAAAGTAGCCATAGAGAAGCGCTTACCTGAGCAAGTGCTCGGGAGGCCGAACACACGGCAGCTTCATGCCTAGGGCCTCTTCAATATTGGGCAGCAAGAAGGCATCGTCCTCACAAGCAAAGCTGATCGAGGTACCGGTTGCACCAGCGCGACCTGTGCGACCAATGCGGTGCACGTAGTCTTCCGCGTCTTCAGGCAACACATAATTAATCACGTGGCTAACACCATTGACGTGAATGCCGCGGCCCGCGACATCGGTTGCCACCAGACAGTTAATTTCACCGTCTTTAAATTGCTGCAAGGTCCGCGAGCGTTTGTTCTGGGGAATTTCACCCGACAAAATGCCACAGCGAATACCGGCTTTCTGCATTTTTTCAAATAGACGGCGGGTTTCATCTCGGCGATTCACAAAGATAATCACGCTCGTCGCGTGCTCTTCTCGCACGATATTCAGAAGTAAGCGATATTTATCTTGGGACTCAACCAAATAAACTTTCTGGTCAACCGTATCCGTCGCGACGCTTTCGGGTTCAATTTCGATTTTAACCGGCTCTTTTGTCCACTGCTCGGTCAAACGCATAATATCGTCGGTGAAAGTGGCGCTGAACAGCAGTGTTTGACGGTGGGCGGTGCTTGGTGTCGCCCGCACAATGCGCTTAACTTGCGGAATAAACCCCATGTCCAGCATGCGGTCGGCTTCATCAATCACTAAAATTTCAATTTGATCCAGATACAGGTCTTTACGACCTTCAAAGTCCAAGAGGCGACCAGGCGTTGCCACCACAATATCAACCATGCCCTTCAATTTATCCTGCTGCTTCTGGTAGTCCATGCCGCCGATCAAGGTCACCACATTTAAACCGCAGTATTTACCTAGGGCGCGGGCATCTTCACCAATTTGCACCACCAGCTCGCGGGTCGGTGCAATAACCAAGGCGCGAGGCTCACCGGCAAAGCGCTCTTCTTCTATGGGATTACTCAGCAGATCATTAAAAATAGTAATCAAAAACGCAGCGGTTTTGCCGGTGCCAGTTTGGGCTTTACCAATCACATCGTTGCCGCGCAAGGTGTGGGGTAATGACACGGCTTGAATCGGCGAGCAATACTTGAAGCCAGTATCGGCAATGCCATGCATCAAACTCAGGTCGAGATCCAAGTCGTGAAAGCGGGTTTTGCCCTCCTCCACCGGCACTGGGAATTGGTCTAAGCTCCATTCCGGTTCAGCTGGCTTGTGCTTTTCGGCCCCACTGCGACCTCGTGGCGAGCGCTTGCTTGTGGAAACAGCTGCCGCGCCCTGACTGTCTGCAACAGTAGTCTGTTCTGGCGTTGACGATGCTTTACCTGAGCCAAATAACTTTTTTAACAAAATTCACTCTTCTTAAATTGCACAATAATCAGCCATTCTAGCACCATTCTCCGGCAACACGCCCAAATGCCATTGCCGCCTGTTATTTTTTACTTTATCGGCACTTGCGAGTCAGGTGCGCCTACTTTTTGCTGCTCCAAGGGAGGCGGCGAAGATGGTTTAACTTGCTCTGTTAGCGGCGGTTTTAAAGGTGCCTCCGCGGCGGGCGACTCCGCTGATACCGCCTTCGGCACTGATACCGGAGCTTCCGCCATGCGCTTTGCCGCAGCCCTCGCCTCATTACTCGTCGCTATGCGTGCCCGCGCCTGCCGGTCAAGATAATAGTCCACACTAAACCAGCGCCCGCCGCCGCTAAACATTAAGCTAAGCAGCATAATAAAATACGTCGCGGCAAATTCAATACCGTTATTGACTACGGCGATGTCTCCTTTTTCCGTTAGCCAGCCGTAGTTACCGTGCTCATTAAGAATATCTGCCGCTCGGTCAAGCCTATCGCCAACGGCCTGGCTATTTTCCAAACTCGCGCGCGCAGCGGGCAGCCCTAAATCAGCCAAGGGTTTGGCGGTACTGGTCGCGGGATCAGACGGCGCAATTGCAAACCAACCGTTATCCCAGTGCACGGTGATCGCCGCCACCAACATGGCCACCATGAGAGGAATGCTTACCCAGCGCACAGCCAGTCCAAACAGTAATAAAAAGCCGCCCAACAACTCGGTATAGGTGAGCAATTGCGCGAGGAGCTCCGGCTCCGGCAAACCAAGGCCGCTTCCTAGCCACTGGGCAGTGGCATCGAGATGACGAAATTTATATAAGCCTGCGGCAATCATGACCGGCGCTAAATAAAGTCGAATCAACAGCGGTGCCAAACCATCTAATTTGGCCAACAAACCAAACAGAAAATCGTGTACGCCGTAATAGGCTCTATACAACAAGGCCATAATCATCCCCTTTTTTATAATTATCGTGGTCGTGCTGAAAAAGTATAGCTAGATGCGACCGGAACTGCACACTGGGCAAGCGGGGTCTGGGCGAAGGTTCAGCTGACGCAGCTCCATATTAACGCCGTCGATTAATAATAAGCGACCCACTAACGGCACCCCAAAGTCCGTTAAGCACTTCAAGGCCTCCAGTGCTTGCATGCTGCCAACGATGCCGACAATGGGCGCTAACACGCCACTCTCTGAACAATTGAGCGCCGCGTCGTCGGCCTCGTGATATAGACAGCGATAGCAGGGCGAATCGTCACGGCGAAAATCAAACACACTCAACTGCCCCTCACCGCGAATTGCGGCGCCAGACACCAACGGCTTGCGCGCAGCATAGCAAGCTTGATTCAGGGCAAAGCGGGTTGTGAAATTATCACTGGCATCGACCACCAAATCGACCTTAGTGACGACATCCTGCAAGGCCTCACCACCTAGACGCACTGGATACTTCAGCAGCCTTGTATCGCTATTTACAGCGCCAATACTGTCCGCAACCGAATCGACTTTGAGTCGACCAATATCATTGCTGCCGTGGGCGATCTGTCGCTGTAAATTACTTAAATCAACCGCGTCGTCGTCAGCCAAATGCAGCTCACCCACCCCCGACGCGGCCAAATACAGAGCAACTGGGCAACCCAAGCCACCCATTCCGACAATCAGCACGCGACTTTGCAACAAGGCCTCTTGGCCAGCCACATCCAATCCCGGCAGTAAAATATGACGACTGTAACGCAGTAACTGTTCGTCATTCATGGCGCCATACCCCCCAGCTAATTCGCTCATTACCGCCGTAATCACAGCGGGTCTCAACGCCGCTAAAGCCTCGCTCACTAAAAACCTGACGAACTGCACTTGCTTGCTGGAAACCATGCTCCAACAGCAACACCCCGTCAGCATGTAAATATTCCGGCGCGAATTGAATGATATGCTTCAGGTCAGCCATACCACCGTCCGCCGCAACTAATGCCGAACGCGGTTCAAAGCGCACGTCGCCCTCCCGCAAATGTGGATCGTCAGCATCAATATAGGGCGGGTTACTGACAATCAACTGATACCGCTTAGCATCAAGTGCGGCGAACCAGTTAGACTGCTGAAAACGAACATTACGCAATGAAAGAGCCGTGCTATTGGCTTTGGCAAGGGCAACCGCATCGGCCACGCAGTCCAAGCCAAGCACATCCGCATCAGACCGCTCAGAGGCCAAAGCCAAGGCAATTGCGCCCGTGCCCGTGCCTAAATCGAGAATTTGCGGACGAATTTGATCGCGAATAATTTCTAATGCACGCTCAACCAAGCACTCGGTATCTGGGCGGGGAATTAAACTGGCTGGCGATACCGCCAAGGACAGTGACCAGAAATCGCGATAACCCAATATATGCGCGATGGGTTCGCCAGCGGCACGCCGCGCGAAGAGCGCTTGAAACTGCGCCTGTTCCTCGGCGGTCAACGCCCGTTCCGGCCAGCTGTATAAATAGCTGCGAGGTTTCCCCAAGCAATAACAAAGTAGTAACGCAGTATCGAGCTCAGCGCTGTCACTCAGCGCCGCTAATTGGCCCCGATACGCCAAGGCATCAGCAATGCTGAGAGTCGACATTATTCCGCCAGCGCAGCCAACAGGTCTGCTTGGTATTCCTGGCGCAGCGGCGAAATAATATGGTCAACATCGCCCTGTACGAATTCGTCTAACTTATACAAAGTAAGATTAATACGGTGATCAGTTACCCTGCCCTGGGGAAAATTATAGGTACGAATTCGCTCGGAACGATCACCGCTGCCGACCAAATTGCGGCGCTCTGTCGCCTGCTCCGCGAGATTTTTGCTGCTAGCGGCATCGTTCACTTTCGCCGTTAACAGGGACATCGCCCGCGCCTTGTTTTTATGTTGCGAACGCTCGTCCTGGCACTCGACCACAATGCCGGTGGGTATATGAACAATTCGCACCGCAGAATCAGTGGTGTTTACGTGCTGACCACCGGCACCGCTCGAGCGAAAGGTGTCGATGCGGAGATCGCCTTTATTAATTAATATTTCATCGGCTTCTTCTGGTTCAGCCATCACCGCGACAGTACATGCCGAGGTATGAATGCGTCCCTGGGATTCCGTTTCCGGCACCCGCTGCACACGGTGAGCGCCAGATTCAAACTTAAGGTGACCATAAACTTCTTGACCCGCCACCCGACTGATAATTTCTTTGTAGCCCCCGTGCTCACCTTGGCGCTCACTCAAAACCTCAACGCGCCACCCCTTGCGCTCAGCGTAACGGGAGTACATACGGAATAGATCACCAGCAAATATCGCAGCCTCGTCACCACCGGTGCCAGCGCGAATTTCCAAAAATACGTTGTGCGAATCATTGGGGTCTTTGGGCAGCAGCAAGGTCTGCAGCTCCACTTCCAAGGTCTCTAATTTGGCCTTTGCCGTCTTAACTTCCTCTTCGGCCATTTCCCGCATATCAGCATCATCTTCGCTGAGCATGGCAGTGGCCTCAGCGAGATCTTCCGCAACCTGGCGGTACTCCCCATAGCTCTGCACCACGGACTCAATTTCTGCGTACTCTTGCGACAGGCCGCGGAAGCGATCCTGATTACCAATAATTTCCGGGTCGCTAAGCAACGCGCCGATCTCTTCGTAACGATCAAGCAAATTGTCGAGCTTACTGACAAGGGAGGCCTTCATTTTTTACTCACTTAATTAAGGTATGGGTGGCTTAGGAGTCACTGTCTTTAAGCTGAAACAACTCCCGCGCCCAGTGGACGAGATCGGTTCGACCTTTTGCGCCCGCCGCTTTTATTTGGGTTGTTGGGCTGTGTATTAATTTATTGGTTAAGCCCCGAGCCAATTGCTCCAGCACTTGCTCGGCGTCCTCACCTTTTGCCAATTGACGCAAGGCCCGCTCCAACTCTACGTCGCGATACTGCTCCGCTTTAGCACGATAATCCCGTACGGTATCCACAGCGTCCAAAGCGCGAATTTGGGTTTGCCAATCAAGTAATGCCTTAGCAATGATGTCGCTCGCTTTGTGGGCCTCGCTTTGCCGAGCTCGTTTATTTTCTTCAACAATTTCGCGGAGATCATCAACCGTGTACAAAAAGACATCGGCCAGCTCTGCCACCTGCGATTCGATATCGCGGGGTACCGCAATATCGACCATCACCATGGGTCGGTGTTTGCGCTTTTTTAATGCTAACTCAACCGCGCCTTTACCAAGAATGGGCAATTGGCTGGCCGTCGATGCCACCACGATATCGGCGTCGACCAAATACTTGGGCATGTCTGAGAGCATCACCGCCTCAGCATTAAACTGCTCGGCAAGTCCCCGCGCCCGATCTAAGGTGCGATTGGCGATAATGATACGCTTTACACCCTTATCATGAAGATGACGAGCTACCAGCTCAATGGTTTCACCGGCACCAATCAACAGCGCGGTACAGCTACTCAAGGAAGAAAATACATGCTGGGTTAAATTTACTGCTGCATAGGCCACAGACACAGGGTTTTCGCCAATCCCCGTATCGGTACGCACCCGCTTAGCCACCGAAAAAACTTGAGCGAAGGTGCGATGCAAGGCCCCGTTTGCGGTGCCAGCATCAACCGCCTGAGCATAAGCCGTCTTCATTTGACCGAGGATTTGCGGTTCACCAAGCACCATCGAATCCAGGCCCGCAGCGACCTCCATCATATGCCTAAGAGCGTCTTGGCCGCGGCGATCATAAATACACGCCGCCAACTCTGAGCGATCAATGTGATGATAGGCCGCCAACCAATCCACCATGCTGTGAACTGTAGCATCGGCAGTATCATCGAGTACCCCGTATAATTCAGTGCGATTACAGGTAGAGAGTATTGCCAGCTCAGAGACACCAATACAAGTCAGAGCATCGCGCAGGGCGATAGGCATTTGCTCAGGCACAAAGGCCACGCGCTCGCGCACCGCGACTGGGGCGGAGTTGTGGTTTATGCCAATTACGAGCAAATTCATTAAATAACGAGCGCCTGACTTTAAGAGTTAACGCGGGAACAGCGGTGAATTTTAGCAAGATGAAGGCCAAATGTGGATTTTATTCCCACCTTGGGCCAAACATTGTTGATTACCGAATTTAAGCTAGCGACGAATGTCCTAGCTTATAGCCCTAACCCATGACCAATAGCCATGCTAACATTGGCTCTCAAAACCCGTGGTGATACCTATATTATGCGTTCTGCCCTACCAAGCCTGTTATTAACATTGACGCTACTAAGTGGCTGCGCCAGCTTAACATCAGGCCCAGCAACAGGCCTAGCCGAAACCGCTAAGCCGCCCGCTAGCGAAAAGCCCCAGCGCTCCTTTCCGGAAGACACGTTTTTCGATCTACTGGTGGCCGAAATGGCCCTGCGCTATCACGACCTTGATACCGCTTTAGATAACTACAGCTACCAAGCCGAAAAAACCGGGGATCTTGGTGTAATCACCACAGCCGCCAGACTGGCCCAATATTTAAATCGCGACGATGTCGCCCAAAACTATGCCCGGCAATGGCTAAAGTTCGAGCCAGAAAATGCGGAGGCACACTATATTTTGGCCTCGTCCCTATCTCGCAGCCAGCGTCCACTCGACGCCTTCCCACACATGACTAAAGTCATGGAGTTAGGCGGTGAAAGCAATTTTGCCGCCTTGGCAGCCACCGTTCTCTCGCGCTCCGAGGACGAGCAGCGTGATTTTCTCAAACAGATAAATACGCAACTCGAACGTCACCCAAACGAAAACTCACTCAAAATAGCTAAGGCCTTAATGCTGCAGTATCAACAGCAAGAGACCGCCGCACTCGAACTTATCCAACAGGTACTTAGCGACGAACCTGACAACCCCCACGCCCTGCTTATTGAAACCCGCACCCTCGCCCAATTGGGACGCGACGATGAAGCCCTTGCGAGGCTGCAGTATGCCGTGGACCAAAACCCCAATCACAAACGCCTGCGCCACGACTTGGCTCGGCGCTTAGTAAAAACTGACTTATACCAAGCCAAAGCCCAATATGAGTTGCTCGTCCGACAGAACCCGGCAGACAATGACCTGCTGCTAGAGCTGATGCTTATTAATCGCGAGCTCAGCAACACCAGCGAAGCGGCGGAGCAGCTTGCATCCCTTAGCGACACCCCTGCACACAGCAGTCGCGCACACTACGTGCTTGGCCGCCTTGCCGAAGAAGACCGCAACTGGCCAGAAGCTATCGCTCATTACGAGCAAGCCACAGCCAATCCAGAATTCACCCCGGCCAGTCAGCGCTTGAGCAGCATCTCGCTGAGCCTCGATGGTCCTGAGAAAACCCTAGAGCGACTAAAAGTTCTGCGTATGCGCCTGCCAGAACACAGCAGCCTAATCTACTTGCTCGAAGCGGAAATTCTGCGCAAGGAATCTCACTTCCAGCGCGGCTACGACTTACTCACCACAGCATTAAACAGCTTCCCTGACGACGAGCAGTTACGCTACGCCCGCTCATTATTTAGCGAAAAGCTCGGCGACCTCAGCACACTGGAGTCCGATCTCAGGCACATACTTAAGCGTGACCCCGAAAACGCGACAGCACTCAACGCCCTTGGCTACAGCCTCGCCAACCTCAGCTCGCGACTCGACGAAGCAGAAAGCCTTGTTAAACGCGCCTTGGCACTAGAACCCGAAGACCCCGCCATAATCGATAGTTACGGCTGGATACTGTTTCTAAAGGGCGACACAGCTGGCGCAGTCGCGCTCTTGGAAAGGGCCTACAACAAAAGTCAGGACCACGAAATTGCCGCCCATTTTGGCGAAGCCCTTTGGGCCAGCGGCGACCGGCAGCGCGCTAAAACTGTGTGGAAAACTGGACTAAAAGACACCCCAAACAGCCCCATTATTTTTGACACCCTGCGCAGGTTGAAGCTCCTGAATGACTAAATCACACTCAAGACAACAGCTTTGGCTCAAAGTCCTTGCCGTCATCAGCATCGCCTACCTAGCAGGCTGCGCAGCAAGTCCCGAACGCTACCACGACAACACCGCGGAACATTGGCAGCTCAAGGGTAAAATCGGTCTTTGGCACGGCGACAAGCGAGAAAGCGCCACCATAGATTGGCAACAGTGCGGCCCCAGCAGCATGCTTATCCGCCTCAGCGGCCCACTCGGCAGTGGCGCCATTGAGCTAACAGCTGACAAAGGTGGTGCCAGCCTAAACCAAAATGGCGAAATCCGCCGCGCGGACAGCATTGAACACCTCGCCGCCCAAGCACAATGGCCGCTCCCCGTTGAAGCTTTACGCCTCTGGGTGCGCGGTCGCGCAGCGCCCCAGCTAGAACTGCGCAGCCGGATTAACACCAATGGCCAACTCGAGGAATTAGAACAGGCGGGCTGGGTCATACACTATCGCTACAGCCAAGCTCAGCAAACCTTGCCCGACCGAGTTGAAGCACGCTCTGCAAACACCCGCCTAAGCCTAATTATTCGAGACTGGAACGAACAAACGAGCGCATGCATTCCCTAATGACGACAATTGAGCTGCCCTGCCCCGCCAAAATAAATTTATTTCTCAATATTACTGGCCGCCGCGCCGATGGCTACCACGAGCTGCAAACAGTGTTTCAGCTGCTCGATTACGGCGACAGTTTGCGGCTACGCCACCGCGACGACGCTCAGCTTTGCTTGACTACCGACCTCAATGGCGTAGCGAGTGAAGACAACCTAATCATGCGCGCCGCGCGCCAATTACAGGCATTAAAACCTGAGCAACGCCTTGGCGCAGACATCTCACTCATTAAACGTCTACCCATGGGTGGGGGTATTGGCGGCGGAAGCTCTGATGCTGCAAGTACGCTACTAGGCCTTAACGCTTTATGGGATCTAAAACTGAGCCTGGCGCAATTAGCCGAGATCGGTTTAAAACTTGGCGCCGACGTGCCGGTTTTTGTACACGGCAAGACTGCTTGGGCAGAGGGTATCGGCGAAAAACTCAGCCCCATACAGACCCCAGAGAGTTGGTTTCTGGTGCTAAAACCCGACTGCCATGTGTCCACTGTAGAAATTTTTTGTCATGAACAATTGACACGCCACAGCTCACCGATCAAAATAGCCGCCTTTCTTGAGGGAGGTAACGGAAATAGTTGCGAACCACTGGTTCGAAAACTGTATCCGAAGGTTGATAAGGCTTTGATTTGGCTGAATCAATTTGCCCCCGCGAAGCTTACCGGCACAGGCGCATGCGTTTTTGCCAGCTTCCAAGATCAGGCAACTGCCGAGGCAGTTTGCGCGCAACGACCAAGCGATATTAATGGTTTCGTTGCCCGAGGCGTTAACACCTCGCCACTGCATTTAGCATTGGGCATTCTCTAACGCAGACCTGAAAAGTTTTATTGGGGTGTCGCCAAGTGGTAAGGCACTGGGTTTTGATCTCAGCATTCGTAGGTTCGAGTCCTACCACCCCAGCCATTTTAAAACTCGCCGCGTAAAGCGGCTTGTAGCTTCAAATCAGCTGCCTGAGCTATTTCCAAAGTACACGCACTGAGAGCCAGCCAATTGCGATAAATTGGCAACGCACACCACCTGAAATTCATTAACACCAGCCCTACAGGACGCCGACCGTGCCCAAGATGATGGTCTTCACCGGCAATGCCAATCCCGAACTTGCTCGCAAAGTCGTTGAACATTTGCACCTACCACTAGGCGATGCAATTGTTGGCAAATTCAGTGACGGCGAAATATTCGTCGAAGTGAACGAGAACGTGCGTGGCGCCGATGTATTTCTACTGCAACCAACGTGCGCGCCCACCAACGACAACCTAATGGAACTCATCGTAATGGCCGACGCCATGCGCAGAGCCTCCGCCGGCCGCATAACCGCTGTTGTCCCCTACTTCGGCTACGCTCGCCAAGACCGCCGAGTACGCTCACAGCGCGTGCCGATTTCCGCCAAAGTCGTTGCCGATATGATGAGCGGTGTGGGCATTAACCGTGTACTAACTGTTGACCTACACGCCGAGCAGATTCAGGGCTTTTTTGATGTTCCCGTCGATAATGTCTACGGCTCACCAATATTGCTAGATGACATCAGTCGCCAGCAGTACGAGAATCAAATGGTAGTATCGCCTGACATCGGCGGTGTTGTCCGCGCTCGCGCTGTGGCCAAGCAATTAGACGACGCCGATCTCGCCATCATTGACAAGCGACGCCCAGCTGCCGGCATCGCGCAAGTTATGCACATAATCGGCGAAGTTGAAGGCAAAACCTGTATTTTAGTCGACGATATGGTCGATACAGCCGGCACTTTGTGCAAGGCCGCTGAAGCGCTTAAACAACATGGCGCCGCAAAAGTTGTCGCTTACTGTACACATCCTGTATTATCCGGCGCGGCCATTGCCAACATCAACGGCTCGCAATTGGACGAACTGGTGGTAACTGACACCATCCCGCTGTCGGAAGACGCAAGAAAATGCAGCAAAATTCGCCAGCTAACCCTGGCAAATCTATTGGCCGAGTCAATTCGACGGGTCAGTAATGAAGAGTCGATCAGCGCACTGTTTCGCTAAGCACTTCGCTTAGCAACACGTTTTTCGACATTTACCGCCGCACTGGTCGCAAGTCGGCGGTTTTCGCGTTATTAAGGAGACAAATATGTCTAGCGATTACACAGTTAGCGCAACAGTTCGCGCAGATGTAGGGAAAGGTGCGAGCCGCCGCCTACGTCGTCTGGAAGGTGAGATTCCTGCTATTGTTTACGGTGGCGAAAAAGCTCCACAAATGCTCAATCTGATTCACAAAGATCTAATCAGATTGCTCAACGACGAAGCTTTCTACACTTCCATCCTGACCTTGGATGTTGATGGCCAGAAAGAGTCAGTGGTATTAAAGGATCTGCAGCGTCACCCAGCTAAATTGCGCGTTTTACACGCCGATTTCCTGCGCGTAAGTGCCGACACCCCAATTACACTGCACGTCCCACTGCACTTCATCAATGAAGAAATCTGTGTTGGTGTTAAGCTGGCGGGCGGCAACATCACCCACGCGGCAACTGACATTGAAGTACAGTGCTTACCAAAAGATCTGCCCGAGTTCATTGAAGTGGACATGGCGCTGATTGAAACCGGCACCACACTGCACATCTCTGATCTAACCCTACCTGCCGGCGTTAGCAGCACCGCTCTGGCACTTGGCGAAGACCACGACCAAGCTATTGCAACTGTTCACGCTCCACGCGGCGCCTCTAGCGACGATGACGGCGAAGAAGCAGAAGCAAGCGACGCAGAGTAATAAGCTAACGGCCCCTCGGGGCCAATAGTAACAGGCGCCCCATTGAATACGATAAAACTGATCGTTGGCCTGGCTAACCCCGGCCCGCAATATCACGATACTCGTCACAATGCGGGCGCTTGGTTCGTTTCAGAACTGGCGCGCCAGCATCATTGCACACTCAGTAGCGAATCTCGGTTTTTCGGCGACACCGCCAGAATCCAGTACCAAGGTGCAGATCTGCGCTTATTAATACCCACCACCTTTATGAACCGCAGCGGTCAAGCCATCGCCGCACTTGCTAATTTTTACCGAATTCCGGCCGAAGCCATCCTCGTCGCCCACGACGAACTGGACCTCGCCCCCGGCACCGCCCGCTTTAAAACCGGCGGCGGCCACGGCGGCCACAATGGCCTGCGCGACACCATTGCCCAGCTGGGCAACAACAAGAATTTCCACCGCCTGCGAGTTGGCATAGGCCACCCCGGCAGCGCGGCGCAAGTGACAAATTATGTTCTTGGCAAACCGCCAGCCGACGAGCGCATCAGCATCGATCGCTGTATCGACGAAGCCCTGCGCAGCCTCCCCGACGCCGTCAACGGCGACTGGGCAAAGGCCATGAATCAACTACACAGCTATAAACAAGGGTAATATCACATGGGATTTAACTGCGGCATCGTCGGACTACCCAATGTCGGCAAGTCCACCCTCTTTAATGCACTGACCAACGCGGGCATTGACGCGGCCAACTTCCCGTTCTGCACCATCGAACCCAATTCAGGCATCGTCATGGTTCCAGACCCGCGCCTACAGGCGCTGGCCGCCATTGTGAAGCCGGAGCGCATCATGCCCGCCACCATGGAATTTGTCGACATTGCCGGCCTTGTCGCCGGCGCGTCAAAAGGTGAAGGCTTGGGCAATAAATTTTTGGCTAATATTCGCGAAACCGACGCCATTGCTCACGTTGTGCGCTGCTTCGACAACGACAACATCATTCACGTGGCCAATAAAATCGACCCCGCCGCCGATATCGATATCATCAATACCGAGCTAGCGCTGGCCGACATGGAAAGTATCGACAAGCAACTGCAGAAAGTCGTCCGCGTTGCCCGTAGCGGCGACAAAGAAGCCACCGTCCTTAAAAACCTATTCGAGAAGCTACTTGCCCACCTCAATGAAGGCAAGCCCGTGCGCTCCCTCAAACTCGATGCCGACGAAATGCAGCGCACCCGCGCCCTGCACCTGCTGACAATCAAGCCCACCATGTACATCGCCAACGTCAACGAAGACGGCTTTGAAAACAACGCCCATCTCGACCTAGTCCGCGCCATCGCCGCAGAAGACGGCGCCATCGTTGTCCCTATATGCAACAAGCTAGAATCTGAAATCGCCGAACTCGACGACGAAGAAAAAACCGAATTCCTGACCGATCTCGGTATGGAAGAACCGGGCCTAGACCGCGTTATTCGCGCTGGCTACCAACTACTTGGCCTACAAACCTACTTCACCGCGGGCGTCAAAGAAGTCCGTGCATGGACCATCCCCGTCGGCGCCACCGCCCCACAATCGGCCGGTGTCATCCACACTGACTTTGAAAAAGGCTTTATTCGCGCCGAAGTCATCGCCTACGACGACTACATTCAGTACAAAGGCGAACAAGGCAGCAAAGACGCCGGAAAATGGCGGCTTGAAGGCAAAGACTACGTTGTTAAAGATGGCGACGTTGTCCATTTCCGCTTCAATGTCTAACGCGCGCTATTCCGCGCTTGACATAAGGCCCTGAAGCTTGGAAAATGCGCGCCTTCTCTGCACAAGAGAACAGTGGCAAGGTAGCTCAGTTGGTTAGAGCACAACACTCATAATGTTGGGGTCGGCGGTTCGAATCCGCCCCTTGCTACCATTATTCTAAAAAACCACCAATAGGTGGTTTTTTTTCGACTTTTGAAAAGTACGCCACCCCCCGACGGGTGGATGAGAACCGCCGCGCGGTGAGTACAGAAGGAAGTCTATAGAGTCTCTGCAGAGCGGCGTCCCTATCGTTATTTCGCAGGCGAGCAGGATTGCCGATGAGGAGGGCAATTGACATCATCTGTTGTTCTTGGCTGTAACGCGTTAGAGCGAAACACTGTGTAAACGTGAGCAGGCAGCGTAATGTCTATAAGGCGATTTGGATCCTGCCTAGCTAGTGCGTCATTGAATGCGATGGTAACGCCGACTAAGCCTTCACCTGTCATGTAGGTGACGCCGGGATCGGCATTGAATGGTCGTGATAACTGGTCATTCTGCATTGCTTCATGAAATTGCACATCTTCTATTGTTATGGCTGTGGCGATTGCTGATCCGAGAATGGCAACGACAATTATCCCTGCTGGACCCGCTACGCCGGAAACACCTATCGCGGTCAGGGTAGGGCCTACTACTGTTAATCCGGTTGCAGTTACAGCGGTAAACACAAGGCCCTTTGCCACCATCATCCCTGAGACTGTAAATATAGCTGCTGAGATTGCGGTGCCGGCTAGCACAAGTGTGCCGCCGGTAATTGCTGCGGCAGCACCACCTGTAATTAATACCGCAGCCAATGCTTCGTCTCGCGCAGCATTGGCTTCTGAAGAGTCTGCTAAATATTTAGCTCCGACATCGGCAGCACCCCACTCGAGAAATTCTTGAACATCATAGTGTGCTTGCTGAGTCTTAGTAATAGTATTTAATGCATTAAAAGGATTCGCGCCACCGCCGCAATTTGCATACAAATCGCGGTTTGTTTCCTTGGTGCGATCCGCGACTCGTGTTTTAAAAGCTGCGGGTGGTTTGAAGGCGCAGGGATTGCTTAGCCATTCCCGGTAATATTGTTGTGCGCGCCCCCACATCATGGACTGAACGGCATAGTCGCCGCGTAAAATCCATTCGAGTGCCGCCTGCTGTTCAACACTTCGCTCGGCTTTGGGTATAGCAGCCACGCCCATTAATGATGCCTGTACATAGGCTGTCAAATAGGAGAATGGCACCTTTCCGCCAGTTTTAACGAGTGTTTCCCGAACACTCTTATCTTCCAGATTCAGTACTTTGCTCGGATTCTCCCGCAAGGCGCTTAGAAATTCCTGCTCAGCTTGCACAAAAAACGCACTGACTTTTTCATATTCATCCGAATAGGTTCGAAAATAACTCAAGTTGGTTGCTGAGTTGCTTGATCGTCCGAAGCAGTCGTTATGCGGCAAGAGTGGGCTATCGGTGTGGCTGAGCGGGCCTCTCGCGTGCAGTAGAAGTGACTGTGACTGCTTGGCTAAGCAAGGAGTAATCACTTTGTAATTCGTCCTCGACCCATCCTGGCTTCGGTGCCCGGGGCTCCGGCAATCCACGATACCCGGAATGTTGACACAACCGACAACGGTAATTCCTGGTTCGGTGGGCTTAACCTCCGTTGGGCGGGTGGGGCTCAAAGTAATAGCGGTGGTCTCTTCCTTGGTAAATTGCGCCGTAATAGCTGAATCATGGACCTGATATTTCCAGAATGTCCCAGAACTGCCTTTGTTCGCATCTTCAAAGAACAGTGGGTTGTTGGGCTTATTGAATGTGTCGAGAACTTTGGCTTTGCCTTGAAAGTTGTTGGAAATGCGAAACCAGCCATCGCCTGCGTGGGTGAAGTGCCAGTGCTGTCCGCTGTAGTTTCCCGTTTTGCGAAATGTAGGTTTTACGCGGTCACTATCGACGCTCGATGAAGTCCCAGTTGATGCGTTATAAATGCGGATACTGCCGTCTTGTTGATGCTCCATTTTCCATAACTGCCTTGCATTGCCAGATGGTGACTTGGCTTGCATGACGAATTGGCTCTGCGCGTCGAGTGTTAGAACCTTTTCAGTGCCTAGCCATCGATTACTTAGGTAGTAGTATTTGTTTTTTTCAAATTTGGCCACAGGCGCGCCGGCGACAGTAGTTCCGTATACCAGTGGCTCTGGTGAGCGTACAGGTTGGTTCGCGGGCGATTGTGCCAGCTGGATATTCTTAGAGTTAAGCGGTGCCCGTGGGCCAACACAATATGCGCCGAGCTTTTTGTCCGGTGCGGTTTTTGCACCACCATTAAAACCATTTCTACCGCAACCAGCCTGCGCGCCAGCCATCACATAGCCGCTAACGCCACCATCCAGCCATCCATAAGCACACATACTAAAGCCCTTACTGTTGGCATCTACAAGCTGTGCTTTTGTGGCGAGCGCACCACCTTTTGACCGGCAGTACGCGCCAGATTCTTCGAACGTTTTACCATTGACGTAGCCGCTACCTGGGTTATATACCCATAAATAGTTAACCTCTGTGGCGCTGGCTTCTTGAAATGCGCCTAGTTGAACTATGGCTCCCAGCACAAAAGTAATTAACCTGGCATTTTTCATAATCGACTCCCTCTGCACAAAGCAAGCGCACTGGTTCCATTTCACATAAGCTAATAACGCTACCTATTAAACAATTTCGACTCAGAGTTTTTTTTCCTGACCCGCGCATTGGGCTGATTGGTGTTAATACCGGCTGACTGTTCATCCAGAATATAGGGCGTTAACACGATGATGATTTCCCGGTTCTGCGTCTCGTCATCTCTGGATGTAAACAATTTTCCGATGCCGGGAATGCGGTTCAAAAGTGGCAGCTTACCCTGCCGCTCTTCTACCTTTTTGCTGACGAGGCCACCGATGATGATCGGGGTGCGGTCGGGGATGCGGGCGAAGGTTCGGACTTTTTTGCTTGACGAGCCCTGCTTCTCGGCAAGCAGAACACGCTCACCCGACGCTGTCGGCGCGAATACTTGGCCGTTGTTTTCGTCGTCCTCGGAGTCCACGGTGGCGTCAATCTCCAAGGTTAGCCAGCGTCGATCCGCCGAGACCCTTGGCTTTAAATTCAGGGTGATGCCGATGAGTAAAGGCTCGAAGTTGTACCCCGTTACCTGCAAGCCACCAAACTGGCTTAATGTACTGGTAAGAACCGGTGACTGGATAATATCGACGATCTGAATGGTTGCCTGCCGATTGCTGACGGCCAGCACGCTGGGCCGCGAAAGTACTTCGGCTTTGCCTTCATCTATCAATGCTTTTAGTCGATAACGCTTACCCAGGCCGGGCTGAAATACACTGACGCCGGTGGCCGCATCGGCAATGGTATCGCGGGTAAAATCGACGGTATCGCCGCCAGGGATTAGGCCACCTAAGGTGAACATTTTATCGTTGTCGGCTTTACTGTATTCAAACCCGAACTCTTCGCTGTCTTCTTCCCGGACCTCAAGAACCATGGTTTCGATATAGACCTGCGCTGAAGCGACATCGAGCTTATTGGCAACCAGCCATTGCAGCTTTTTCATCGCTTGCTCTTGCGACGGATGGTAGTAAACCAAAAAGCGATCCATCTCGGAGGCATCCGAGTAGCCAAGTGGGCTAATCTCCGCTGCAGCGCCACCGTATTGCTGTGAACCGCCGCCAAAGCCGCTCGAATTACCTCCGCCGGAACCTCCGTTAACGCGAGCACTGGCGCGCATCGCGCCAGTGGATTGGCTCGGAATAACCAGTAATGGGAGCTCGGCACAACTAAAGCCATTGGGTGTTGCCGTCGGGTTGCGTAAATCGACAACGCCGTAACCCATTAGATTTAGCGTCGAAGCAATAGTAGATAGGTCGTTATTAGATAGTCGAACTTCACTAACGGGTAGATCGCGCAATGAAAAGTGATGGTCGAGACAGGGCGGCGTATCACGATAAAAGGCCTGCGCTTGGCGATCGATTTCGAGCTTGCTTGGCTGTTGCACACTGGGCAAGACGGGGTAAGAGGCAGGCTCGGCCTGAAGGGGCGCCACTTCTGCCCGAGGCGCATCAACGGGAATGTTAGTGCACGCACTAAGTAAAAATACACCAGCGGTACAGAGGCTCCGCATCGAGTAACTAGGGTATTGCATGGCATCCCTTCCCCTTTGAGTCTCGGCGTCGCCAATACAGCCCGACTCGCAACAACTTCAAAGAGAGAAGTAGTAAAACGCCATGTCAGACCGTCGAATTCAGCTAGCCGATTCGGGAGCCCCCCAAAACCCGGCTAGCGAGTAGGTATTCAACGAAGTCGTCCACCCCAGAGCGTTGTTAGCAAAACAACGCGCCGCTAATCAGGACTACTGCATGACAGGCGCTTAGTACCTAAAACCAAGCCTAGCAGGTATTTATACTTATTCAAATTTCTACCCACTGACAGTTTCGACGGGCGACAGGCGCGGAGATTAGCGCGCCATAATGCCAGCAATCGCTGTGCCTCGTCTTATTTTGCTCGACACTAACCCGCCAACTATAGGGATGCTTTGCCAGCCGGAATTACTGGATCCGCCTTACTCAACACAATGCGCCACTCATCCCCAGGGCTTTTCGGGGTATGAACACCACGTGCCAAATCGGTAATTTCATCAAAATGTGCGGCAATATCTTCGGCAGCCGCCGGGATTTCCTTCGACCCCTGCCAACCGTCTGTGGCACCAATCAACACCCTTGCCATTCGCCCGCCACAGGACGAGTAGACCATATGGGTAGTTGAGCAGGCGCTACTGGCCAGATAGACAACGAGCCCGGCGTTAAAGTCGGGGGACATGGAGTTTTGTACCGCCGCCATCATTGCTCGACTTCTATCAACATCCTCAGCGCCCATTTGCGCGGAAACCATATCAGTCATTCTGGTCATGGCATTGGGCATCATTACATTACACAAAATACCGTGTGCCTCACCCTCATGGGCCAGCACATTCATAAGGCCGGTAACCCCCGCTTTAGCCGCGCCATAGCAAGAATAGTTTTCATCGCCGTACATGCCTGCACTTGAAGAGGTGGATACAATACGACCGTAGCCCTGCGCCTTCATATGGGGCCAGACCGCTTTGGCCATATTGAAAGTACCCATGAGGTGAACGGATAGCAGGGCATTCAAATCATCTGCTGAGCACTCTTCAAAGGGTTTATAGCGCATATTGCCGGCGTTGTTGATTAACGCATCAATCCGGCCAAACGCCTTTATCGCCGCAGCAGCAATTCGCTGGGCACCAGCCCATGTGGCCACACTGTCGTAGTTGGCAATAGCCCGCCCACCGGCCGCTAAAATTTCCTCTACAACGGCGTCGGCCATTTTCGACGAGCCACCAGGCCCATCCACGCTACCGCCTAAATCGTTGACAACAACCGCCCCACCACGTTTAGCCATTTCCAGCGCATACGATTTACCAAGACCACCACCGGCACCAGTAACGATAACAACGCGGTCCTTAAAACTAATATCCGACATGCCGCTCTTCCTTTTTTATTATTGGGCTAACAAACAAAGAGTCCTTATAATCTAAGCTAACATAAACCACTTTACCGCCCACTGACTCAGAAACAGGCCCCAGACGCCATTTTTCAAACGCTGGCATGGCAAACATATCAAGCTCAGCCCAAACTTTTGCCTTACTCATCACAAGTTTGCCGCAAATTCCTAAGTATTAAGCTAATATGCTTTAATACTTAGTGACTTACTGTATTAAACTGAGAAAAAATATAATCTTAAGCCTTACTCAGCCCAAGTTAAGAAATAAATAGATAGGGGACACCCGATATGAAACGCTTCTCACGCTCCAGCCTGCTGGTTTTGGCAGCTCTATTATTTACTGCCTGTGGAGGCGGAAGTGGCACTGGACCATCATTAACGCCCGGCACCACCAATAACACCACAAACCCTACTGACGGCGGTAACGGTAACGGCAGCGTTACCGAGCCTACAATTGCCAAGTTCGGCTCATTCACAAGCGGCACATTTACAGCAGGTCAAATCGCGAGCAACAGCAGCGCGCTAGATGCAGGGCAAAGCGCTACCCTAACCGTCGCGTTCGTTGACCAAAATAGTAACTTCATCACTGACGCCGCAAGCATCTTATTTAACTCACCCTGCAGCGGGTCGGGCCTTGCCGAATTTAGCCCAGCGATCGCGAACAATACCAGCGGCACAGTAAGCACCACCTATACCACACTAGGCTGCTCCGGCGATGATAAGATCACCGCACAAACCAGCCTAAATGGCACCAGCTACACCGCTACTGTCACCATAAACACCACGCCCGCGCCACTCGGTTCAATTAGCTTCATTTCTGCCAGCCCGCAAATTATTGGCATTAAAGGCTCTGGCGCTATTCCAGAGCAATCTGTTGCCTCTTTTAAAGTCACTAATACCGCGGGTGGACCGGTTGCCAATCAGCTAGTTACCTTCGAGCTAAACAATACCTCCGGCGGCATAACACTTAGTACGAATCAAAACACAACTAACGCTGAAGGCATTGTGACCACAACCGTTGCCTCCGGTACCGTGGCAACCGCCGTACGCGTGACCGCAACCGCCGTGCAAAGCTCAGCCACCTCAAGTGCGCAATCTAGCGCCCTCGTTATTACTACGGGCATACCGGACCAAGACAGCTTTTCCCTCAGTGCAACAACCCTCAACATTGAAGGCTCTAACTACGACGGCATCACCACCGAGTTGACAATCCGCGCAGCTGATCGCTACAACAACCCTGTACCCGATGGAACGGCTGTCGCCTTCCAGGCCGAGGGCGCGTCCATAGAAGGCAGCTGCACCACCGTAGGCGGCGCATGTTCAGTCAAATTGACCTCGCAAAAGCCACGTCCACAGCCGGACGAGCGCGTGACTGTACTTGCAACAGCCATAGGTGAAGAAAGCTTTAACGACAGCAACCCATCAAACGGACAATACGACGATGCTGAAGACTTCACTGATCTAGCGGAAGCCTACCGCGACGATAACGAGAATGGGGCTTACGATTCACCAAATGAACCCTATATCGACTTTAATAGTAACTTTACCCGTGACGTCCCTAGCGGTACTTACGAAGGCTTACTTTGCAAAGGCCCAAGTAAGTGCAACCCTACACAAACCACCGTAACCATACGAGAAAGCATTGTTATTGTCCTGTCCGAATCCTTTTTTAATATTGTAATGCCGACAAGCATTACCCTAGGCGACGCGACAACGCCTGCACCAGCAAGCGTCACGGCGCTAATCGATAGCGTCAACAATCAACTTCCACCTGCGGGAACGGTCATTTCGGTCGCAACGGACTTCGGTGCAATCACTGGCCCCAATTCATTTACTGTTGCTTCTTCTAATTTTAATGGCGAAGCATTTTTCAGCTTCGGCATTAAACCCGCGGCGAAAAAAGGCAGTGGGACTGTCACCGTCACGGTAAAAACCCCACAAGGTAATGAGTCATTTGCGTCTGCGACTGTGACCCAAGCCGCTGACCAACCCTAAGCTTAAGGGCTGGCCTAAACAGCCAGCCCTATCCTCCCCACACACCCACCCGCCCAAACGTGCATAAAAACGATCATCACTTGCACAAATTCCTCCACCAAGCATAAACATAGCCGGGGCCACATTTCGCCTGCGAAAGCTAGGCTGTGATAAAATTTGGACCTGACACCCCGAAACCTCGAAAGTAAACTTAAATGACCAAGCCCGACACCCTCTACGCCACACCTCAAAGCAAGCTCGGCCGCTTTGCCTTCGACGAACATGTCGTAGAAGTCTTCCCAGACATGATTCAGCGCTCGGTGCCGGGTTATTCGACAATTATCGCAATGACGGGTGTTATGGCTGGCCGCTACGCCCAAGGCCAAAGCAATATCTACGATTTAGGCAGTTCACTGGGGGCGAGCACTTTATCCATGGCACGGCAAATCAATAGCCGTGACTGCAATATTATCGGCGTCGACAATTCCGCGGCGATGATCGAGCGCAGCCGCGCTTATATCAGTGAAGCTACCGCCCCAATTGAGCTGCGCTGTGAAAACATCCAAGAGACTGAGATCACCAATGCCTCGGTGGTGGTGTTAAATTTCACACTGCAATTTGTTGCCGCCAGCGAGCGAGCGGCGCTGATCAACAAGATAAGCGCGGCAATGCGCCCCGGTGGCATTCTGATCTTGTCCGAAAAAATCCGCTTTGCAGATCAGCACCTGCAGCAGCTAAACACTGATTTACATCATGCATTTAAACGCGCCAACGGCTACAGCGAATTAGAAGTCGCGCAAAAGCGCAGCGCACTGGAGGACGTCCTAGTGCCAGAAACCCTAGCTGAACACCAGCAACGCCTACGTGAAGCGGGCTTTAGCAGTATTGACGTGTGGTTTCAGTGTTTTAATTTCGCCTCTCTGGTTGCCATTAAATGATGGACTACCGCGCATTCCTCGATATTCTCAGCCAACACCCACAGCTCGCCAATTGGGCCGCACTCTTACCAGAGCAGATTAGTAGCGGCCTGAACGAATCAAGATATGGCGACCTACCCCGCTGGAAAGAAGCACTCAAGTCACTACCGGCGCTCACACCAAGTAAAATTCAGCTAAACACCTCTCGCGTTGGCGCTACTGGCGACATTAGCGAGCTACAGCGCGGCGCCTTGGTGCAAGCGCTAAAGGGACTCCACCCTTGGCGCAAAGGCCCTTTCGAGTTATTCGGCGTGCATATAGATACCGAATGGCGGTCTGATTGGAAATGGGATCGACTAAAGAACGCAATCGCGCCACTCAATGGCCGCACGGTGCTCGATATCGGCTGCGGCAGCGGCTATCACTGCTGGCGCATGCGCGGGGCTGGCGCCGAACTGGTGGTGGGCATTGACCCAACCCCCCTGTTCATCACCCAGTATTTTGCCCTACAGAAATACTTGAATGAACCCGCCGTCGCCGTGCTACCCATGGGCATTGAGCATTTGCCAGCGAAGCTGAACGCCTTTGATACTACTTTCTCCATGGGCATTCTCTACCACCGCCGCTCCCCCTTTGACCACCTACTGGCCTTGCGCGACACCCTGCGTAGCGGCGGCCAATTAGTACTGGAAACACTGATCATTGACGGCGGCGCTGGCGAGGTACTCGTCCCGGAGGGACGTTACAGTAAAATGGGCAACGTCTGGTTTATTCCAAGCACGGCGAGCTTAGAGTCGTGGCTAAGAAAGGCGGGATTTAAAAACCCACGCCTCATCGAGGTCAACCAAACGAGCACTGACGAGCAGCGCAGCACTGAATGGATGCAATTCCACTCCTTAGCGGAGTTCTTAGACCCGACAGACGCCAACAAGACGATTGAGGGCTACCCCGCACCCAAAAGAGCAACCTTTATCGCTGAAGCGCCCTAAGACTGGGCGCACGCAAAGCGTGACATTGGTCAAAACCTGAACAAATAACACGCAAACTTAGTCCTCATGTGACATTTATATGATACCTTTATTAAACTGATATACGCACTATTACGTAGCGCCTTGGAAGATGCATGCCACTTAGCGATACCGGATTACTTGTTGACCGCCTCAAATCACAATCTCGACAGTGGTTTGGCGAGCAGCTGTACCGTTATTTTGAGCGCCTCCAAGATAACTTCCATCGCCGCGCCCTCACCGCAAACTCAGCAAACGAGCAAAATGAGCTCCTCGACCAACAACGTGCCGTTAAAGCAGGTCAAGACGAAGCGTTTCGCTTATTTGCCGAACATATCAATCAGGCGTTTACTAGCAAGCGCGAGTACGAATCGGGGAACTACCCCGAGCTCGATCGCCTCGCCCAGCAATTAGAAAAATTGCCCGACGACAGCTTTGCAAGTGAAAAGGCCGAGCTGCAATATTTTTGCCGCGCCATTGCACCGATAACCTTGCTGGCCGGCTTTCAGCACATAATGAATCCGCTGCGCCTCGACACCCAGCATCGCCATCAAGCCCTTACGATGTTTCAGGGTCTATTTATCAATGAGCTAAGTAAACTTTACGACAGCTTGGCAAACACGCTACCGAAGCCCATTAAAGCCCACAATTTAGCTGACTGGATTAGCCACAGCAAACTCCAGCTGAAAGAAAAGAATTTAACGACCCAGCAGCGAGCGCTAACAGAACTGCGTTTGCAGCGCTTGTTAAAATTGCACGACTTCCGCGAAAGTAGCAGCGCAGCGCCACTTATCGAGGCAACTGACAATGAACTCATCGAGGCCGCTGCGAGTATTTTCCACGGACTAAGCAACCGCCGTCGACTATCGCCAAGCATTCTCGCGGCGCTAAACACCTTGCAAACCCAGGTCAGCAGTATTGCCCTGCAAGACCGCCATAGCTTTTTGCACTCCCTGCACCCGGCCCGCCAAGTTTGCCGGCAGATCGTTAATGCACTTAGCCATTGGGACGACGCGGACAGCGGTCAACGCCTGCAATTTGAAGGTGCACTTAAAATCATTAGTCGCAAACTCGCCAAAAAGGATATTCACGCTAACGACTTCACTCAAATCCGCAAGCAAGTTGACGAATGCTGCCAACATTTACTACAGAGCATCAAACTTAACGACAAACGCAATTTGAGCGCCGACGTCGGCCAGAAACGTTTGACTAGATTGCGCCGCAAAGTGCATGAAATGCTCGACGAGAAAACCGCTGAGCTCAAACTGCCCGTTAGCGTCGACAATATGCTCTACGGCCCAATGACCACCATTGTCTTGTACCATTGGTTGCGTCACGGCAGTAATAGCACCCCGCTGCGCCGCAGCATGAAGCTAATTGACGATATCCTCTGGTATATCAAGCCCCACGCAGACTGGTCAGAATTGCGCCGCGCCAAGGCCATGAGCAAAGACCTTGAAGCCGAACTCAGCGAGGGCTTGGCCCGCATAAATTACAGCTACCAAGCAAGCCAAGCGCTGATTGAAGAGCTGCACCAACTGCGCATGATTGCATCAGGGCGTAGTACCAGCCTGAATCGCACCTAAATCCTACGCTACGCCCCCTTAAGCCCACGACGATTATCCGCATTCGGGTGACGACAGCACCCAAAAATAGGTATAATTTTCGCCCCGCATGTCTGCTTGTACAGAGCAAACACGGCCCAAACCACACTCGTTCAATCGCACTCAACCGCGATCACGCATTTAAGGTGATGACTTTGCAACTCGACCACGCTTCTACTACGCAGTTACGCGAATGGGAAACTACCCTGGCGCAGGAGTATCAACAGTTTAAAGCCTCCGGCCTGAATCTCGACCTTACCCGGGGCAAGCCCAGCGCAGAACAACTGAATTTATCGGACGCCATCAACACCATTTTGGGCGACGACCTAAGTAACGAGAGCAATACCGATCTGCGCAACTACGGGGGGCTCGACGGTATTCCCGAGTGCAAGCGGCTGTTTGCTGACGTCCTCGGCGTGGCCAACGACGAGATACTAATCGGCGGAAATAGCAGCCTAACACTAATGTATTTCGCCGTACTTTTCGCTCAAAACCAAGGCTTTGGCGCCCTTGGCGCAAGCTGGTCCAGCGAGGGCAAAACCACTAAATTCCTCGCCCCGGTGCCTGGCTACGACCGCCACTTCAGTGTGTGTGAACACCTTGGCATCGAACTTGTCCCAGTTGCACTAAACGACGACGGCCCAGACATGGACGCGGTTGAAAAATTAGTTAAGGCCGACCCCAGTATCAAAGGAATCTGGTGTGTTCCACGCTTTAGCAACCCCACTGGCACCGTGTATTCCGATCAAGTTGTTGACCGTATTGCCCAACTCGGCAAACTCGCGGGCAGTAATTTCAGGGTGTTCTGGGACAACGCCTACGCGGTTCACAGCCTAAGCGACGATGCGCCAGAGCTCGCCAATATCATGGATCGCTGCCGCGCCCACGGCACTGAAGACAGCGTTTATCTATTTGGCTCAACATCGAAAATCACCTATGCAGGTGCCGGCGTTTCCTTTGCAGGTATGTCTAAAGGCAACCTCAAAGCCTTCACCCAGCACCTAGGCATGAGTCAGATCGGCCCTGACAAAATCAATCAATTGCGTCATGTACGCTTTCTCAAGGACAGCGCCGGCCTCAAAGCCCATATGCAGGCCCACGCCGCTGTACTAAAGCCCCGTTTTGATATTGTACTCAAGCATTTACGTGAAGGCTTAGGCGACACCGGCATGGCGAGCTGGAACGAGCCACAGGGCGGCTATTTCGTCTCTTTTGATACCTTGCCCGGTTTGGCGAAAGAAGTCGTTAAACTGGCCGCTGAAGCCGGCGTTAAATTGACACCCGCCGGCGCGACCTTCCCCTACGGTAAGGACCCAGAGAACAAAAATATCCGAATTGCACCCAGCGTACCCAGCTTGGAAGAGATCGACCGCGCCATGGCGGTTTTCGTGAATTGCGTAAAGTTAGCCTCGGTGCGTCAGCGCTTAAGCTAAATAGACCGCACAATAAAAAAGGGGGCGCCGATTAATCGGCGCCCCCTTTTTTATATCGATTTATTAACTACTCAGAGTCTGGAGTCCGATTAATCGGCCGACCTGGCGCGCTGGGGAAGTGACGCACATTGCTGCTACCGCCTTCAACATCGACTATTTTACCTGCGCCCTCTTTCTCCACTTCGTCAATCCGCACAATCGCATGCATCGGAATATAGCTGCGCGTTACGCCGTGAAACTCATTTTTGAGCTTTTCTTCACCCGGATTGACCACAATCTGACTCTGCTCACCAAAAACAATCTCCTCAATTTCGATAAAACCGTAC
Organism: Zhongshania sp.; assembly: GCF_041623545.1. Lineage (GTDB taxonomy): Bacteria > Pseudomonadota > Gammaproteobacteria > Pseudomonadales > Spongiibacteraceae > Spongiibacter. Next base: position 10,763 of record NZ_JBFJWS010000009.1, on the reverse strand, counting down.
ATGTCGCTTTGGTAAATCGCGCGCGCGTAGAGTTCATAGACCTTGTTGTTATTATTGAAAATAACTTTATAAATAGGAGCTTGGGGCATAGTCTTTCCGTCGTTTAACAGCACTGTATTTGCGAAAGATGGCACCGGAAAACCGGGCCGCGGATGATAGCATAAATTTGCCAAATCCACTGCACTTCTGGGTTTTAGACCACAATTTAGCTATAATGCCTCCCCAATTTTATTTGCGGCCATTAGCGGCCTAATCGTTAACGAATCCTATGCCTGAAACCAGCGAATCGTCCCCCACATCAGCAGCAGCCGAGCTCATTGCCAGCACCGCCGCGGGCAAGCCAAAAAAAGTGTTTATCAAAACCCAGGGCTGCCAAATGAATGAATACGACTCATCCCGTATTCAGGATTTGCTCGGGGTCAGCCACGGCATGATTCCCACCGACGACCCGAATGAAGCAGACGTATTACTACTCAACACCTGCTCCATCCGCGAAAAGGCCCAAGAAAAGGTTTTCCACCAGCTGGGCCGCTGGCGCAAACTCAAAGCGAAAAACCCTGACCTCGTCATCGGTGTTGGCGGCTGTGTTGCCAGCCAAGAGGGCGCTGATATAGGCCGCCGCGCGCCCTTTGTCGACCTCATTTTTGGCCCGCAAACCCTGCACCGGGTGCCCGCCATGCTCGACAGCAAGAAGCCCAAGGGTCCCATTATTGTCGATGTCACCTTTCCCGAAATTGAGAAATTCGACAATCTACCCGAGCCCAGCGTGGACGGCCCCAGTGCCTTTGTGTCCATCATGGAAGGCTGTTCTAAATACTGCACTTTCTGCGTTGTGCCCTATACCCGTGGCGAAGAAGTGAGCCGCCCCTTCGACGACGTCATCGCCGAAGTCGCGCAGCTCGCCGCCAAAGGTGTGCGCGAAGTCAATTTGCTCGGTCAAAATGTCAATGCCTATCGGGGCGTCAACCACGAAGACGATATCGTCGATTTCGCTGAGCTCATTCACTTTGTTGCCCAGGTTCCCGGCATCGATCGTATAAGCTACACCACCTCGCACCCGGTGGAGTTCAGCGAGGCTCTAATACAGGCCTATGCCACCGTGCCGCAACTAGTGGACCACTTACACCTGCCAGTACAGCATGGCAGTGACCGTATTCTCGCGGCCATGAAACGCGGTCACACCGCCGACGAATACCGCGCCAAAATTGCCAAGCTCAAAACCATACGCCCGAACATCAGCCTGTCGTCTGACTTCATCATCGGCTTTCCCGGCGAAACCGACGAAGATTTCCAACAGACCATGCAGCTGATTCACGACATCGGTTTTGATCACTCTTTTAGCTTTATTTACAGCGCTCGGCCCGGCACCCCAGCCGCCCAATTGCCCGATGAAACCCCGGAGTCGGTGAAAAAAGAACGCCTCGACATTCTCCAGCACCAAATCCTACAAAATGCCGCGCGGATCAGCCGTCAAATGGCGGGCACTACCCAGCGCATTTTAGTCACCGGCGCGTCCCGCAAGGATCCCGGTGAACTCCAAGGCCGCACCGAAAACAATCGGGTCGTCAACTTTCCCTGCGCGGATCAGAGCGTTATCGGCCAATTTGTCGACGTAGACATATTAGAGGCCTACGCCAACTCCCTGCGGGGCAAAATGCTTTAGAAACAGTCGCCGGTTTGATTCTCCTGAAAACCGGCTTATGATCGAAATTTCACAATTTACGCTGCATTTGTGGCACTCGGTGAATCATTGACAGCTCAAGATATACAACGCGTTCTCACTCTAGAACCCAACGATCCGCGTTTACTTGCCGATCTCTGCGGCCAGCATGACGCCAACCTAAAAATGATTGAACAGCGCCTGCTGGTGCGCATTGCTGCGCGGGGCAATACTTTTCAGATTAACGGCCCCAGTGGATCCGTTGACGATGCCGTACAACTGATCAAACACCTGTACAGTGACTCGCAAAATGGCGTTGTTTTAAACGCTGAAAGCGTGCACCTAAATTTGCAGCAAGCTGGTCTCGAGCAAATAAGCCATCCCGCCACCGATCATGTGCCGGTGGTCATCCAAACCAAGAAAGGCAGCGTCAAACCTCGGGGCGGAAACCAGCAGCGCTATGTAAAATCTATCCAAAGTTGCGATATTAATTTTGGCATTGGCCCTGCCGGTACTGGAAAAACCTATCTCGCGGTCGCCTGTGCCGTCGAGGCACTGATTTCCAATGACGTGCAGCGTATTTTATTGGTTCGCCCAGCAGTTGAGGCCGGTGAAAAGCTCGGCTTTTTGCCCGGTGATTTGGCCCAAAAAATCGACCCCTATCTACGGCCTCTCTACGATGCGCTCTATGAAATGCTGGGCATGGAAACCGTCACCAAACTCATTGAGCGCAATATTATCGAAATTGCCCCACTGGCCTTTATGCGCGGCCGCACCTTGAATGACTCCTATATCATATTGGATGAAGCCCAAAACACCACACGGGAACAAATGAAGATGTTCCTGACCCGCATCGGCTTCGGCTCCACTGCGGTTATCACCGGCGATGCCACCCAGATCGATCTGCCTCGGGGCACGCCTTCCGGTCTCGTACACGTAATGAAAGTGCTCGGCGACATCGACGGCATTAGCATGACCCACTTTGCTGCCAAAGACGTGGTTCGCCACCCCTTGGTACAGCGCATCGTTGAAGCTTACGCCGCCTTTGATGCAACAAGCGGCGGCGCTCAATGAGCCAAGTCCACCTCGATCTCGACCTGCAAATCGCCTGCGAAGCAGGTGAGCTGCCCAGCCAAACTCAATTTGAACGCTGGGCTCAAGCTGCATTAGCGGAACACCGCGAGGAGGCCGAGCTCAGTATCCGTCTCATTGATATTGCCGAAAGTGCAGAACTGAACCTACAATATCGACAAAAAGACGGCCCCACCAATGTGCTGTCTTTTCCTGCTGATTTACCTCCAGAACTCGAGCTACCGCTCTTAGGCGACCTCGCTATTTGTAAGCAAGTCGTTGAGCGTGAAGCCATAGAACAGGGTAAACCCTGTCACGACCACTGGGCGCACATGGTAATTCACGGTACACTCCATCTCCTCGGTTATGATCATATCGACGATGATGAAGCCGAAATAATGGAATCGCTGGAAATTGCGCTTCTAAATGCACTAAATATTAGCAATCCCTATACGCCTATATGCGAGGACAGCACCCAAAACCATGAGTGAAGATCGATCTAGCAACGATCCAAGTGACAAGTCTTGGATCGAGAAAATAGCCCATGCTTTTTCATCTGAACCCAAAACGCGGGAAGATCTGTTTGAACTGCTTGCTGTCGCCAAACAGAATGAAGTCATCGATGACGATGCCATAAGCATTGTTGAAGGTGCCATGCATATCAGCGATATGCAGGCCCGGGAAATCATGATTCCACGCCCGCAGATGGTGGTTCTAAAGGCAGACCAGCCCCTAAGTGAGCTGCTTCCAATTATTGTCGATACCGGCCACTCCCGCTACCCAGTCATTGGCGACACCTTGGACAACGTCCTTGGGATACTGCTTTCAAAAGATTTATTACCGCTGCTCTGGAAAACCCCCAATAGCGAAGACATCGACATTCGCGACATTCTCCGCCCGGCAACCTTAGTGCCGGAAAGTAAGCGATTGAACGTGCTACTGCGCGATTTCCGCGAAAAGCGCCATCATATGGCCGTGGTGATTGACGAGTATGGCGGCGCGGCTGGCCTGATTACCATCGAGGATATTCTTGAACAAATTGTTGGCGATATCGAAGACGAGTATGACGAAGACGACGATTTGCCGATTCGTAAAATCACTGACAATGATTTTGTAGTGCAAGCGCTAACGCCAATCGACGACTTTAACGACTATTTCAACGCTAAGCTTAGCGACGAAGAATTCGATACCATTGGCGGCCTGATACTTAAAGCTTTCGGGTATCTGCCCAGCCGCAATGAAATAGCTCGCCTTGACGATTTTGAGTTCAAAGTGGTGAACGCGGACAACCGGCAAATTCATTTATTGCGTATGCGCCAAGTAGCCCAAATCGATAATTAAGTAAGCGCTCTGCTATCTACCGGGGTTCGTTCAGCGCCCCGGTAAACTTTTCTCATCGTTTCAGTCTACAATGCCTTAATACACTGGCATTTTACTGCACACATTGAGGAAGCTATGTTCACAACGACCCTCGACAGCCTTAATAATATCGCCAACACCTTTATCGAATATGCTGCCTTAGCATTCCTACTAGCTCTAGCAGTGGGCATCATCTATCTTGCCTACATCTATATCGCCGATATCACCCAAACCCAGCACGCCATTCGCCGCAACTACCCTATCATTGGTCGCTTTCGCTATATTTTTGAACACTTAGGCGAGTTTTTTCGCCAGTACTTCTTTGCAATGGACCGAGAGGAATTACCTTTCAATCGCTCCCAACGTTCTTGGGTATACCGCGCGGCGAAGAACATCGACACCACCATCGCCTTTGGCTCTACCCGCCCCCTGAGCCAGAGCAATGAAGTCCTGTTTATGAACTGCTTCTTCCCCACCCTCAGTCAAGACGCAGTACCCACCCACGCCGTCACCATCGGCGAAGGCTTTGCCAAGCACCCTTACACCAGTTCCGCTATTTTTCACATTTCTGGTATGAGTTTTGGCGCCATATCCAAACCTGCGATTCAGGCTCTCAGCGCCGGCGCAAAAGAAGCGGGCATTTGGTTAAATACTGGGGAGGGCGGCCTATCGCCCTACCATTTGGAAGCGGGCTGCGACATTGTCTTTCAAATTGGTACTGCTAAATACGGTGTTCGTGACAAAGACGGTCAGCTCAGCGATGAGAAACTCCGCAATATTGCCAGCCACCCGCAAGTGCGGATGTTTGAAATCAAGCTCAGCCAAGGTGCCAAACCCGGCAAAGGCGGCATTTTACCCGGCGGCAAAGTCACCGCAGAGGTCGCCAGCATCCGCGGCATCGACGTTGGCAAAGACTCCATCAGCCCGAATGGCCACACCGACATTCACAGCATCGACGACCTGCTCGACATGATTGTGCGCATTCGTGGCATCACCGGCAAACCTGTGGGCTTCAAGGTCGTAGTGGGCTTTTCTGAATGGCTGGACGAAATGTGCGAGGCCATCCATTTACGCGGCCAAAAATACGCACCTGACTTTATCACCATCGACAGCGCCGACGGTGGCACCGGCGCGGCGCCGCAAAGTCTCATGGACTATGTTGGCCTGCCGATACGCCGCAGCCTGCCAATGGTGGTAGACAAACTCTGCGAATACAATCTGCGCAAACGCATCAAAGTCATTGCCTCTGGCAAAATGATTAACCCCGCCGAAGCGGCGTGGGCGCTGTGCGTAGGCGCAGATTTTATCGTTAGCGCGCGGGGGTTTATGTTTGCACTGGGCTGCATCCAAGCCCTGCAATGTAATAAAAATACCTGCCCCACCGGTATTACCACCCACGACCCAGAGTTGCAGCGCGGCCTAGACCCCACTAACAAAGCAACCCGGGTTAAGAATTACGCCCTCAATTTAATGCATGAGGTCGGCGTTATCGCCCACTCTTGCGGTGTAAAAGAAGCCCGTGGTCTGCAGCGCCGCCACGTGTATTTAATCGACAATAGCGGCAGCCCTGAACCCCTCACCAACCGCTACCCAGACAAAACGCCCAAGCCCGCACACTTAATTGCCAGCAGTGCGGACAGCGCTGACGAGAACAATCCTGCCTTACATCCGGCAAACGACACCGACATCCGTCAAGCCTGATTCACCTCGGTGCGCTAGCAGTAAGACCAGCGCGCCGTTACACTAGGTCCTCGCTAAATTTGGCCTTCAGCTTGGATCCGCAAACTGTGAACACCCCGTCACCACATACGCCGTCATCAATAAAATTTAGCCACGTACTATTTCTCGCCGTCGCCGGTGCCTGCCTACCCTTGTCCTTGGCGCCCTTTGACTGGTGGTGGATTGGCATATTAGCAATGGCCGCTCTGGCTGCCGGCATCAACATCACCAACCCAAAGCACAGTTTTATAATGGGCTGGGTTTTTGGCAGTGCCAGTTTTTTAACCGGGGTGTCCTGGGTTTATATTGCCATTCACGATTTCGGCGCAACCCCCGCCTACCTCGCCCTACCGATGACCGGCATATTTTGTGTTTTTCTCGGCTTAGTTCCCGCGCTATTTTGCTATGCCTATAGCCGCTGGGTCCGCAATGGCCGTGGCGGCCGTATTCTCGGCTTTGCCGCAATATGGGTATTATGCGAATGGCTGCGGGGCTGGGTCTTTACCGGATTTCCGTGGCTCTATCTCGGCTATGGTCACTTACATAGCGCACTGGCAGGCTGGTCGCCGGTTATCGGCGTATACGGCCTCAGCTTCTGGGTTGCGCTAAGTGGCGGCGCCCTTGCGCAATTCCTCCTCGCACCCCATAAAACTAAACTGCGCAACACCGCGCCGCTGCTTGGCTGCGCCCTGCTGTTTGGCCAGGGCTACCTGCTAAAACAAACCGAGTGGACCCAAGCCAAAGACATCGCACCTCTGCGGATCGGCGCAGTGCAATCAAATATATCTCAAGAAAAAAAATGGGCCTACACCCAATATTGGGCAACCCTAGAGCTCTACGATTTTGCATCGGAAAAACTCTGGGCCGACGCCGACCTCGTGATTTGGCCTGAGGCCGCCATTCCCGCGCTATATCACAATGCCCAATCATTTTTTGACTATATCGCTGAGCGCGCTGCCGAGAACAGCAGCGCATTAATCACTGGCGTACCCACCCGCTTCGATGAAAAAATGCATAATTCCGCCATGGTCATCAGCGGCGGCGAAGGCATTTACCACAAACAAAAACTCGTGCCTTTTGGCGAATTCATTCCCCTCAGTCAGTATATTCACGGCCTGCTAAAAATCTTCGACCTCCCCTTATCCAGCTTTAGTCGCGGCACCGCCGAACAGGGCCATCTACAAGTGAAGGGCTGGCAGTTAGCGCCGTCAATTTGCTATGAAGTAGCCTACCCCGACCTTATCGCCCAAAGCTCCCGGGGCAGCGATATTCTGTTTACCATCAGCAATGACGCCTGGTTTGGTCATTCCATTGGCCCAGATCAGCACATGCAGATGGCACAAATGCGCGCACTGGAAAATGGCCGGGAGCTAATTCGGGTAACGAGTACTGGCATCACTGCGCTAGTCGATCATCACGGCAATATCCGCAGTCGCGTTCCGTCATTTGTCGAAACCGCATTGCGGGGTGAAGTCCACGCCCGCGAAGGTACAACACCCTTCACGCGCTATGGCTCAACGCCCATCATCTTATTATGTTTCGGTCTCCTTCTTGCGACTCGGATCGACGCTAGGCAATCGCCCCGACCCAGCTAAGCTGCTAGAATAAGCGCCCTTAACTTCATCTGCCCGCTGTATAGAGAACTGACACTGCCAATGGACCATCAATACGCCCCCCGTGACATCGAAACCTCTGCCCAACAATTTTGGCATGAGCAAGGCAGCTTCACCGCCGTAGAAGATCCTAGTCGCGAAAAATACTACTGCTTGGCCATGTTCCCCTATCCCAGCGGCAAGCTCCATATGGGGCATGTGCGCAACTACAGCATCGCCGACGTGATCTCACGCTACCAGCGCATGCTCGGCAAAAACGTACTACAGCCCATGGGTTGGGACGCCTTTGGCCTACCCGCCGAAAACGCGGCAGTTAAAAACAAAACCGCGCCGGCCAAATGGACCGTCGAGAATATCGCCTATATGCGTGACCAGCTCAAGCAATTGGGCTTTGCCTACGACTGGGGTCGGGAGCTCGCCACCTGCAAACCAGATTATTATCGCTGGGAGCAGTGGTTCTTCACCCGCCTCTACGAAAAAGGCATGGTCTACAAAAAGACCTCGGCGGTGAATTGGTGTCCCGTTGATGAAACCGTACTGGCCAACGAACAGGTTATCGACGGCTGCTGCTGGCGCTGTGACACCCAAGTACAACGCAAAGAAATCCCTCAGTGGTTTATTAAAATCACTAGCTACGCAGAACAGCTAATTGACGACTTAGACCAACTTGACGGCTGGCCTGAGCAAGTTAAGACCATGCAGCGCAACTGGATTGGCCGCTCCCAGGGCGTGCAAATGCGTTTTGATTTAGAATCCCCCGTGGCCGGTGCCGACAGCTTTGAAGTGTACACCACTCGCCCCGACACCCTGATGGGCGTGACCTATGTCAGCCTAGCTGCCGAGCACCCGATTGCCCTTGAAGTTGCCAAAACCAATAGCGAACTGGCCACTTTTATCGACAGCTGCCGCAATAGCTCAGTAGCCGAAGCCGATATGGCAACCATGGAAAAACGCGGTATGGCCACCGGCCTGCAAGCCCGCCACCCGCTCACCGGCGAATTGGTGCCCGTGTGGATCGCCAACTACGTACTCATGGATTACGGCTCTGGCGCGGTTATGGCAGTGCCCGCCCACGATCAGCGCGACTATGAGTTCGCGAAAAAATACGGCCTTGGCATCAAGCAAGTTATTGCACCGGCTAACGACGAGACCATCGATATTGACGCCGCCGCGTTTACCGAAAAAGGTGTGCTAACTAATTCCGGCGATTTTAACGGCCTCGATTTCAGTGCCGCATTCACCGCAATCTCAGATGCATTGATTGCACAAGACAAAGGCCGAGTCACCACCAATTACCGTCTACGCGACTGGGGCGTCTCCCGCCAGCGTTACTGGGGCGCACCCATCCCCATGTTTAATTTGCCCGAAGGCGGCGAGATTCCAGTGCCAGCCCACAAGCTACCCATGCTGCTACCGGAAGACGTGGAGATGGACGGCGTCCAATCGCCCATTAAAGCCGATACTGAGTGGCGCAAAGACGAACTCGACGGCAAACCTGTAGAGCGCGAGACCGATACCTTCGACACCTTTATGGAATCCTCTTGGTATTACGCGCGCTTCACCTGTCCCGATTTCGAAGACGGCATGCTCGACCCCGACCGCGCCAATTACTGGCTGCCCGTTGACCAATACGTGGGCGGCATCGAACACGCCATACTTCACCTGTTATATGCGCGCTTCTTCCACAAGCTAATGCGCGACGAAGGCTTAGTAAACTCTGACGAACCCTTTAAACAATTGCTCTGTCAGGGCATGGTGCTAAAAGACGGCACCAAGATGTCTAAATCCAAGGGCAATACCGTCGACCCACAAGCCTTAATCGAGCAGTACGGCGCTGACACCGTGCGCTTATTCATTATGTTTGCGGCGCCACCAGAACAGAGTTTGGAATGGTCTGACAGCGCAGTTGAAGGTGCGCACCGCTTCCTCAAGCGTCTGTGGAAATTGGCGGCCACGCACCTCGATGCCGGCAGCCCACCGGCACTTGAGACCGCGAGCCTGTCCGGCCCACAACAGGATTTGCGCCGTAAAACCCACGAAACCATTGCCAAGGTCAGTGACGATTTCGGCCGCCGCCTAACCTTTAACACGGCGATAGCTGCAGTAATGGAATTGATCAACGAGGTTTCGCGGTTCCAAGCGCAAGGTCCCCAGTGCTTGGCTGTGGAGCGTGAAGCACTAGAAGCTGCCGTGCGTTTATTAGCGCCAATCGTGCCCCATATAAGCCATCAACTTTGGGCAGAATTGGGTCACAGCACCGCGGTGATAGACGCACCTTGGCCACAAGTAGACGAAAGCGCACTTGTACGCAACACTATTGAAATGGCGGTACAGGTCAATGGCAAGCTTCGAGCGACCATTGAGGTTGCTATCGATGCCGACGGTGAGGCTATTAAGAAAATGGCCAGAGAGCAGGACAACGTCCAGCGCTTCATTGGGGAGCTAACCATCCGCAAAGAAATCTTGGTGCCTAAAAAATTGGTGAATATCGTTGCAAACTAATGTTCTGAAAGTATTACTCACCACGGCCGCCTGCCTGTGGCTCGCGGCCTGCGGCTTCGCCCTGCGCGGCAGTACCAGCTTGGCGACCGACATGCAGCCGGTGTATATCAGCGCTGAGCGGGACAGCCAAGAATTAAGCCAATCACTTAAGCGCCAGTTTGTGATCAATGACGTCGCCGTTACCAAAAGGCGCAACGACGCCAAGCTTATTGTGGTGATTAAACTCCTTGAGGAGCAAAAGCGTAGCGCCGCCCTAGATCGCGAAGCCCGCGATGCTGAGTACGCCCTATACGAATCTGCTAGCGTCGAGTTACAAACGCCAGATGGCAAAAATTTAAAAGGCCCTCATACCCTCCAGCAACGTCGCTTGATCGTAAACGATCCCGACAATCCCGTTGGCGAAGAAACTGAATCGACCATTGTTCGCGCCGAAATGCGCGAGCAGCTCAGCATTCGCCTCGCCCGCCAAGTGGAATTTTGGTCACACCAAATGCAAGCCCAGCCTAGATGAAACTACGTCCTGAGCAATTAGCCGGGCAACTCAATAAAGGCCTATCCCCTGTCTATTTAGTCTGCGGCGATGAGCTACTTATCACTCAGGAATGTTGCGACACCATCCGCCAGCACTGCCGCGAACAAGGTATTCACGAGCGCGAAGTACTCAATGTAGAACGCGGCTTTGACTGGGGACAGTTAATTGACGCTGGGCAATCCATGTCTCTATTTGCCGAGCGCAAACTCATCGAGCTGCGCCTCGGCGGCAGCAAAATGGATCAAAAAAGCTCTGCGACGCTTCAAGAATATTTGCAGCTTAGTGATGGCAGCAATATCTTGTTGGT